>CAIVVZ010000001.1 GCA_903909505.1 uncultured Desulfobacteraceae bacterium
GCAGACCTGCTCTCCTCAAGAAAACATTGAGAACGTCTTCATTCTCGACGATTCTAAAAAAGCATCCCATATACCTGGAAAAGAGATCCGATCCATTCGCCCTATCGCGCATCTCAGGGAAAAAGATATCGACGATCTTGAGGGCGGTCAACTGAGGTGCATACTGAGCAAAGTTGCCCTGCACGTGGCAAATTGGGATCCGGAGGTTGGCGTAGAGGAAGTCATAGCGGAAATCATCAACCAGACCGTGATGATAGGATTTCCCGTCCAGCTCCACAACCACTCGAGCTGAGGTATTGCTCATGGCCATAGCAGGGAACTTCAAAACAATATCCGTTCTGAACGTACCAGCAGAAACCTGGGTAACCGGAACTAGGCCGAAGGCTATAAATTCCTTCCACATCTTGTGCTCTATCGGGCTATCCAGGATAGGGTAACTGCCCCTGAAGATATCCGCCAGTGCCTCAAAAACCTTGAAATACCTGAAAACATCTGACATAGAAGACTACCCAATAATGAATTTTCACTAGTATAGAACAATCAATGTCCGTTGAAGGAATTTCCAGTTTTTGCATAATAGTCTTTAAGCGAGCTATGCAAGGACGACGCTTCTTCAGGCTCTCGATAAAGGTTAATGGTTTTCAATACTGCACAGTGTTACCCTGTTTGGGATTGGGAACTGGCGGCCAGGGATTGGATCATCGACAAAAACTCAGCCGAATTTTCTAGACCCGCAAGCTCAAAAGTAGACGGCATATTTGGCGCGGAGCTCTTCAATTTCACGACGATTTTCGGGAATTGAAGCTCATTCTTCGATATGTCACAAAAAACGACCCGAGCGTCCTCAATATCGCGAGCAGCGACTGAGCCCACAAACATCCTGGTTGAAAAAGGATTGCGCCGGCGCTCAGGGGTGATTATATCGACCCGTTCTGAAGTTACGACAAAGCGGCTAAACCAGAAATTCGTATGTTCCCTAACCAGCCGGACGCCGTTTCCAATCGACTCAGCGAAGAAGAAAATTACGAAGCAGGGGAGCAACGCAACAAAGAAGATAGTCACGAGCAAAGAAAAGTCTCCCAGGCCCACGTATTCAGCCTGAAAGGCGTCAATCATCCAATATGCGACCGTGGTGAAAGAGACGGCAATCATCATCCCCAGAAACTGCAAGAGGAAGACGAGGGAGCTGCGCCTCAATACATTCTTATAAGTCCGGAATTGAAAACCGGACTCAACCAGAATTTTTTCGTTCCCGTTCAGGTCCATATACTTCGTGAACATGCCCACTCCCCCGCTTGAAAAGCGGGGGCATCAGGCTTCGCAGACCATATGCCGCTGAGTAATCAGCGACACGACCACGGGGGAAGCCACATCCCCACTACTCCGGGTTAAGGGAGATACCTGGAAGGCCGATTGGAAGAGATTGGCCGATGAATTGACATCCGCGTGGGTATGCCAGCCACAGGCGCAGGCATATGATCCGCGGGTTTTGCGATTGGCTTTGGCGACTTTACGGCAGGCATGGCAGGTTTGAGAAGAATAAGCTTCATCGACCTGAATGACCTGGATTCCATATCGCTTTGCTTTATACGTGATCATGTTCGTCAGCTTGGCAAAGGGCCAGGCGTGCAGGCGCTGGTTAAGGCGCTCGCCGTAGTCGATCTTTTCGCGGATGCCGGTCAGCTTACCGATGGCAATGGTATTTACCCCGATCTGATCACACCGTTCTACGAAATCTTTGGAGATCAGTTGCAGCAGATGATTAACCTGGCGCGA
>CAIVVZ010000002.1 GCA_903909505.1 uncultured Desulfobacteraceae bacterium
ATCTCTTATGAGTCCCCAAAATCATCAGCAGCCCAAAGCCTGCTTCCGACACAGCTTGAGTATCTCGAGTGATTTGTACATTGACGATGTCGCTTAATGGCATTTTCTCCTCCTAAGGTATCGCGATCGTGTGATCGTAAACCACGCTTTCGCCCGCATCTTGATAAACTTCTTCTATTTCAACAGATTCGATCAGACCGAGATTGTCTTGGTAATCCTGGCCCATTCTGAAGAGGACATCCATGGCAGCCCTTTTTTCAAATCGAGAATCGAGCAGTTCCGTCGTATCATTGATGCCGAAATGATGTACGAACACAATTCCATGGGTGCGCAATCCATCCAGCACCGTTTGCATCTGCAGACTGCTTCTCAGATTTTCAAGACGTGTGATGCAGTCGCTCCCATAAGTCTGGATTTGCAGAGTGAATTCTCGATCGCCTACCACGTCGACAAACCCATTGCTATCTGCTCTCGGGGTATAATCTTCTCCGACCTGATTCAGAGAGCTTAAAAACAAAGTCACATACGGCTGTGCAGGACGCGGGGCGTTTTCATTCAAAAAAACGACTGAACAGCCTGGGCAGTTTGCCAAAGCCCAGTTGTAGAGATTGGTTTTAATCGTTTCGAAATTAAGCGGCATTCTTCCGATCTCCATAGAGAACAAGAACGGAATGGAGCTGATGACCTTCCATTTCGAGGCTCGGCACGTAAAACGTGTCATATTTGATGTCGAACAAACGCCATTCGTTGTCTTTGATTTCTTTTAAAAACTCATTCAATCTTGTTTCTAAAATTGAATAATCCATCTCAGATATGACTTTAGCTTTCATTATTGTCCCTCTAATCGTAAAACAATATATTGATAGTGATGAACCAGTCCCAGAGCTTGGCTGTTTTGCCATGGCAAGACTTGCACTGCCTCGAACGTTTTGCCCAAGAAAAGGACGAGATCTGGATTCACATCTGTCACGGTATGGATCAGAGCCGAAGTAAAGAGTCTGTATCCTTCGGACTCTCTCCTTCCTTCGGGCAGCTCTTGCATTTCTTCGCCTTTCATTGGCTGAATGCTCGAAGTAATTGGCATGTCGGTATATATCCCATCGGTCCAGCGTCCATTCGAATAGCCGCCGCTTTGAAAGCGTCTCAGTGTCACGGGAGATCGAAAGATTTCGAAGGGCGATGTCATTTGAGCACCACCTTGTAACGAACGGATTGGATCATTTGTCCAAAGTCGATGAGCGGTTTTGAGCTTTTCTTGATTGCGATCGTTCTGGGCGAATTCGGCGGGGAAACAATTGCTCGAATTTTCTGCACGATCAGCTTGGTCATTAATTGTCCGATGAGCCCCAAAGATCTTTCCGTCGTGCCGGTTCCTCCGGCAATTTTTTTGTATTCTCCCTGAATCGCCCTGTTGATTAACGCTTTATTTTCATCAAAACTGGTGGACATGAATGGTCTGGCCGGAATGATTTGGGTGCCGAATTCATTCTCGGCTGCAATCTGAGGAAGCGATAGCCCGGCGGGTTTTCTTCTTTGGCCTTTCACCTGCGGTTTTGTAACAGTACCTTCTTGGAAGCCCACTTTTACATGGGAGCCATCCAGCAAAGCCATCTGCCTTTGAATTTCTTCAAATCCTAAATCTTTATCTTTGACAACAATACGCATTCATCACCGTTAAATGTGGGGGTAAGTTGGTCACTGTCGAGCCGATAACGGTTCGTTTGATCAAATCCTTGTAGAGCCTGCCGTATTGAGTTGCATTCAGAATCGAAGAGTCTGGAGAGATCGCCAGGCCGATCGAAAGCTCTCCTTCGCTGAGATTGGTTGCTACTCCAGTCTGCGGACTGGTTTGGAGTTGCAGCCAATGAGCTAGCAGATAGACATATGCCAATACGCCGCCGCAGGATAATAGCTCTTCATTGACCTGATATCGGAGCAATCCAATCATGGTATTGTAGTTGGCTAATTTGACTGGATCCGTCGTGTAAAATTGGGGCGCAATCACAAACAACGTATCAAGAATCTTCTGGTTTGGTATTGGAATTGGATCCGAAATGCTCATTTTCTTCTCCCTCAGCTTGATGAGAAATTTTATGAAGCTGCTTTTTAGCTGCATCGACCACCTTTTCCCGTCCGTCTCCTTCGATGATTCGCTGGAGATAAGCGTGATCGTAAATTTGAGGGATGAGCTTCATCATCTCCTTGACCGTCTTCTTGCCATCTGCTTCTTTCTCTGGAGATTCGGGAATAATGACGACGATCCCTTCTTCAACTCTCCATTGAAACAGAGGATGGAGGAGGAGGGCTTTGAGTTCGCCCTCCGGAATCTCATTGATCCCCGGCATCAGGCGGCTCGTAAAGTTACAATAGTAGACGTTCTTACCGTTGTACCTAACTAAAGCCATTAGATTCCCTCCCCGATGGACAATGAGAGAGGATAATAAATAATGACCCCTCCATAGCGAGATTCGCAGTGGATCACAAACTCAAGGCCGCGCTCTTGAGGCGGATATTGAGTAAAGGGCATCGGGATTTCCATCGTGAGTTTATCCGGGTTTTTCTCGTAAGCGATCATGATGTCCACACCGCCAGGTCCGGCTCCTTTCAATTCAGGAACCCAGTCCACTGTGGTAATGAATGGGTTGTTTTGAATGAAGTATTCCAAGATGGTTGTGTCGCTATTTGCAGAGCGAGGCGTTGAAGAAATCTTAGTATATGGATCAATGGGAAGGATCAGCGTATTCGGCATCTCCACCCCATTCGTCAAAGCAACAATTCCATTGGCCAATTGGTTCATATCCCGCAGGATTTGGTCGGGGGTTTTATTGACCCAAAGAGTAGATCCGCCAGAACCATCGGCAGGCACCGATGCGGCAGGAATATTTGGGTTGTTGGTGAGCCCCAAAATGTTTGTTGAACTATCTCCAAACCAAGCGAGTCGGTTGACCTTTTGGTCATTCGCTCTTCGAGTCGCATTGGCTTGGCGTTGGGTTAAGCTGCGGCCGACAAACATTGCCGCGCGGATTTCCTGCATGGAATATCCATAGCTGGCGCCAAT
>CAIVVZ010000003.1 GCA_903909505.1 uncultured Desulfobacteraceae bacterium
CCGGTAAATGCGCCTTTCACATGTCCGAAAAGCTCGCTTTCGAGGAGTTCAAGCGACAGTGAAGGACAAGAGACAACTCCGAAGGGTTTTGCAGCGCGATGGCTCCAGGAATGAACGGCGCGTGCCAGAAGCGTCTTGCCCGTGCCGCTTTCGCCGCAGATAAGAATCGTTGTGTCGCTGTCCGCCACCCGGCGCGCCATTGCCAGGGTTCGCTGCATGGCCGGACTCGGACTGACAAGGTCTGCTTCCGGAACATCCGCACTCAAAGCCCCCTGCAGCGCTTCCACCTTTTGCTCCAGCAAACGCACTTCGGATACTTTCTGCACCAGAAGGGCCACATGGTCATGGGTAAAGGGTTTTGGAAGATAATCAAATGCGCCGCGCCGCATGGCCTCGACAGCCGAGTCGATGGAGGCATAGGCTGTGATCACGACGATCTTCAACCAGGGGCAAGCCGCCCTAAGCGCCGGGATCAGTTCCATCCCGGATTCCGCTCCAAGCCGCAGATCAACGAACGCCAGATCGAAAAAGCGCTGGTTTGATTCGAGCAGGGCATCTCTGGTATTTCCGACAGACGTCACTTGATGCCCTTCGGCCTCCAGCGCCATGGACAGCACCTTGCGGATATTCGGCTCGTCATCCACAACGAGGATGGCAAGGCACTTACCGGTTTTTTCAGAGAGTCCCATTCCAGATTCTGTTATGATTTTATCTACCTTTCGTCGGTGATAAAACAGATGAAGCGTCGCGTGTGTAAGGCCGCGAAAACGTTTCCGTGAGAAACGGTTCAATAGGCGATAATTCTTATGATTGATGACCTATTGACTTATCTTGTTGCTTTATAAACCTTACTCTGAATGGCTTTTTCGAGAGCTTCCAGAGAATCCTGGCACTGAATGGTGACGTTGCGTTTTTGACCCAGGGACAAGGCAAGGGACCGGACGTTGCTGTTCTGGCGGGACAGCTTCATCACTTCCGTGTTGATCCGCCAGAACTCGGCATAGGCCGCACTTGCCGCATCAATTAGCGGCTTGCCTTTCGGATTCATCAAAAATGACAGGGCATCCAAAGACTGATTGATCAGCGCATTCTGTGCTTGAATCGTTGTCTCGATCTCATCCATTTTCTCAGGCCGGCTCTCGGCAATGTGGGGGGATTGAAGCGCATGAATTTTAAGCGCAGCGATCAGGGTCCGCAGCGACAATTTTGTGATTTTACAGGATTTGTCGTTTTCACTACTGGTGTTCATCAGGGTGTTAAGTGACTCCTCCAATTGGTTGACGGCTTTCTGCTCTGAATCAAACGAAAGCTCGTATGCCTTCAGGTTCGTGTTCTGTACGGACAACGGCAACAATTCCTGGTCTATTTGCCGGAACCGCTCCCAGCAGTCGCTGAACTCCCGGAAGAGATCCACTTCCCGACCCATTTTTTCCGCTTCAATCAGGACGCCAATTTCAACCCTGGCTTTTTCCACGGCAGCGGAAAGACTCATTGCCTGGTTGGCATAAGCCTGAGAAGCCTCATCGGTGTCAGCCAGGACAGCGTTTTTTTCCGCCTCGACAGATGCATTCAGGGTTACCCGCATATCGGATACCAGCCGGATTTTTTTGATATCATTAATAAAGACCGGTTCAAAGAAAATATCCGCCATTTTCGGCTTGAAGAATAAAAGCCATGCGACAAACACCAAAAATGCAACCAAAGCGGCGGCAACGACCAACGTTCCGATGCTTTTGCCCGAATGTTTCGCTTTCATTTTCTTTTATCCCCTGTTTGTTCTGACGGCAGATTTTTTAAGCCGGTTAACATCAGATCCGTGTTTTAATCCCGACGGCTACCATACCCATATTGCCTCAAAAAGCCAACGCGTAATTTTATCTATATTCTCATCCGAATCGGCAGGATGACGGTGGTGATCCCATCCCACTGCAGGCGGCGCTGGATGGCAAAGGCTGTTTCGTTGTGCAGCATTCGGTGATAAAATTTTTCCAGCCGGAAGGTGATCTGCCCGGTGAAAACGGTGGACCGGGGATACTCGATGGCGATGGTCTTGCACAGGTTCATGGCGCTTTCCACCACATCCGTTCCCACTTCCAAGCGATAGTCGGCGGCAAGCCCCAGCTTTCTGGCCAGCGCCACATATTTTTCAAGCCCGCGCGTCACCGATTGTTCCAGGACCGAGACTTCTTCGGCGCCCTTGAACGAACCGGAGTCGACGACTGCCACGGAAACAAAAACGATGTTCTTGTATATTTTGGGAAAGGTGGTGAGAATGGACAGCAGGGTGTGGACGCCAAACCCGCTGTATCCCGAAACCAGTTGAATGGCGGTCAAGTCCTTTTTGTTCAGAGGGGCGCTATTGGGCGGACCCGATGTGGGAAAGTTCAGCAGCGTTTTGTCCAGCTCCGCAACGCCGCTGCGTACGGTCTGGTAATGATTGCGAATCAGGTAGCAGACGCCGATGACCACGGAGGTGATCAGAAGCGTCATCCAGCCGCCTTCCGTAAATTTCTCCACGGTGGTGATCACCAGAATGGTGGCGCAAAGGGCCAGTCCGACAAGATGAACGCTTAAATGCCGCATCCATTTGGCGTCTTCCTTTCGGCGCCGAATGTAGAACCGGGACATTCCCAGTTGAGAAAAGGAAAACGTCACAAAGACGTTGATGGAATACATGATCACCAGCGCCGATACCGAGCCGCGAGTATAAATCAACAGTGCAATGGCCGATGCGCCCATCAAAACGATGCCGTTTCGCATGGTCAGCCGTTCGGACAGGGCCGCAAACCGGTGGGGGAACCAGGAATCCACCGCCATGTTCGCCATCACCCGGGGGCCATCCACAAACCCGGTTTGCGCCGCAACCAGAAGCAGTGCTCCCTCGGAAAAAATCGTGATAAAAGCAATCGTCTTTCCCATTCCCCAGCCGGCAAACAAGTTGTCGGCAATCACGGCATTCAGCGTCTTGCCTTCCACCGGTTTGACATCCAGAAGCGCATAACACAGAAACAGCACGCCCGCAGTAAATGCAAGCGAACCCGCCATATAGACCATTGTCCGCTTGCCGGTCTGCACCCGCGGTTCCCGCATGATCTGCATGCCGTTGGAAACCGCCTCGATGCCGGTGTAGGTTCCGCCTCCCAATGAATAGGCCCGCAAGAACAGCATGAGAATACCGATGAAGCCGATGGTGGAAATATCCTGCTGAATGCCGGCCTGAAAGCTATCGGCCATGGGAACAAAGCGGTCGGTATGGGTGAAGATGCCATCGAGCAACATCACCAGATGGGTGACGACAAAGACCACAAAAATCGGCGCCATGACCACAATGGATTCCTTGACGCCGCGAATGTTTAAAATAATCAGCACCACACACAGGAAACAGGCAACAGGGACCTTGTGGTGGTGGAAGCTCAGCGGAAGGTAACTGAAAAGCGCATCCACGCAGGCGGCAATGGAGATGGTGATGGTCAGCACATAGTCCACCAGAAGGGCGCTGCCGGAGATGACGCCGGCCTTTTCGCCCAGCATGTGGGTGGCGACGATATACCCGCCGCCGCCATGCGGAAAATGCTCGATGATCCGGGAATACGCGTATGAGATGATGAAAACCGTAAGTGCCGTTGCCAGACCCAGAAGAACAGCCAGATACGTATGGGTCCCCAGCGCGCGATAGGCTTCTTCGGGGCCGTAGGAAGAAGAAGAAAGCCCGTCGGCGCCGAGTCCTATCCATGCCAGCACCGGAATCAGCGACATTTTGTGAAAAATATTGGGGTCTTTTACCTGCTTGGGCGCCCCGATGATCGCATGCAGGATTTTTCTGATGACATTTTCTTCCGATTGGCTGTTACTTAAAGCCATGGATCCTCCTCGACAAACTGATTATTCAATGGGCTTAAACGCAAAAAAGCCGTCGGCGCAGGACCGGCGGCTTTTTTAACGCTGTCAGTTGCCCTTTCAAATGCCTACGGAGTTAGCTGTCGGGCTCGGGCCTGAAAGTGCCCTATCCAAAAAAGGAATTCGCCCCAAAAACCTGGGTCCCCCGCATCCGCTCACAGAACGGATCTTGGCTGCATATTGTATTATATGATAGATTTTACCCCTCTTTTGATTTTCCTGTCAAGAAAATGTTGCCATGTAACCTCCATCAAACCGCCATGAGATACTGTGGTGCCGCAGGTCCGGGAAAGCCAAAGCCAAGAAAGACAAACTTTTGGTTTCCTCATCGGGCGGGGATAAAGAAAAGTTGTTTTCCGGAGAGCGTAAAATCCGTGATCCGCTTTTGTGTCGATGAAAGCGCCATCCATTCTGAAAAGGCTTTGGCCAGATCGGATTTGACGTTGGTGCATTTTGCCGGATTCACCTCGATGACGCTGTAAAGGTTTTTCAGCAGATCATCCCCTTCAACCAGGATTTTAAGGGGCGGATTTCCCTTCTGGGTGTCTTCATACTTGATATAGGTCCCCCGATCCGTCATCGTGTAGCCATTGCGTTCGGCGGCCATCTGGATGGTTGCCAGCATTCCCTGACCGGCCTGAACATACCAGGCTTCCTTGTCGGGGATTGTCAGTCCGCTTCCCTTCCATAATTCCATTTCCGTAATGTGCGTTCCGGACTTGTCGCCACGGCTGATAAACAGGCCCTGTTTGTTCTGAATGGCCGTCAGGGCGTCCCGGACGGTTTTACCTTTGACGCCGGCCGGATCTGTTGCCGGGCCGATGATGATAAAATCATTGTACATCACCTCCCGGCGGTTGATTCCGAACCCGGCGGCGACAAATTTTTTTTCGGTTTCCGGTGCATGGACCAGCAGCACATCCGCATCACAGTTTTCGCCCAGCTTGAGGGCCTGACCGGTTCCGGTAGACACCCACTGGACGTCGATGCCGGTTTCCTGTTTAAAAAAAGGCTTCAGGTAATCGAGCAGGCCCGTGTTGTCCGTGCTGGTGGTGGTGGCCATTCGCAACAACTCGTTGTCTTGCGATACTGCCGGAGTCTGGGATAGAATCAAAAAAACAGCAATCAGTGAAAAACATAATGAAATGGAATAACGTTTCATTTCCTGTCTCCTTGTGTAGATGTACAATATGATGAAGATTTCGGGTTCAAAATACTGAAAAAACGGTCAATTCGTTCACCATCCAGCCGCTCTGCTCAAACTCTTTTGTCATGTGGTTAGTGATCATACTGTCTGGCATATTCGGCATCGTTGTATAACCCTTCTCCGAACCGATCTTTTCCGAAATTTCGAATCACCATCTGCCCTTTTTCAGAAGCCACGAAATCAACGAATTGAGAAGCGACGGACTGTCCGGTCGTGGCTCCTTCCGGCTGGCAGAGCGCACGATAGGTGTTGATCATGACCGGATCACCCCGAAACAATATCTTCAAGCGTTTTAAAGTTTTATTCGCCTCAATCCAGGTGCTGCTGTCGGTCATGAAATATCCGCCCAGGCTATCCGCGTTTTTCAGGGTGTCCAGCATGAACCCTTTGGAAAGAATGTACCAGTCACCGGAAGGCGTTATGCCCGATGCCTTCCAGATATCCAGCTCTTTTTTATGGGTACCGGAATTGTCGCCGCGGGAAAGAAAAGGCGCTTTGGATTCTGCTATTTTTCTGTAGGCCTGGGCCACGTTTTGAGCCGAGGCAATGCCGGCAGGGTCTTCAGGGGGTCCGACAATGAAAAATTCATTGGAGCCGATGAGGGTTGGCTTGATGGCCCATCCCTGCTGCACGGCCTGTTTTTCCGCAGCCGGTGCATGGACCATGATGGCATCCACCTCTTTCTCTTTGAGCATCCTCAAGGAATCTCCGGAGCCTGCCTTTACCCAACAAAGAGTTGCTTTCTTTTCGTGGTTGAATTCCTCGGCCAGTGCCTTCAGCAAACCCAGCTCTCCCGGACTTCCGGTGGCTAAGCTAAACCGCTGGGTACCGCTTCCATAGCTTTCCGTGCAATTCTCCTGGGCATGGAGTAGAACGGACAACCCGGGTAGCAAGAACAAAACAACCATTAGCGGCCAAAAGTGTAAGGCTCTGGTCTTCATAAAACACCTCCTTGTCTGTATGTGCCCTCGTTAATAGGCATTGAAATCGCGGATGCTATTGAACCATTCTCGTTTTTTAATACAGGTGATGTTGCGAACAGGGGATTGCGACCTTGTAACGGAAATAATATTTTATGTCAATAATGACATAACGATGAGCCCGCCGGAGACCCTGCGCTGTGTCCAAATCAGCAAATGCGTCTTTGTTAACTGTACAGCTTCCAGAGCATTCCGCTCAATGCGCCGAGTAAAATAACCACGTGAATCGGAATATGAAAGTGTTGCAGCGCTAAGAATGTCACCCCGGCCACGCCAACGGCGAACCCATCGATGGGGCCCTTTCCAGGGAAAAACGTATTGATGCTGAAAAAGACGGCAAGCTTGAGGATGACTCCTACCACCGCAGCCGTGACACCGGTGAGCGCCGCCTCGATCCGGCGGTTCCCTGAAAGCGCATCAATATAGGGCGCGCCGGCGAAGATAAACATGAAACTGGGCAAAAAAGTGCAATACGTGGTCAACAGTCCTCCGGCAATTGCCGTCCAGAGCTGAAAAGCATTTCCGCTGAACTTCCAGGCGCCTAAAAAACCGACATATTGCGTGACCATAATCAGCGGCCCGGGCGTGGATTCAGCCAGCCCCAGCCCGGAGAGCATCTGTTTTTCGGTAAGCCATCCGGATATATTAACGGCGTAATCGGCAATATAACTCAAGACGGCATAAGCCCCGCCAAAGGTAACAAACGCTGCCTTGGTAAAGAAAAGGGTTATCTGCGTCAGGATATGGTCCGTTCCGAAAACGGCAACCAGAGGCGCGGCAACCGCAATCCATAAAATGCCGAATACCAGCGCAACCTTAATGGCCTGCGATATCGGCGGCAGGACTGTCTGCTTGTCGGTGTTTTCCATCGAACATTCTTTGGAACCCTTGATGCGAAGGCAAAAAATTTCCGGATAGTATGCGCCTAAAATAATCCCCCCGATTGCCGCAGCCAAAACAATCAACGGAAAAGGCACATTCAAAAAATATCCCGCAACAAACGCTCCTGCGGCAAAGCCATACAAGGCTTTATGTTTTAAAGATTTTTTCCCGATCCGCATCACGGCTTCCACAACAATGGCCACAACCACCGGCGAAATGCCGTAAAACAGTCCGGCGATAACAGGCACATCGCCATGAGCCGCCGCAAGCCAGCTTAGCGCCAGCATGACAAATATGGACGGAATCACAAAAAACATTCCGGCCACCACACCGCCAAGGTATCCGTGCAGCCGCCAGCCGATATAGGTGGCAAGCTGCTGGGCCTCCGGACCGGGCAGGAGCATACAGAAATTCAGCCCCCTCAGGAAAACCGACTCTTCGACCCATTTTCTGCGATCGACCAGCTCCCGATGCATGACGGCTATCTGTCCCGCAGGGCCTCCGAAATTGATAAATCCCAGTTTCACCCAGAATTTGAAGGCTTCTTTAAGAGAGACATCTGGCATTTATTTTTCCTCCACCGGGCCGCCGCTGTCTTTCCATGCGGCAATGCCGCCCTCGATATACCGGGCGTTAATATTTTTTTCTATCAGCCGCTCTGAAACCGATTTGCTCACGGATCCGCCCCGGACGCAGTAGAGGATCACTTCCTGATCCGCAAGTTCATCCCGCCACTGTTCAACCGCTTCCGGATTTCGCCAAGTCGCGCCCGGAATCCCCTTCGGGTCCGCATCATAATCGGATTTCCGCCGTACATCCAGAATCGTCAGATTCCGGCGGCTTTCCTTCAACGACTGAAGCTCTTTTGGTGTAATGGTTTCAGTCAGTTGGGGCCTCCTCATTGTTTGCGGGCACGGGGATGTCGCGGCCGAAAACCGCGAAGCCCACGGTACCGATAATTCCGAAAACGAACGCCGTGACGAGGTTCGTCTGCGGGCTGATTTGCCATAAGAACGCACCGCCCAGGGCGGCCACGGCGACAAAAACATCCCGAATGAGATAGTAGAGCCCGAACATGCCCGCCTTGCAACTGTCCGGGGAGAGATCCATGATCAGGGACTTGCGGGTGGGCTCGCCGAACTCCTTAAGCCCCCGCAGAAAAAAAGCCACCAGCAACCACTCGAAGGAGCGGCTATAGAGAAGCACCAGGGGGAAAAAAGTGAAAAAAATAAAGGTCACGAGAACAAAAGGCTTCTTGGTGCTTCGGTCCGCCATATAGGCAACCGGAATATAAACGAGCACCGCCGTTGCCATCTCGATGGTGGTCAGAAGACCAAACTGCACGGCGGAGACCGGATCAGCGACGGTTTTCATGCACCAGACCACTACGAACGCGTATGGAATCTGCTCGCAAAAGCGTATCAGGATGTCGGTCGCCAAAAGGCCTTTCATGGCTGGATTCATCAGTCGCAGCAGCTTCAATGGGTTCTTTTCAGGTGTCAGGCCACACACGTCTGTTGAGCGTTTTTCATCCGGCGCGTCGTCTTCGATCATGCGCTGCTGCAACAGCAGAGCCGCCACTGCCAAAACCAGCGCCGCTCCAAAGGCCAGTCGCACCCCATCTCGCTCACCCCACACGCCGATAAAGACGCCGCCCAGAAGGGGCCCGAGTGCCATGGGAATCCGGCGGACCAACGCGTGCATGCTTACTCCCATGGTACGCTTGTTTTGGGGCAGTACCTTGTAAATGAGACTCATCGTGGCAGGCAGCGAGATTGCCGACCAGGAGATAAAGAGCACGGCTCCAGCCAGCACGGCCTGCCATGCGGGGATCAGGATCACCAGGGCAAAGCCGACCATCGCCACCAGGTTAAACACCAAGAGGGATTTCTTGGTGCCGATGCGATCGGAGAGATACCCGCCGGGAAAGCTGTAGAGGGCCGAAAGCAGATTATCCATGGCCTGTAGAAGTCCGATGGCGAGCGTGCCGCCCCCCAGGGCCATCATGTAGATGGGGAGAAAGCGCTCTGCCATGTTCTCGCCCATGCCCACCAGCACCACCATGGCCAGCACTCCGACGGTGCTGCGCTGAAGTCCGAGAAAGCCGGAGATACCGGCGGCGCGAGTCGTTATGGTTTCACGGATTGGCATGACGTTTTTCCTATGATTTCGTTGCGGCCACATCCAGACGGCACCAGGCATAAAGGGCATCATAGACCTCAAACTGCGCCTCGATGTTTTGGAGGTCATCCGGATAGCGAAGGCCATAGCCCACGGCAATGGCCTTGAAACCGGCCGCCAGAGGGTCCGCGTTCAGCCGGTTGGTGTCGGGCGTTGATGACCCTGGCCATCCGCAAAAGGGCCTTGTCGGTCAATTCATAGTCCTTGATGATCACATCGAAGGTGCAAAGATCTTCCCGGTGATGCCGTTTGGCCCCCGGGGTGTCAAAGGGGATCGCTCCTTCCTTTTCGGCGATCCCTGTGTCCTCTGTGGTGAATTTTTTATAGTGGCCGAATGATGATCGACCTCTGATTGGCCCACTATTGCGAAGTTGATCTGCTACGCAACCCTAAATAAGGACTCGTCGAATTCGGGCTTTCCTTCATACCGGCTCATGAATAAACCGGGAAGCAGATCCATGCTTTCAAACAGGCCGGGATCCACTTCAATGCCTGCCTGGTGAAGGGCCTTGACGATATCGGCTGTTTTGGGAGGGCAGCCCTTGACCGGAATCATTTCCTGAATGTCCGGGTGATCTTTGTTGGCCTTGTACATACATTTTCCCAGAAGGATGGTTTTTTTCATTCCCGGGGTGGGCTTCATGGCTTTGCCCGTCAGGATTTCCACTTCATCCCAGGGTTGGCCCTTCCAGGCATACCGAATGGCTGATAGCACCAGACCGTTGACCCCGGAGCAGTAGGTGCACATGGACAGATCGTATTTCCGGTAGGAAATCCCTTTGATGCCCATGTTGGCCAGCGGCACGGGCAGGGAATTCATGGGCGCATTCGAATAGTGAAAATCATATTCGTGGCGCGATGACACCGTTTCCAGGGGCTCTCCGTTTATTGAAATCGTCGAAAGATCCGCAGGGACGCCTTTTCTGGCCGCCGCATGCGCCAGATGCGGCACATCGCATGGCGAATGCCCCAGCGCGGAAGCAGCCACCATGTCCGCGGCCAGCACATCGGTTGAAGCGATCAGAATATTGCTTCGTCGCATTTTTCCATCAAAGCCCGGGCCGCGCTCATTCGTGAAAATGCCGTCAATGAGGGTCAGCATGGGCGGCAGTGGCTCTGCCAGACGTGCCACCATGACGTTCAGATCAACAGCCGGATCCAGACTGTGGCATTTTTTCCGGGACGCGATATCGATGGTCCCTTTCAGGTTTTTGATGCCCAGACTGACGATGGTCTGGTTATGCGTTTTCATCACCGGAAGATTCACCACAAAATCGCTGTCCAGAATCTCGGCGCTATAGCTCAAGAAAATGCCATCCCCGAGATCTTTTTTCTGAAATGGCCGGTCCCAAAGGTTCACATAATTGACCCCGTAACGCTGTTTCAGGGTTTCGTAGCCAAGGGTATGAAAGGCATGGGCCGGCGTTTTGTCATCCTTGGGGTCCATGACCACCATGCCTTCTCCGATGGTGATGCGATCAATGCCTTTTTCCTTCAACAGGACGACCATGTCTTCCACCACGCGGGATGTGGTAATGACGCCCCATTTGGGAAACGGGGTGGCCCGGGTCCAGAAGACGATATTGGGTTTGATGAATACTTTTGCGCCCTGGGGCAGGTGATCCAGGCCGTAAGAAAGTTCAACAGCTTTTCGAACGGATTCCAGGGGCTTTTCATAGCGGACAATTGCAACACACGACTTCATCATCTACTTCTCCTTTACCTGAAATACACAAAGAGTAATTCAAACCGCTGAATATCGAACCAAGGCATGTGATTCTCAGCCCTACCCTAAGTGAATGATGAATATGAGTCAATAATAAAACGAACAATGGTTCATTTTTATTGACTTTGTTTCTTCTTGTGAGTATTTGAAGATAATGGGAATTCTCTATTTCTTTCGACATGGTCAGGCATCTTTCGGCCAAAAGAATTATGACCGGCTATCGCCAGCGGGAATTAAGCAGGCGCGGATTCTTGGAGAATATCTGGCCGGCATTCGGTTTGTTTTTCATGAAGCCTATTGCGGCGAAATGGAGCGCCAGCAGCATACCGCCAGAGAAGTGATGGCCGGCTTCACGTCCGCGGGACTGGCCTTCCCGTCTCCGGTGACGCAGGCGGCTTTTGATGAATACGATGCGTTTACGGTATGGAAGAATCAAACGCAGAAAATGATTCATGAAAAGGTGCTGCTGCCCGAGGACATCGCTCAGACGCGATCGGACAAAAGGAAATTCCAGCATCTATTTGAGCGGGTCATGATGCGCTGGATTTCCGGAAATCATGATGATCCGGGGAATATTCGCTGGAAAGAGTTTGTCGATCGAGTTCTGGAAGGCATTACGGCCCTGGCCACCGGTCACGGCTCCGGCCAGCACATTGCCATTTTTACTTCGGGCGGGCCGATTTCGATCGCCATGCAGTTGGCGCTGAGCCTGTCGGACAGCAAGACCATGGAAATATCCTGGCAGGTCATGAATGCCTCTGTCAGTCGGTTTTATTTCAATTCCCACGGAATTTTTCTGGCGGGATTTAATGATATTGCGCATCTGGCCATGAAACAGGATTCGTCATTATTAACCTATCGATAATCAAAATGGCATTGATCCCATCCGACCCTTCTCAATCAATCATCCAGCCGGGGAGACGGCAAATGACGTTTGCGGAATTTCAAAAAAAATACGACCTTTCCAGGCAGGACATCAGCCGAAAAACGTATCTTGAAAATCGAAAAACCATTCTCATTAAAAAAGAAGCCACGGCAGTAAAGAATCTGGACAACATTTACGGCGCTACCCTCAAGATCGCCAACAAAAAAGGCTTTCAGGCCATGACCATGCGGGACCTGAGCCGTGAAACCGGCATGAGCATGGGCTCGCTCTATACATATTTTACAAGCAAGGAAGAGCTCCTGAAAACGCTTCAGGAGCAGCACCGCAGTTTTTTTGTACGCATACTGGAAGAACGTATCGGCGAAGAAAGTGATCCCGTGGCAAAACTGCGCACAGCCATTCTCACCCATCTCTATCTGAGCGAAGCCATGCAGCCATGGTTTTATTTTTCCTTTATGGAAGCCAAAAACCTGTCTCGAACGGAAAAGGAAAAGGCCGTGGCCAGTGAACTGGCGACCGAAAAAATGATCGGCGATGTTCTGGCACAGGGGCAACAAGAAGGCGTTTTTTGTCCGCATGACTCGCGGATGGGAGCCGGCATCATCAAGGCCATGCTTCAGGACTGGTATCTTAAGCGCAGCAAACACGCCAGAAGAGAGGCGTCGGTCGACCAGTATGCGGCGTATCTTCAGAAATTTATTGAGGCATTTTATCTAAAAGGAGCCAGAAGCCGGGAGTCAGGAGTCACTGACCATGCTCGCGGGTCTTGAGAAACTCAACATCCGGCCACTGCTCCATCTCATATCCCAGGCTCCATTCGCTTCTGGCAAGATATGCCAGATGCCCTTCGGCGTCGCTGGCAAGCTGCGCCAGATTTTCTCTTTCAAAAACGGCCAGCCGGTTTTTGTCCGGACAGTAAATCCACCGGGCGGTCGCATATTCGACGGACTCATACACGGCATCGACCCCGTATTCATCCTTTAACCTGGCCATGGTCACATCAAACTGAAGAATACCGACAGCGCCCAGAATGTAGCTGTTGTCCAGTTTCGGGCGAAATACCTGCACCGCGCCTTCTTCGGCCAGTTGATAAAGCCCTTTGGTCAGTTGCTTGGTTTTGAGGGGATTTTTCAGGCGCACCCTTCGGAAATGTTCCGGTGCAAAATTGGGAATGCCGGTAAATTTGAGAGGCTCTTTGATCGTAAATGTATCACCGACCTTGATGGTGCCGTGGTTGTGAATGCCGATGATATCCCCGGGATAAGCCTCTTCGATATGAGCTCTGTCCTGAGCCATGAAGATGGTGGCATTGGACAGGGCCAGTTCTTTTCCGATCCGGTGATGGAGAACCTTCATCCCTCGCGTGAACTTACCGGAACAGATTCTTAAAAAAGCAATCCGGTCCCGATGCGCCGGGTCCATGTTGGCCTGGATTTTAAACACAAATCCTGAAAAGTCGGCTTCATCCGGATGAACTTCCCGCGTGGTCGTCTGTCTGGGCCGGGGACCGGGCGCCATTTCAACAAAGGATTCCAGCAGTTCCTGGACGCCGAAGTTATTGACGGCGCTGCCGAAAAAAACCGGGCTCTGGTTTCCCTTGAGATACTCGGACGGATCAAAGGGGTTGGCCGCGCCCACGAGAAGGTCGATGTCCTCCCGCAGCTCTTTGGCCTGTTCCCCCAGCAGCGCATCCAATCGGGGATCCAGAATGTCTTCGATGACAATTCCGTCCCGCTGGCGAATTTCCCTTCCCGGCGTGAACAGATGAAGCGATTTGCGGTAAAGGTTATAAACGCCTTTGAACCGCTTTCCGGAACCCACGGGCCAGGAAAGCGGCGAGCATTCGATTTGAAGCCGGTTTTCGATATCTTCCAGAAGATCGAGGGGGGCCATGCCTTCCCGGTCCATCTTGTTGATAAACGTAATGATGGGGGTATTTCGCATGCGGCAGACGGCCATCAGCTTTTCCGTCTGAGGCTCAACCCCCTTGGCGCTGTCGATGACCATGAGCGCGCTGTCCACCGCCGTGAGCACTCGGTAGGTATCTTCGGAAAAATCCTGATGCCCGGGCGTGTCCAGCAGGTTGATTTCATAATCCCGGTAGTTGAATTTCATGACCGATGTGGTCACGGAAATTCCCCTCTCTTTTTCAACGGACATCCAGTCGCTGGTGGCATGTCTGGCAGCCTTTCTGGCCTTAACGGCTCCGGCCAGTTGAATGGCACCGCCGAACAGGAGAAGTTTTTCGGTTAATGTGGTTTTTCCGGCATCAGGGTGGCTGATAATGCCAAAGGTTCTGCGCCGGTTTATTTCATCTGAATAAGTGCTCTGCATCGTGTGAACCTCAACAACCGTTCAATGGCAAAAAAACGGGAAAATATCAATTTATTGTTGTGCTGGATATTGACAGATC
>CAIVVZ010000004.1 GCA_903909505.1 uncultured Desulfobacteraceae bacterium
AAAGCTGTTGGGAGCACCCATTTTTTCCAGGGACATGCAGATGGATGCAAAGCCGGTGCTGGCGATCAACGCCAGGACGGCGCCGACCGTCAGGACGAAGCGCAGCATGATGGATGCATAAGAGACCCAGCCCCCGGAAATGCCGACAGGCCCCAGATGCATCAGAATAGCGCGGTCGATAAGGGGATTGAACATGCCGATGAAAACGGCAAAAGGCGCAGCCAGCAGGATTTTTTTAAGCAGATACACGAGCGGCAAATCTCCCAAGGCGATCAGGACGATGGGATAGAGGAAAAACGGAATCAGCCCCGTTATTTCATATTTGCCAAAGGATACGACGCTGACGATAAAAAACGCGGTGGCAATCACTTTTGAACGGGGATCCAGCCGATGAACGGGACTTTGCTGGCAGGAAAGGCTGTCCAGATAGCTGATATCCAGAAAAGACGAGGCTATTTTTGCCATTATCTTTGTCTATGCCGTTTTTTCAAGGCAAAGCCGATGAACCCGGCCATCCCCATGGCCATTGTCCCTCCAACCAGGCCGGATACGGAAGTCCCCGCGCTCACGGCAGGCCAGGGTTCTTTCTTTTCCGGTGCAGCAGATGCTTCATGCTCGCCGGATTTATCCGGCGCCGCTTTCATGAATCCGTAGTCCGGCAAAAAGGCGGTCTTTTCCTGAAACCTGGCAAAGAGCGCATGCAGCCCTTTTTCAGCAGGTTCGAATTTTTCCTTTCCGGATGTATGGAACATGGACCACTCCAGTCCGTCCGGGCGATCCGAAGCAAACCAGGACAGAACGCCTCCGGTGACGGCTGCAACCACAAGCAGTCCGGCAAGCACATTCCCCATGGCAAGGCGCCCCATCGGCCGGGCTGCACCGGCCATGTTCAGGATTTCGGGACGCGCCTTCCAGATAAAGGTCACTACCGCCGCGGTGACCAGCCCCTCGACAATGCCGATGGCCAGATGGATGGGCTGCATCAGGAGCAGGAACGTACCAAAGGGCAGCTCCGAGATTCCGGAAAACAGCGTTTCCAGAACGACGCCGAATGCACCCAATTGCAGCCCCAGGATGGACGCCGCGATGGCACCCACCAGGATGCGCCGCCGGGTGGGGCACTGTCCGGCGATTTTCTTGTAAATGATGGGATAGGCGATAAAGCAGGGGAGAAACCCCAGATTGAAAATATTACATCCCAGCGCCAGAAGCCCGCCGTCCGCAAAGAACAGGGCTTGTACCGTAAGCACCGATGCCATGGTGATAAAAGCGGCATAAGGCCCCAGCAAGATGGCCAGAATCATTCCCCCCCCAAGATGGCCGCTGGATCCGGTGGCTGGAATCGTGAAGTTGATCATCTGGGCCGCAAATATAAAAGCCCCCAGAACGCCCATCAGCGGCGTCTGGCTGTCGTCCAGGTTTTCTTTGAGTTTTTTGGCGCTATAGAGGGTCAGGCCGGCGGTTGCGGCCCACATCGCGCCGCCGACAGCCGGTGAAATCAGTGCATCTGCCATGTGCATGGAAAATCCTCCTCGAAATAACTATAAGGATATCATTAGAACAACTTCAGCGCACCACTGGAGACTCATTAAGTTTCCCAAGCCTAAAAAAAAAGCCAAGTGAGCCCCATTATGGTGCTACCCTGGCCTTCATGACCCAACTATATGTTTTTTTTAGTACCGTACATCGAGAGCTTCATGCCCTGTTTATGGCTTATAAATACACAAGACATTCCCCTGAGTCAACCTGTTTTTCCATCAGATTTGCCTTAAACAGGTGGTTTTCTTCAGATCGCCTATCCCGGCATAGTATTTTTCATAGTTTACAGTCACCAACTAATTTCCTATAATAGAACATGAATAAAAATTATTTTTACGTTTAAAATTTCGGATTTTTCACTGACTTCTGTTCAATGCGACCTTCCCTGTCAGCACACCGGGGATGTTGGTTGACCGGGAACTGTTTCATTACTATATGAAGGCCAATCCTGGGATTTTCTAAAGAAAGGACACGAAACATGAAAGCTATAAAAGCGCCCATCATTCTGATGATACTCATGGTATCTTTATCATCTTTTGCCGCTTCGGATGTTATTCCCCCAGTTGATCCCGGCTGGCCCCGAGTAATTCAGAAGAACGGCAAACAACTGACCATTTATCAGCCCCAGGTGGACTTCTGGAAAGATTACGCGAATATTCACTTTCGCTGCGCCATTTCCGTAAAAACCGGTGCGTCCAAAAAAGAGAAGTTTGGTGTCGCGGAAGTGGATGCTGAAACCGTGACGAACCAGGCTACCCGCGTTGTGGCATTGATTCCCACCAAACGCGATCTGCGTTTTCCGAACACTTCGGAGACAGAGGCGGCTTCGCTGCGGAAAGTCGTGGATGAACTGCGTCCACCCGGCCAGGCAATGACGGTTTCCCTGGACCGGGTACTGGCTTATCTCGATCCCGCTCAGCAGCCGATACAACACGCTGTAGACTTGAATCTGGATCCGCCGAAGATTTTCTACAGCCGCAAGCCCGCCATCCTGGTGATGTTCCTGGGCGAACCCCAGCTAAAACCCGTTGAAGCTGACAAGAGCGATCTGATGTTTGCAGTGAACACTAACTGGGATGTCTTTTATGATGCGGCCGGACAGCATTATTACCTGCTTAACCAGGACAACTGGCTGACTGCCACGGATGCAATCAAGGGAGCATGGACGCCCGCGGGCCCCCTGCCGGCCGGGCTGTCTTCCCTGCCGGGGGATGACAACTGGACCGATGTGCGTCTGAATGTGCCCGGAAAGCGCGCCCAGAATCCACCCGTAGTGTTTGTAAGCACCGAACCCGCGGAATTGATTCTGACCAAGGGTGATCCGAGCTACAGCCCCATCTCCGGCACGAAACTGATGCGTGTGGCGAACACGGACACCATCGTGTTCCTGAACTCCGATGACAGGAATTATTATCTTCTCACTGCGGGCCGATGGTTCCGCGCCGTCAGCTTGGATGGCCCCTGGTTATCTGCCAGCAAAGACCTGCCCGCGGATTTCACCCGGATTCCGGACAATGATCCAGCCGCCTTCGTCAAGGCATCCATTCCGGGCACAACCGAGGCCAGGGATGCCGTGCTGCTGGCTTCCGTGCCAGCAACCACGGCCGTGGACGTAGCCAAGCCCGCATCGGTGCAGGTGACCTACAGCGGAGAGCCGAAGTTCCAGAGCATACCGGACACCTCGGTCCAATACGCCGCAAACTCTCCCAACGCTGTTTTTCTCGTCAATGGCGGTTATTATTGCTGCAATCAGGGTGTTTGGTACTGCGCCGGCACCGCAAATGGTCCGTGGACCTTCTGCGCAAACGTTCCACCGGCCATCTACACCATCCCGCCCTCCAGTCCCATGCACAACGTAACCTATGTTACCGTACAAAGCAGTTCCCCCACAACGGTTGTCTATTCACAGACAGCCGGCTACAGCGGAGAATACGTGGCGGCGACCGGAGTGCTCATGTTCGGGGCCGGAATGATCATGGGCGCGGTGATTGCCAACAACCACGACCATTATTACCCGCCGTACCCAGTGCCTTATTCTTACGGATGCAGCGCCAGGTATAGCTATGCCTACGGCGGATATTACAAAGCCGCCCAGGTCTCGTATGGCCCTTACGGGGGAGCGGGGGCCGTTGCGGCCTACAATCCTAACACGGGAACAATCTCCCGCGGCGCTTACGCCTACGGACCCGCTGGCAGCGCATCGGTGCGACAGGCCTACAATCCTTACACGGGAACCCGTGCAACGGGGGCCCAAGTGAACACCGCCTATGGGTCGGCCGGAAGGGCCGCAGCTTACAATCCGGCCACCGGAACCGCCGTGCGTGGCGGTTACCAGAGCGGCGCTTACGGCTCTGCCGCCGCCGTTCAGACGAACAAGGGCACGGGCGCCGCCGCCTGGGACACCGCAAACGGACAAGGCGCGGTTGCCAAAACCAAATCGGGAAATGTGTATGCCGGAAAAGACGGTAACGTATATAAAAAGGATAGCTCCGGCAACTGGAGCTCCAATTCCGGCAGCGGCTGGGAGACGGTGAACAAGCCGCAGCCCAAGGGCGAAACTACGTCATCGCAGGCTACCGCGACCGGCAGTCGCGTCCAGTCTTCCACACAGGCTACCCAAACCGGCAGTCGCACCGCGTCGTCCGCACCCCGGGCTCAGAAAAGCATGCCGACACAGTCGGTACAGCAACCTAAAACGGTTTCCGGGGCACAGTCGTCACGAGAGTCTACTCAGAGCTTGAATGCGCAGGCCCAGGCCCGGCAACGTGGCAACCAGATGAGCCAGAGCACCAGCAGGGAACGGACATCCGCCACATCATCCGCCGGCAGCCGGACGGGTGGTGGTGGTAATCGAAGAAGTCGGTGAACGTTTATACAACCCAACAATCTTGGTTTGGAGAGCAGCCCCTGATCCTGTTTCTTGACGGCAGAAGGCATACCCAGAACATTGAAAAGCTGGGCAAAGTCGAGTTCCGCAGTTTCTGGGACAAAAACGGCACTTCCCTTGTAACCATCATGAAGTTTATAGCGCCGGACAGTCAAAAACCGGTATGGATATCCTGGCGTTATCTCAAGGATGTGGGCAGAACACTGATTGTCGATCATTTTCTCATTTTTGATGATTGCCGCAAACTGACCGGGAAGCGGACACTGCGAAGGTCGTGACAGTTTCCGAGTTGATCAAACCTGTTAGAGTATGAGTAAAAAGGATTGAATATTAACAATATCACCGACAATAAAAGGAGATTCTTATGCGTATCATGATTCGTTTATCACTTGTTGCAATGATGATGACCGTATTTACCGCAGTTTGTTTTACCCTGCCCGCCATGGCCGGTGATACCGCGAAGTTAGACATCGCTGCTGATAAGGCCCTGAAAAAACTCTATGCCAATAACCCTGCCGCCATGGAACTCTCCAAAGTAGCCAAAGGGGTTCTGGTTTTCCCGGTTATGAGAAAGGTGGGACTCATTTATGGCGGGCAATATGGAGAGGGAGTACTTCGAATAGACGGTAAAACGGCCAGCTACTACAATAGCATCACAGCTTCCTATGGACTGCAGGCCGGTGTGCAGAAATTTGCCTATGTCCTGTTTTTTATGGATACCGCATCTCTTGAGTATCTCAACAAAAGTGCAGGCTTGGAACTGGGTGTGGGACCCAGTGTTGTCATCGTGGACGAGGGAATGGCAAAATCGTTGACAACCACAACTACCAAAGAAGGTATTTATGCCTTCACCTTTAGCCAGAAGGGGTTAATGGCAGGGCTGGGCATTCAAGGATCAAAAATCACCAAGATCAATCCCCGATGAAATCCGTAAATTGTAATCAGTCACGCATTCTTGAAAAAGTGATAAAGAGGGAATCAACAGGATGACTGTCTCCAGCGATGATGATCGTGTGGTAAGGCGGCTAAAGTGTCCATTCATCAAATGAGACACACCCGGTTTCGCTGAAAGGAGAAACAGATGAACCGTGTTCAGAAACGGTTGCCCTGGGAATGGCTTTCATGCTGGTGCTTGCTTTTTTCTGCGGATGCGCTTCTTCCGGCACGCCAAGCCCTGGTCAATCGGAGCAAATCGAAGCGAAAATCCTGCAATCCTGGCAGGGAGACTATCCGGTGGCCCGGCTTGAACGGCTACCGGAGAAGCAACGCGATCGGTCGGTTGGTTTCATCGGCGATGCCAAAACTTTTGAGCAAGTCTGGAAAGCCTTCAAGCCGGGCGAAGATGTCCCCGAGATCGATTTCAAGAGCAGCATGGTGCTCTTTGTGCGAAATACACAATTTTACAACCACATCCGCATTGGCAAGGTGAATGTGGCGAACGGCGTGGCACAATTGCTGGCCATGGAAACCCTGTCCGCCATGCCTATTGAAGAAAAGGTCGCCATGTCGCTGGCTGTGGTCCCGCGCAGCGTTATCACTTCGATTCGAACCGCCGATGGCCCGGTTCTGATTTCCAATGATGTTGAAAAGGTCAAATCATTAAAGTCAGACGTCACAGCAGCTCGTACCAAACACCCCGGCCACTGCCATGCTGGTTGAGGTAGCCCTGTTCGACCAACGCCCGGAAGTAATGCTTCAGGGTGTTGCGATTCGCACCAGTCAGCCGGATTGGGCGAAGTAGTAATTCCTTGTTCAGCTCGATCACGCTCTCCAGCGAGCTGTATGGCACGTAGGCGTAGCCCGCCTGCAGAAGCAACAGTGTTTCAACACCCGGCTGAGCCGCCCGTTCCCGACCTTCCCTAAAGGCAGTAAGTGGCAGCCGGTCCGTGTAATATGGATGTATTCCATGGACAGCTCTTGACGTTGGATAAAAAGCTAAAAGCTGCGGCTCAGTAACACAACCCGCAAAAAACCGAAAAGGTGCTTTCTGGAAAGACCGCTATCATGCAACGGCAGTGCAGACAGGTGAGTGCCTGGTTCAGTGTATCGTTTACATGGACCTGAATATGGTCAGGAGTCATCCGCCCCGGCGACTGTGGTCATTTTCTCGGACGCCGTCACCCAACCGCCTCCCATTGCCTTGTAGAGGTTGACATAAGAGGTAAAGGCCGAGGCAAGATACTGGGCCTGGTTGAGCTCAGCGGGAAAGAGCTGCTGCTGCGCGCTCAATACGGTAAGATAGGTCGAATACCCTCCCTGGAACTGAAGCATCGCCAGGCGAGCATACTCCTTACTGGCCTTTACAAGGCGCTCCTGCGCCCGAAGCTGCTCGGCCAGTTTTTCACGTGCAACCAGAGCATTCTCGACATCGGCGAACGCGCTCTGAATCGAAGACTCGTAGGAGATGAGCGCCGCATCCCGGCCGGACTCCGCCTGCTTCACCTGGCCGGAAATGCCTCCGGCGGTAAAAATCGGCCCAGTTACGGATCCGGCATAACTCCAGACCCGGGCCGAACCGTTAAAGAGATTGGAAAGATCCGCGCTCGATACGCCAAAGGCGCCGGTAAGCGAGATGGTCGGATAGTAGAGTGCCCTGGCAGCACCGATCTGGGCATTGGCGGCAATTAGATTCTGTTCGGCCTGACGGATGTCCGGACGGTTCAACAGGATATCCGAGGGAAGACCCGCCGGGATAGCTGGGATGATGAGTTCAAAAATAGTTCTTTCGCGTTGAATGGGTCCCGGATTTCTGCCGAGCAGGATCGAAAGCGCATTTTCCGTCTGAGCGATCTGCGACTCGATCTGCGGAATTGTCCCTGCGGCTGTTTCGTATTGGGTGCGTGCCTGCTCCAGGTTCATCTGGGAAACCTGGCCGTACCTGAACTGCAGTTCAAAAAGCCTGACCGACTCGGCATAGGTATCAAGCGTGCGCTTGGCAATCATCAACTGCATGTCGAGCCCGAGGAGCTGAATATAGCTGGTGGCCACCGATGACACCAGGGAAAGGATGATGCCCCGTTTTGCCTCCTCGGTGGCCAGAAGGCTGGCCTGCGCCGCCTCTGACAATCGCCGGATGCGACCCCACAGGTCGATCTCCCAACTGGCATTGGCAAGAAGCTGATACGTGGTCTGCGGGTTGGGCACCGAAGCGGGCACGGGAGTTGCGCCCTGTTCGCTTGCCAGTTGCTTGGTTCCGGATCCACTGTAGCCGAACTGGGGAAAAAGCGGCGAGCGGGTCTGCGTAAGCACGCCCGCGGCCTTCTCGACATTGGCCGCCGCAAACCGGACATTCTTGTTGTTTGAAAGCGCCTCAATGATCAGCGCATCCAGGTCCGGATCTTCGAACTGCCGCCACCAGCAGGTGTTTGCCGTGTCCCGCGCTTGCTTATCCTCAAAGCGGTAAGCAGCCGGAGCATCGACTTTGGGCTGAATGTAATCCGGACCGACCGCACAGCCGACAAGCGATGCCGCAAAAAAAAGGCCGATGAGAAAGCGCATGTCAGTTTCCCTCCCGCGTTTCAAGTAGCTGGTTTTCGGGCGAGCTTCCGTCGGCCAAAGGCTCTTTTTCAATATCCGCCTTTATATTCTTTTCCTTTTTTTCGCTCCAGCGATCAAAAATATAAAAGAACAACGGCACATAGAGCATGGCCAGCGTGGCTTCGCCGATCATGCCGCCGATGATGCCGGTGCCGATGGAGTGCCTGGCGTTGGCCCCGGCCCCGACAGCGATGGCCAGGGGCAAAACGCCGAAGATAAAGGCCAGGGATGTCATGATGATCGGCCGCAGGCGCATCTCGCCGGCCAGGATCGTTGCTTCCATGAGCGATTTTCCCTGTTTGCGAAGATCGACGGCAAAGGTAACCCGAAGAAGGGCATTCTTGGCTCCCAGACCCACGAGCACCAGAAGTCCGATCTGGAAATAGACATCGTTCTCCAGCCCCCTGAGCCAGTTGAACATCAGGGCGCCCAACACACCGAACGGCACCGCGGTCATGACCGATCCCGGTAGGGTCCAGGATTCGTACTGGGCCGCCAGAATGAGGAAGACGAAAAGCAACCCGAATATAAATGCCAGGGAAGAGGTGCCACCGGACTTCTTTTCCTCGAATGCCAGGCCCGACCAGGCGAATGTATAACCCTGAGGCAGGACTTCGCCGGCAATTTCTTCCATGGCTTGGATGGCCTGACCCGAGCTGAAGCCGGGCGCGGCGCTGCCATTGACTTTTGCGGCGGGAAATCCGTTAAAATGGGGCAGGAGATCGGGCCCGGTCACCCACCGGGTGCTCACGACAGCCGAGAGCGGAACCATGGACTGCTGATTCGATCTCGTATAGAGCCGGGTCAGGTCTTCGGGCTTCTGGCGGAATGCCGGTTCAGACTGAAGAATGACCCACCACACCCGGCTGAATTCATTGAACTGGCTGGCCGTCAGGGATCCGAACTGGGCCTGAATGGCGCTGTACACATCCTGAACCGGGATACCCAGAAGATTGGCTTTTTCCCGATCCACATCCGCGCGCAGTTGCTGAGCGGAAGCGTGAAAGGTGGAATTAAGTCCGCTGAGCTCGGGCCTTTCCATGGCTTTTCCAAGGAATTGCCGCGTCACTTCCTCCAGCTTCGCCGGTTCGCCGGCCTCTTTATCCTGAATCCAGAACTCGAAACCGCCGGTGGTACCGATTCCCGGAATCGCCGGCGGCGAAAACGGAATGATCATCCCCTGCAGAATGTCCTTGGCTCCCTTGTGAAAGTTTGCCAGCACGGCCCGCGCATTCTCGGTCTTAGCTTTTTCAGTGGATTTGTAGCGCTCCTCAAAAGGCTTGAGCGTTACAAAAAATGTTCCGGCATTGGTCTTGAAGCTGCCGTCAAGCAGGCTGTAACCGGCCAGCTCGGTGCGGTTTTCAACACCCGGGATTTTTTCGAATATCTTGTCCACTTGTTCGGTCACAACCTTGGTGCGATCCAGACTGGCGGCATCGGGCATGATGATGGCCGTCATCACATAGCCTTGATCTTCACCCGGCACAAAGCTGGTCGGAAGCGCACCGAAAAGATGAATGACTCCCCAGACCATCACCGCAAGCAACACGAACGCAATGCCCATGCGTTTGATGATCAGCACCACGGCCCGGCCGAAGGCCTGGGTAAATGTATCGAACTGGCGGTTGAACCAGGCAAAAGGTCCTTTTTGGGGCGGCGAAGTGTGCCTGAGCATGAATCCGCACATCGCCGGTGTCAGCGTCAGGGCGACAAATCCGGAAATGGTTACGGATATGGCTATGGTGATCGCAAACTGTTTGTACAACTGGCCCGTGGTGCCGGGCAAAAATGCGGCGGAGACGAACACCGCCGACATGACTAGCACGGTCGCAATGACCGGGCTGGTAACCTCTCCCATGGCCCGCACGGTTGCCTCCTTGGGCGAAAGATGAAACTGGGTCATGTTTCTTTCAACGTTTTCCACCACCACGATGGCATCGTCGACCACGATCCCGATGGCCAGCACCAGACCAAAGAGCGTGAGCAGGTTGATGGAAAAGCCCAGCGCCAGCATTCCCGTGAACGTGCCGATCAGGGCGACAAAGATGGCAACCGTGCAGATGATCGTGGCGCGAAAGTTCTGCAGAAACAAAAAAACCACCAGAACCACCAGGATCACCGCTTCAAACAGCGTATCCTGAACTTCCTTGATCGACAGCCGCACAAAATCCGTGGTATCCAGCGATATCACATAGTCGAGCCCTTCGGGAAATCCCGTTTTCATTTCCACCATGGCCTGATGCACAGCCTTGGATACTTTCAGTCCATTGGCGCCGGGCTGCTGGTAAATGGCGATCAAAGTGGCGGGAGCCCCGTTCAGTTTGCTGTCAATAACATATTGTCGCAGCCCGATTTCGGCCCGGGCCACATCCTTCAGGCGGACGATGGCGCTGCCATCCTGGCTGGCCCTCAGAATAATGTTTTCGTACTGCGCGGGATCCGTGAAGGGCCGCTGCGTCACCACCGGAAATGTCAACTCCACCTGTCCGGAACTGGGTTTCTGACCGATCTGACCGGCGCCGAACAAGGCGTTCTGAGAAGAAACCGCCTGCTGAATGTCGCTGGTCGTGATCCCCAGAGATGCCATCCGGTCCGGGTTCATCCAGATCCGCATGGCCTGATCGGGCGCGCCCAAGACTGCGGCCTGCCCGGCTCCCGGCACCCTTTTGAGGGAATCCAGAACATACACATTGGCGTAATTGGCGATATAATCGCTGCTGTACCGGTTATCCGTGGAGGTGATGGCAACAATCATCATGATGGAAGAAGACTGCTTCTGGACCGATACACCCTGCTGGGTCACAACCGACGGCAACTGCGGCAGAGCCAGATTGACCCGGTTCTGCACCTGTACCTGGGCGATATCCGGATCGGTTTTAAGATCAAAATAAACCGTAATGTTCAACAGTCCGTTGGAGGAACTGGTCGATGACATATAAAGCATGTTGTCGACGCCGTTAATCTGGGCCTCTATGGGCGCGGCAACGGAGTCGGCGAGCGTTTTGGAGTCCGCGCCGGGATAGGTTGCCGACACCGTAACCTGAACGGGCGTGATTGCCGGGTATTGCTCGATCGGCAGAACAGCAATAGATACGAGTCCGGCAATACAGATGATGATCGATACGACCGTTGCAAAAATCGGCCGTTCAATAAAAAATTTAGAGAACATGGGCCCGGGCCTCCTCTATTTTCCGCTCTTGGCGGCATTGGCCTTCGGTTTATTGTCGGCGGCCGCGGGCACCTCCCGGCTGTCGGAATACGGTTTTGCGGTAACCAAAATGTCGGATCGCAAGGAAAGCGTCCCTTCAACCACCACCCGATCGCCGGATGACAGACCTTCGAAGATGAACCAGTCATTTTCATGCCAGTCACCGACAACCACCGGCCGTTGATCTACCTTGTCATCCTTGCCCAACACCCAGACAAAGTGACCCTTGGGACCCTGCTGAATCGCTGCTTGCGGCACAAGAATGGCGCGGGGACGGATGGCGCCCTTCAGTCGCACGCGAACGTACTGGTTGGGACGCAACACACCTTTGGGATTGTCGACACTGGCTCGAATCAGAAATGTACCGGTTTGGGAATTATACGAAGGATCGGCAAATGTGATCCGCCCGGTATGCGGGTAGATTGACCCATCCACGAGGATGATTTCCACGATGTAGCTGTCATCCTTGGGCCTTTGCATCAGCCCCTTGTCGACCTGATTGCGAAATTTCTGCATTTCGTTCTCCGAGATGCTGAAATTCACCCACATCGGCGAGAGCACAGCCACCGTGGTGAGCAGACTGTTATTCGTACTGATATAAGTGCCGTCCGTCTGCTGGGCGGCGCTCGTAACGCCGGTAACCGGAGAGCTGATCGTTGTATAGGACAGGTTCAGCCGAGCGGTTTCGACCTGTGCGCTGGATTGCTCCACAGATGCCGAAGCGGATTCGAACTGTCCTTTTGCATCATCAAGATCCTTCTGGGACAGGGCCTTTTGCTCGGCAAGCGGTTTGGTCCGGGCCAGATTCGAACGGGCGGTTTCAAGCGAGGCTTTCTGCATGGAAAGAGCTGCAATTGCCTGAGTGAGCTGGGCCTGAAAGGGTTTGGGATCCATTAAAAAAAGCACCTGGCCCTGTTTCACGATCTCGCCCTCTGTATAGACCCGTTTGTCGAGAAAGCCGCTGACCCGCGCTTGAACGTTGACCAGATGGGAGCTCTGCGTCTGAGCAACGTATTCGATAGAAACCGGCACATCTTTTGGTGTCACTTCAACAACCGAGACAACCGGAGGCTGAGCCGGTGCAACGGCTTGTTCTTTTTTACACCCTGAAAGAAAAAGCGCCGTGCAGATGCAAACAGCAATGGCTGACCAAAATCTTACGACCAAGTTTCGTCGGATAAGCCCCATTGGGAATTCCTCCTGTTCATTTTCTTCCATGTGAAAAACGAGAGTCACCGGGCCTTTCCTGAACGATCGTAAGGTTGATCGGATTCCGCCCCTGCGATGGCTTCGTCTATGGTTCCGGGTATCCGTGCTATTTAATAGTTAATGTTTCGTTTTGCAAGGTTTATATGTCAACCTGCACCCTCAGCCCAAGTGCCTTGCGAAGGGCCGACTGGACTTTTCCATGAAGGGTCGCCGTGTCTTCCGCAGCCTGCGCCAAATCAGGGGAAGGACTCACCCTGATGATTAACTGGTCGTTCATTCCGGCCTTTTGTTTTATCTCCAGGGAGTATTCCGGCCCGATCCCCTCGATGCCGGAGAGAACCTCCGTGATCATTTCCGGAAACACATTGATCCCCCGCACGGAGATCATCCGATCCGTTCGTTTAGAAATCCGGTTCATCCGGACCAGGGTCCGGCCGCAGGCGCAGGGCTTTGTGCAAAGGGCGGTTCTGTCGTGGGTCCGGTACCGAATCAGGGGATAAGCGCTGGTGGTCAGGCTGGTGAGAACCAGCTCTCCCTCCTCGCCCTCTTTAAGGGACCGGCCGGTGATCGGATCGATGATTTCCGGGAAAAAATGATCCTCGAAAATATGAAGACCTGCTTTTTCCGTGCATTCGCCGGAAACCCCGGGCTCGATCAGTTCCGTAACCCCGTAAATATCGTAGGCCTTGATTCCCAATCCTTCTTCAATGATGCCGCGGGCGCTTTCCGGCCAGGGCTCGGCCCCGAAAAGTCCGATTTTTAAGGACAGTTCTTTGGTCTTTCCCCGGGCTCTCATGGTTTCGATGATGTGAAGGGCAAAGGATGGCGTTGAAACCAGAACCGTGCTTTTGAAATCGCGCATGATCCGGATCTGGACATCGGCCGGGGCAACGGAAGCCGGAACCACCGCGGCGCCGATCAGCTCCGCGCCCTGGTTGAACCGGAAAGCCCCCATGAAAAGGCCGTAATTGAAGGCAACCTGGATGATATCGTGCTCGGTGATGCCGACCCCGACCATGATCCGGGCCACAAGTTCTCTCCAGATTTTCAGATCCTCCCGGGTATAGCCGATGACAATGGGATTGCCGTAATGGCCGAGGGGAAACTGAAGGCGAACCACGTCCCGGAGCGGCACCGCGAACATGCCGTAGGGGTAATTGCTCACCAGGTCTTCCCGCGTGGTGAAGGGGATTTTCTTAAGGTCTTCAAGGGTTTTGATGTCGTCCGGGTTCAGTCCGGCCGCGTCAAATTTATTGCGATAAAAACGGACATTGGCGTACGCATGATTGATGAGAATTCCCAGCCGCTCGTTCTGAAAATCGAGGAGCTCGCGGCGATTCAGGGTCTCTGTTTCCGGATTGAACATGGCCATCTGTGTTCCTCCTTTTCATCGTTCCCATTTTTCCTTGTAATCATTTCCCAGAAATGCCCGCTTCACCTCTTCGTTATTCAGCAGCTCGGCTCCCGCGCCCGTCAGGATGATCCGGCCGGTTTCCATCACATAGGCCCGGTTTGAAATCCGCAGGGCTTCCCTGGCGTTCTGCTCCACAAGAAGGATGGTGGTGCCCATCTTGTTCAGGGATTGAATGATGCGAAACATCTCCGAGACAATGGCCGGCGCGAGCCCCAGGGACGGCTCATCCAGCATGAGGAGTTTGGGCTTTCCCATCAGCGCCCTTCCCAGGGCCAGCATCTGACGCTCGCCTCCGGAAAGGGTTCCGGCCGCCCTGCCCCCGCGGTCCCGGAGAATGGGAAACAGCGCATGGACTTTCTCGATTTCCGTCTTTAACGCATCGCGGTCCAGGCGCCTGAGATAGGCACCGAGCTCCAGATTCTCCAGAACCGTCAGGGGAGCGAAGATTTTGTCGCTTTCCGGTACCTGAATCAGCCCCATGCCAACGATCCTGTCCGGCTGCATGCCTTGAATTTCCCGGCCCAGAAACAAAACACCGCCGCTTTTCAGGGGATGCAGGCCGGAGATGACATTCAGGAGCGTTGTCTTTCCCGCGCCATTGGCGCCGATGAGAGAGACGATCTCGCCTTCCCGGATATGAAGCGATGTCCGGTGGAGGATCTGAATTTTTCCATAAACCGCATCGATGTTTTTGATTTTCAGCATGGGGAAGAACTCATGTGGTCATTCATTATTCATCCTTTGTAGCCCATAGCCTTCAGCCTTTTCCTCATTTCCCCAGATACGCCTCGATGACCCGCTGATTATTCTGGATATCCTCGGGCCGGCCTTCGCCGATCTTGACGCCGTGGTGAAGCACGATCAAATTGTCCGATATCACCATGACCAGGCGCATGTTGTGCTCCACCAGAATGATGGTCTGTCCTTTTTCCTTGAGCCCGAGGATGAGATTACCCATCTCTTCCATCTCACGAATCGTGAGGCCGGCCGCCGGCTCATCCAGAAGCAGGATTTCCGGTCGGCAAGCCATGGCCCTTGCAATCTCCAGGCGCCGCTGATCGAGGATGCAGATATGTCCGGCCATGTCCCCGGCCCTGGCAAGCAGCCCGAATTCGCTCAGCATGCCCTGGGATTTCTCTCGAATCATCCCTTCCTCCTTTCGTTCCGACGGCGGACGGAGCATGCCCTTGATAAAGCCCGACGTGGTCCGGGAATGCATGCCGACCATGACATTCTCCAGAACCGTCATGTTCATGAAGAGCTGGGCCTGCTGGAAAGAGCGGGTAATGCCAAGAGAGGCGATCTGAAACGGTTTCAGCCCCGCGATCGGCTTTCCCTGAAACAGGATTTCCCCCTCATGGAGCGGATAAACGCCGGTGATGGCGTTCAAAAGAGTGGTCTTGCCCGCGCCGTTGGGGCCGATAATGGAGGTGATCCGCCGCGGACCGATGGAAAAGGAAAGGCGGCTGAGGGCCTCCAGGCCTTCGAACCGAACGGTGATTTTCCGCGCCTCCAGCACTGCGGCATCCGTCTCTTCCAAAACCGGCGCGGTCATGTCTTTTTCCGGATGGCTGCGGCGCCAAAAGATCTAATGGCCGGAAACAGCCCTTTTGGGAAGAACATCAGAACCGCCATGAGAATAAATCCGTAGACCAGAACATTGTATTCCTTGACGCCATGAAGGACTTCGGGCAGAAGGGACAAGAAAATCGCGCCGAAAACCGACCCCCAGAGGGACCCCATGCCGCCGACCAGGACCATGGTCACGGCCTGAAGCGAAAAAAAGATACTGAAAGAGCCCGGGCTGATGAAGGAAATATAATGGGCGTAAAGGCTCCCTGCCAGGGACGCCATGGCCGCGCTGATGACAAAAATCTTGACCTTGTAGGTTTCCGTATCAATGCCCGTGCAGCGAGCCGCGATTTCATTGTGGCTGAGCGCGGCCATGGCCCTGCCGGCCCTTGACCGGATCAGGTTCAAAGATAGACCCAGAACGCCGATGGAAACGGCCCAGAGCAAGTAATAAATTTTGCGATCCGAGTCAAAGGCAAATGCCCCGATCCGAAGGCGGGGAATGCCCGCAAAGCCGGACGGGCCGCCGGTTACGGCGCTGAGCTGAATCATGATGATGTAGACGATGACGTTGAACCCGAGGGTTGCCATCACCAGGTAGTGGCCTTCCAGCTTCAGGGTGGGAATGCCGATGACGTAAGCAATGCCAGCCGTAATGGCCATGGCGCCCAGGATCGTGGGCCAG
>CAIVVZ010000005.1 GCA_903909505.1 uncultured Desulfobacteraceae bacterium
CACACCCTGGCGGATCCGAAACAAAACGCGATGGGCGATTTGCCGCTTAAAAATGCGGGGATACAGGTTATTGTGGGAAGGGCCGTCTCCCTGGATACAATGGCTCACACGGTTACCCTGGAGTCGGGCGATTCGCACTCCTAAGAGAGGCTTGTCCTGGCAACCGGCACGGAGGCGGTTTTACCCCCCATAGCCGGAGTGGACAAAAAAGGGGTTTTCATCATTCGAAAGAGCATGTCCACAATGACCGCGCTCCGCGAGGAGGTGGAAAAGGCAAAAAAAGTTTTCATCATCGGCGGAGGATTCATCGGCGCAGAGTTCGCCGATGAGCTGTCCAGGATTCCCGGAAAGGAAATTCATGTCATTGAGATCATGCCAAAGCTCTTATACACGGCGTTCGATGATGAGTTCTGCGATGAAGTGTTTTTGTTTTCGTAAGATCCCCCTTGGCCATCAGCCGGTCAACAACCTCCCACGAAGACCCGGCCTGAGACAGCATCGTCCGGACAGCTTCTTCCCGCATCGGGTGAACGGCGGTGATACTCAGGATGTCTTTTTCGATATCGCCGGTAAAGGCATCGCCCTCATAGCCGATCAGGTATTCCACCTGTTTCACTTTGCCGGCAAGGAGTTGATATGTCCGGTTGAGGGCTGCTTCATCCGGGACAGCCTGATGGCCTTGTGCGGCCGATTGATCTGCCGCCAGATGCCTTCCTGAACCGCATCTATCTTCAGCGATACCCAATCGGCCTTGCCAAGTTCATCTCTGACGTCATCGCGCCATAGAAGCGAACTATTCGTAATCACTCCGACAGGGACATCCAGCGCCTTCAAGAGCATGATTTCCTTGCCCAGGTTCATATCCAGAGTGGGCTCCCCATCCGGCACAAAGGTAAGGTAGTCGACGGACTCGGATGCCGCTTGCTGTCATGATCCTCCGCTTCAACCCGAGTTGCCGGCGTTGGAACGCACCAAAACGTGCGCACCGCCATGGTCAGCGGTAGAGGGTCCAGAGTAGCCTCGATCTCAGATCTCAGCTCAGGAAGGAGACTTATGGCCATAAGGTTCTGCTGATCTTTCGCATCGCGGTAAGGGTCCTCCATGCCGAGAATCTCACGGAACCGACGGTGAATGCGTTGCGCGAGAACAGGAGGCGGTTCTTCAAATGTCATCTCGCCAACCCAGAGCAGCAATTCACGAACGATCCGTTCATGAACGGCAGGGTCCGCAGACACCATTCTGGCCGCGGACAATGCCTGGCGAACGAAGCAGGGAATGCAATCAAGAGATGTTTTCAATTGTAGGCCGTCATGATATCCGACGTCTCATGTAGCAGCGGCCCGGCGAGTTCCGCCATTTGACTCTCTTTCCAGAAAGGCAGTTTTCCATGAACATCCATATATTTCTGGGGGATGGGATGGGTGCCGACGACGACCGGCAGACCGTAGGCTGTTTCGATGAAGGTCTTGAATTGCAGGATGCTCGGGCACGGTGGATATCCGACCACCAATCCGGTGGCCAGGTGAATAGCAACGGCGCCGTTCTTCTTGAACTCGGCCGGGACATACTCGATGTTTCCTCCCGGGCAACCGCCACAGGTCGAGTATCCGACAATTTCCACTGGTTCGTCGGCAGGGTAGATTGAAAATGCGCCGTGCCGCTCCCGCAGTGCCCGAAAACACTTGCCCCCACCGCAATCCTTGTAGCGGGCACAGATGATGATACCGATTTTCTTCATTTTAATACTCCCTTGAATCCTTGCCGCTCAATTCAATGATGGGTTGAATGATTTCCTGCATGATAACAGCCGTGGAGGATGCGGCATATTGGCGGACAAACGCCTGACCGTTGTCGCAAGCTTCCGCGATGTTCGGATCCATGGGGATGGCGCCAAGAAACCTTACGCCCATGTCCTCCGCCATGCGCCGTCCACCGCCCGACCGGAGAATCTGGGTAACTTCACCGCATTTTGGGCAGACAAATCCGCTCATGTTTTCCACCACGCCGAGCACCGGCAGGTGCATCTGCCTGCAAAAAGTGATGGATTTGCGCACGTCCACGGCGGCAACCTTCTGGGGGGTAGTGACCACCACCGCCCCGTCCAGCGTACCGATCAACTGGCAGACCGAAAGGGGTTCATCGCCGGTCCCGGGGGGAGAATCGATAATGAGATAATCCAGGTCACCCCAGACCACATCTCTGAGGAACTGCTTGATCACGCCCATTTTGAGTGGCCCGCGCCAGATGACGGCATCATCCGGACTTTCCAGCAAAAAGCCAAGGGACATGACCTTGAGCCCGTCCAAATCGATGGGAAACATGCCATCCTTGCTCCCTTCCGGTTTCCTGCCCTCCAATCCCAGCATGGTCGGAATGCTCGGGCCGTGAATATCCACATCCAGCAGCCCCACGCGCTTTCCCGCCATCATCAGCGCCGTGGCGATATTCACTGCCACGGTGCTTTTGCCCACGCCGCCCTTGCCCGACAACACGACGATTTTGTGCCGGATGCGACAAAGTCGCGATTGCAGCTTTTGCCGTTCCTCGAATTCCTCCGGGCTTTCTTCTTTTTTGCGCTGGGATGCCGAACAATCATTTTTGTCACAGGTGCTACAAGATGACTGGGAGCTTTGTGCTTTTTGCATTGCGGTTACAACCTCCTCGAAGACTAGTGATTTTATGTTTTATATCCATAAGAAAGTTCTAACCAGCAAAATCCGTGCCTGAGAAATTATATTCGATGAATCCGTTTGTATCCCATTGAAATATTGTCTTATCGCTGGGGGATGTAGATACAACGCCTGGACGGCAAAACCTGTGAACTGAACAAGCAGTATCGCATAATAGCGACGCTATGGTTTTTTTAAGTTCTGTAAATGCGACTCTATACTTTGTTATCATCTTGATTTCATGATACGCATGTTCATTTAACTATATGATAAATAAAACTTATGATAACCGATATCGGTTGTATTTTTCGAAAGGCATACGATTTGCATTAAAGGCGGTTGAAGCAGGGGGATATCTTCAACACAGGAGGCAAACATATGAAAATAGCTATATCATCCAACGGTTCAACACTCGACGATCAGGTGGAGGCACGTTTTGGTCGGTGCCCTTATTTTATTTTCGTAAACCCCGACACCCTGGAATTTGAGTCGATTCCAAATCCCAATATGTCACTGGGAGGCGGCGCCGGACCTCAGTCTGCCCAGTTGATGGCAGGAAAAGGCGTATCGGTGGTATTGACCGGAAACTGCGGTCCCAACGCCTTTCAAACCTTTGGTGCCGCGGGTATTCAGGTCATTACAGGGGTCAGCGGCCGGATACGCGAGGCTGTGAAGGAATTCAATTCCGGTCAATTGGCGCAATCTGTCGCGCCAACCGTCAAAAGTCATTTCGGAATGGGCCGAGGCCTGGGCGGTGGCAAGAGCTCAGGCGGCGGACGGGGCATGGGTGGTGGAAAGTGTGGCGGTCAGGGTAGTGGTCGCGGCACTGGCGGTGGCGGTGGTATGGGCGGTGGCTCTCGTTGGTTCACGGGTATGGAAGACATGGCGTTGGTATCTTCCGATGCATCGCAAACCAAAGCCTTGTCCGAAAAAGAAGAAATTGAAAGCCTGAAGCAAACCGCGCAGGACTTGCGCAGACAACTCGAAGCGATTGAAGTCAGGCTGGGCGACTTGGCTGGCAACAAAATCTGAAATCCTTATGTGAATGGGAAAAAATAAGCATGAACGATCGGATAGATGATTTTATCAGTGGGCTCCAGGAACGAATTTTCGAGGAGACCCGCGCGGCTTACGGTGAGGTTGGGTTTCAACGGTGGCGCAAGCCCTTATATAAGGGTGCCATGGATGATGCGGATGGATATGGTCGCCTGACGGGTACGTGTGGTGACACCATGCAGATTTTTCTAAAATTTGAAAAAGAAAGGGTCAAGGCAGCCACCTATTTGACCGATGGGTGCGGGTCAAGTGCGGTGTGCGGCTCACTGGCCGCGGAACTGTCTCTTGACAGAACGCCGGATGAATTGATGGATTTCTCCGGCGAAAAAATACTGGACGTTCTGGGTGTTTTCCCCGAAGAGGATCAGCACTGCGCTTTTCTGGCCGCAGAAACAGTTCAAGATGCCGTTGAAGATTATATGAAAAGGCTGGTCAAGCGGAACAATGGAAATTCTGGTAGCCAAGAATGATCAGCAGCATAAAGGAAAATCTCGTGTCATCACGATACCCTTTTCTCTTGGAGTTGCAGGATGGCAACTTTATTCCTGATATTGAGTTGCATAATTGAGATTCTAAGCTTTTTATCCGGATTGCCTCATTTGCATAATCGGTGGGAAATATCATAAAAACGGATTATTGTGATCATGCTGCCTTGTTTTAGCAATCTAACATGAATCGTGTTTTTTTATAAAAATGACACCCCGTACACTTCTGACGAACAGAGACTTCCTCTGCTGGCAGAAGTGTACGGGAATGTTATGAACAGAGAGCAGGGGTTAACGAAAGGAGGCATAATATGCCAGGAAGAGATCAAACAGGACCTATGGGAGTGGGTGCGATGACCGGCCGTGGCGCCGGCATCTGTGCCAGAGTTGGCATGTCCGGATATGAGAATACCGTTACAGGAAGAGGTTTTGGAATGGGTTACGGTCGCGGGCGGCGAAACAGGTTCTACGCCACCGGCCAGCCGGGGTGGATGCGCTTCGGCTGGTCTGCCGGGCCGAATCAGAACCCGGACCTCGGCATGGAAAGACAATCGCTTAAAAGTCAGACAGAGGCGCTACAGTCGGAGCTGAATGCCATCAAAAAGCGCCTTTCCGAAATGGAAATGGGAACTGCGTCGGAGTGATCGCCCCGGTTGTCGCAAAAATCACTTTAAAATGAAAGCCCCGTCGGGGTCCTTTGACATGCTCAAGAAGCAGGAAGAACAAAACCATGGGTATCGGCTGCCTCGACGGGTTCATCTATTGTCGTCTGATTTACACCAGTTTTTTGCCGGCGCCCGGTCCCGGTGCAATCCCGTAAATTTCTTCGATCTGCAGAATGATGGCGGCTTTGGATTTCAAGGGAAATCCAGCCTTGTTGCTCATTTCCTCGATCCATTGGGCCGTTTCTTCAAACCGCTGGCCAGTGGTTTCGATGGTGACCGTGCCCTTCAATTGATATCCTTCACGCCCTTCCCAGTACGTTACCGCGACCTTAGGGTTGGCTTTCATGTTGGCCAGGGTTTTGTTAAAGAACTGGTCGGATATGAGAATGGTCTCTCCATCGATGATTTTTTTCGCTCCCACCGGAACCGCGTTGGGCGTGCCGTCAATGCTTGCCGTGGAAAGCACCACGGTGCGGACCTTGTCAAAAAGCTCCTTCATCCGTTCTGTCATTTGCGCCATATTCATTACTTCCTTTTAAAAGTGTTGTTTTTACCGCATCGGCGGTTTCAGTTGGTGATTGAAAAATTCGCAGGCCGTTTGGACATTCCCGTTTATCTTATGGTCATCCGCAATTTGGAATCGTCCGTTAAAGCAGCTTTCTGGCATCAACAATCAATGATATGGATTCAATATTGCCGCCTTGATTTCGATGGTCCAGAAGCAAGGAACGGTAAATGGGACCATCGTTCAAAGACCATTGATGGTAGTGAAACCGCCCATTTTCGTCGCAATACTCCAGCAAATCGACATTAAAACCGGACCGGGTGAAGATATCGACAAACAGCCTGTAGTCATAGACGATTTTGTGATCAGCAGCAGGATGATCGCTGGGACCGGGACCCCCGACTCGCGTCGTTTTCTGATATAAGGCATTGGGGAAATTGGCATCCGGAACCGCGCGCCGCAGATATCCCCCCGGTTTTAACCACTTGTAACACAGTTTTGCGGCAGCACGGCCTTGCGCTTCCGTCAGATGCTCCCATACATGTTCACACAAAAATGCATCCGCCGGACGGGAACGGAAAGTGATTCCCCAGTCTTCCGGTTCAAGTAAATCCAGTTCTTCTTTTTGAGTGGGTATCCAGCCCGGCCAGCGCTGCTGACCGGCGCCAATGATGATGCGTATGGGTTCTGTGGACGGGATCGACTGAATATCTATCATCGGCTATCGTTTTTCCTGCTAATGAACTCGTAAACAGACATGGCCATCGCGTTCTGGCCGTCCCCAAGCATGAAAATGGATATGTATTACTATCTACTGATATCTGGGGCGGGTGTCAATTGGTCGAGAAACATTATAGAGACAAATCAGAATTCACTCGCCTTAATCTTGAACAGGCGAAACGCCGGATATATGATTTTCACTAAAAAATTCCGGATTCGTTGCTTTCAGCAGCCCGATGCCGCCCTGGACATTTCGGGTATGGGAATTACCGTGAAAGCGCAGCAACCGCTGGGCTTCATAAGAGCGGGCGCCGGAACCGCAAATGAGATTCAGCGTCGTGTCTTCCGGGATTTCATCCAGGCGGCCCGCAAGCTCTTCCTGGGGAATATTCAGCCACTGATCCGGGTATTTTTTTAAAAATGGCGCGGCATTCTCCCTGCTTCGCAGATCCAGAACCCTGCCGTTACCATTTTTAAGATTATGTAGAAATGCCTCCATATTGATGGGATCCTGATACCCGGCCAGGATATTATCCAGGGAATTGGCAGCGGCATTGATAATATCCATGGCTGAAGCATAGGGCGGCGCATAAGCCACCTCGAGATTGGAAATGGTATCGATGGTCGCACCCAAACTCATTGCCACCGCCACCGCATCGACACGGGCCTTGACCGCATCGCCCTGCTGTCCCATGGCTTCAATGCCCAGGATTCTCCGGGAACCCCGATCCGCAATGAGTTTTAAATACATGGGCTGTTGCGTGGGGAAAAAATGGGCACGATCCGCCTGTACCACCACGGTTTGCACCGGGTCAAAGCATTCCGCCGCCTGACTGAACGTCAAACCGGCCCGGGCAACGCCAAGATCGAACACTTTCAGGCAAAAGGTTCCAACGGTTCCCCTGAACCGGTCCGCGCCACCCATCACATTGGTCCCAATGATCCGCCCCTGGCGATTGGCCAAGGACCCCAATGGCATATGCACTTTCCGGCCGCTGATCAGATGTGTCAGTTCCACGCAATCGCCACCGGCATAAATGTCCGGATCCGTCGTCCGCATGCATTCATCCACAACGATGCCGCCGCGGTCTCCGATCTCAAGTTCCGCTTCCTTGGCCAATTGCGTATTGGGACGAACCCCAACCGCTAAAATGACCAGATCGCAGGGAATCTGCCCGGCATCGGTCTCAACGGCCTGAACGCCGGTTTCCGGATCACCGATGATCCGAAGCACGCTTTCGGAAAGACGGATGTCCACCCCTTTCTCTACCAGATGGTTTTTTATGATTTGAGACATATCCGGGCTGAACGCCTGCGGCAAGAGTTGATCCATCTTTTCCACCAGTGTGGTTTTTACCCCCCACAGGTCGGTCACCGCTTCAGCCATTTCCAGCCCGATGGCGCCGCCGCCGATGATCACGGCCCGATCGATTTTGCCCCCCGCGAGTCTGGACTTGATCAATTGGGCATGATGCAAATTGGACACCACGGACACCCCCGGCAAATTAATCCCCGGCAGGGGCGGGATCACCGGCATGCCGCCGGTGGCAATCACCAGTTTATCGTAAGGCAGATCCGATTCCGTATTGTCGGGCAAATGCCGGACGTGAACCAATCCGGCCTTTCGATCAATAGACAAAACTTCAGTTCGGGTCTGAACGTCAACCCCCTTGGCGTTTTTAAAAAAATTGCAATCCCGCAGCACATTGGCGCTGGTCATGCAGAGTCCTTCGATTTCCTGCACATCTCCGCCCACAAAATACGGTATACCACAGCCTCCG
>CAIVVZ010000006.1 GCA_903909505.1 uncultured Desulfobacteraceae bacterium
AAGCCGGCTATCCGCTGCATTTCTGAAGGCTCGAGAAGCACCTGGTACCTGGTACAGCATTCACCGCACCGGAAGCAGGCCGATGGATGTTCCGGCTTGGAAATGGAGGGGTCTGTCATTGGCTGATTGTAGCACTTTCGTGCAGCAGGCTGTAAAATAGCCGCATGAACGTTTTCCGATCGATTGCCAACTGGGTTTTTATAGTACTGGTCCCTGTTTTCCTTCTGTCAGGCACAATTGCCTGGGCCTTTAACAGCCTTTGGATATATACGAATGGTTTTGAGAAATACGCCGTCGGTCAAGAGCTCAACATATCCCCCTCCCAATTGGACAAATCCGCCGCTGAACTTATCACCTATTTCAATAATCCGTCTGAGAAGTATCTGGACATCAGTGTCACTTATGATAACGGCGTCACGGCGCCGCTTTTTCTTGACGAACAGACGACCCAGGTAGACTTGGCTGACGTGCGGCATATGGAGGACGTAAAAAGCGTTGTGTGGCTGGACTACTGGTTGTTTGTGGTGTCGGCGCTTTATTCGGCGGGGTATTTTACAGCCATGTTAATAGGGAAACGCAACCAAAAAAGACAGGATCTGGCATCCGGATTGAAGCGGGGCGGGATCGCAACCATAGGGCTGATTTGTTTCCTTGGAGTATTCGCAGTTACCAGTTTCGATTGGTTTTTTACCACTTTCCATGAAATATTTTTCCCCCAGGGGAACTGGCAGTTTCCGATGGGAGACCACATGATCACCCTTTTCCCGGACGGATTTTGGTCAGACGTAACCCTTCTCGTCGGGCTGGCAGCCCTGGTCCTGGCCGTTATAGTCTGGGTTGCCGGATTTATGTGGCTCAGGCGCATTAAAGCAAAGAATATTATGCCTGAATAAAATGGCAGGTGACCTGGGTTATAAAATTTGATTGCTTGTCATGGGAGCCAAGATCCGACCAAGAAAATCAGATGGTATCAAAAAACCGGCGCGGTTATTATTATCCCGGCGCCGGTTTTGGAATATTGCTAAAAACATAGAATCATCTTCCGCATGTTCGGTTCCACAGGTAGGCATATCTTTTTTGAGGCGACCAAAAAAGCCATCGGAGATGTAAAAAGGCTCTTTGAATGGCGATGTCTTTCATATTTTGCACGAATCACCTCCTTTTAAACCGGATTTTCACTATTTATAACGCAAAATCTCTCAACAGGATAGTTTCACAGGACCGCATATATAAACTCTTTGGCTCACTGTTAGTAATGCAGGTGGTTTGCGCACCCGATTTTCTTGCGGGCATCAGTTTAAAGGAGATATCGAAAAAGAAACCCTGTCCGGAGACGGCTTGCGCTGGTTGTTGGAAATCAGCCGATTCTGCCAGAGGGACACGAACTATTGTCAACCATTTTAAAGCCCGCTTGGGGAGAAAGCGGAATATTTATTCGGAAGATGATTTTCCATCTACCATGGGGGCAATCGTGAATGCTACAGACTCGAACGGTGTTTCCGGGACTGGACTTTGGTAGAAGGAGGTCTTACCCTGCGCCGCACGAACCGCAAGAGGAGGAACTGCACCCGCCGCAGGAATTTCCGCCGACCGGAGCTGTAAATCCGGTGTCATCTTTGGCGAGGCAAGAAAAACGCGAAATTGCACGTTTGGA
>CAIVVZ010000007.1 GCA_903909505.1 uncultured Desulfobacteraceae bacterium
AAAGGGCTTCTGGATGAACTTGGGGGAAGTATTCAAGTCAAGAGTGAACCGTCCCACGGAACAACGTTCACCGTTTTTTTACCCCTTTCCGCATCGAATCCGCCGTAGGGCGCAGTATCATATATAACACATTTCATATCCACGAAAAGACGCTGATTTTTTTACATGGGGAGAAACCCTCCCTGTCCTACTCCCTACTCTGATACATTTCCCTGTTGCCACAGCCTTTCATATTCACTATCATTGAGTTAATTGTCGTCGATGTCTTCCTTTCCATAGGAGAAGGCTGTATGAGCCTGCCGATATGAGGAATCAATGAATATTTATAAAGAGGATATTTTTCACTTTGTCAAAACCGGGCAATGAAATCAAACGGGCCACGGCCAACAGCGACGATGCCGCTGCCTCCACAGGTTTTTTAAAAAGATTTGTCATCGCCATATCCGCCCTGTCGATGCTGATCCTCACCATTCTTGGCATCTGGACAACGCTCGATGTCGTGGAATATGCAAACACGGCCGACAGTCGGCATCCCCGGGAAGCGCTGATAACGGTTCTGCCCCGTCAGCAACTGAAGGCAACCGCCGATATGCTCTTTCATTCGGAAATCGTCCGGTCTCCATTCTATTTTTATCTCTATGCGCGGGGATTCGGCTATGACCGGCGGATTCAGGCAGGAGAATATCTATTGTCCGGCATCATGACGCCAAAGCAGATTCTGGAAATAATGGCCGGCGGAAAGACTTTTTTACACAAAATCACTATTCCTGAAGGATATGCGCTGAAAGAAATTGCGGCTGTATTTGCCGGCGCGGGACTGGTCTCTGAATCCCAGTTGTTGCGTGCCGCACGGGACCCGCATTTGTGTCATGGCTGGAAAATTGAGGCCGATACGGCTGAAGGCTATCTTTTCCCGGATACGTATTATTTCCCAAAAGGTGTCAGCACCGAGAAAATTCTATCCACCATGATCCAGCGATTTTGGCAGGTATTTACACCGGAGATGGCGCAGCAGGCGGAAAAGGAAGGTCTGTCGATTCATCAGGCCGTGACGCTGGCCTCCATCATTGAAAAGGAAACTGGTTCCGACAGCGAGAGGGCCATGGTTTCATCCGTATTCCACAACCGGTTAAAACGCCGCATGCGTCTGGAAAGTGACCCCACGGTGATTTACGGCCTGGATCATTTTGATGGCAATATCACCCGCCGGCATCTGACGACACCTACCCCGTACAATACCTATACCCGCCAAGGGCTGCCGCCGGGGCCGATCTCCAGTCCGGGAGCCAAGTCGCTTCTGGCTGCTGTTTATCCCGCCCAAAGCGAATTTCTCTTTTTTGTATCCCGCCAGGATAAAACCCATCAATTTTCACGAACCTGGGACGAACATCTGAAAGCAGTAAGCAGATATCAACTGGGAGGAAATTAGCGGGTTATCCGGTGACCCCTTTTATCTTGATCGAGCGAAGTCCTTCCCGGAAGCGCCGGGTCAAATCCAGGGAAACTTGGTGTTCGTAGATCCTGCCATCCGGGGTGATTCCCCGGATTCTTCCGTCTGATAAAAACATATGCAAAAGCCGGATGCCCGCTTCCTGGCGGTTTTCCAAGGACGGGCTTTTGTTCGAATCCCCTTGAGCTTCCATCTCAAAATCAATTCCCTGATCGGTTAAGGCTTTCATAAAATTCAAGAGTCTTCCCAGCCGTACCAGCGTGACGGATTCTATTCGGGATGTGGTGTGAGACAGAGGAAGCGCGCTGGATCGCATCAGGGACAGGTGCTCCGGCAGAATGCCGAGCCGGCCGGCAAGATCATAATCCACGCTGCCGGGAGAAGGATAAAATACCGATACCCCGGCAAGCGTCCTCAAGGACGCCAGGTACAGAAGATCTTCGACAGCGTCCATGGGATTCTGAAACGGCGCTGCAACAATGATATAGCCGACAGCGTTCAGCCCGCCGCGTTCAGCCAGTTCAAGAGCGTTTTCAAATGCCGATTGCATATTCGGTCTGTGGAAGCGCTTCAATTGGGCCGCAGAAGTGGTTCCCAAGGACAGATTCAGGGTTTTGAAACCGGCTGCCTTCATGGCCAATATCATATCCCTGTCCAGTGATGCCGGAAACAGGCCGTTCATGGCCCGTAATTCCGGCCTGAGTTCCGGAAATCGTGTCTGAATCGCGGATAGCAGGGCCATGAACCAGCTCCGATCAAGCGACAGATTTTCGTCCTCGAAATCAATAAACCCGGCATGGGATGTATCGATGGCGTGCGCCATTTCACGAATCACCCCTTCGAATTTTTTCCGGCGATACGGTGTTTCAGAATTTTTCCCCAAAGAACAGTATGTACAGGTCATGGGGCACCCCCTGCTGGCGACAATCACCGAAGCGCCGGATTTTCCCCGCCGGTAGTACTGCGAACGAACCAGATGCATTGCGGGAAGCGGCGCCTCGTTCAGATCCCCCATCCAGACAGGCTCGCTGACGTGAAGGGAGGCATCTGATTTGCGGAAAACCAGACCCGGCACCGTTGACAGCAGGGCATCCGATGGAGACTTGTCCGTTTTCAAGATGGATGCCAGAATCGACAGGGAAACTTCGCCTTCTCCGCGAAACCCGTAATCTATGGCTGAACAGGCCATAACCGCTTCCGGCAAAGCAGTGGGATGATGCCCCCCGATGACGATTTTGCAGGAAGGATAACAGGCCTTGACAGCCCTGGCGGTCTGTAGCGCTTCAGGGCTGTAAGCGGTAAACAGAGAAGAAATGCCGATTAAAAACGCACCCGAGGCTTTTGCCAGTTTCCCGATATGCTCAAAACTGTATCCAAAATGTTTATACTGATGAAACAAGGCAAAAGGGGAAAGGTCCGGGCTTCCATAAAACTCGGAAAGATAGCCCATCTCCACGGGCAGCGGGATGTTTCGAGATTTGGACGTGGCAAGGCCATCTATAATCTCCACGGAAAACCCGAGCTGGATCAGAGAAGCGGCTATACAGGCCAGGCCATAGGGAAGCGAGCGCTTGGCTGTCGCGTAAAAATCTCTGATAGGCGGTTGAATCAGAAGAATATCGGTCATGACGGCGGTTTCGGAATTCCCGGGCGGACCTTTAATACGATTTCTTTTCGAATCGTGACCGTTCCGGGTTTGGCTCCGCGAGGTTTAGAAACATACCGAGCACGGGTTGCGGAAACCGAAACTATCCCGCCGTCCCTGGCCTTGCTGTGATAGGCGGCAATGGCGGCTGCCTGGCGAAGCAACTCATTGCTCGGCTCTTCACTCTGGTTTCCGATGAGAAGAACATGACTTCCCGGCATGCCGCGAACATGAAACCACCAGTCATTGGGGCCGGCTGTCTTCAGGCTTAGCAGATCATTATCCAGGTCGGTTCTCCCAGCCAGGACCACCCAGTCTTCAGCAAGGAAATATTCATAGACTTTTGGCGAAACCGGGCTAAAAACCGGCGCAGAGGGGTCGGAAGTTTTTTTCATCTCATGCTTTCCACAAAAATATCATCGGAAGCCTGTCAAGTTGTTCCAAAAAGTTCTCTATAATTGTACCGGTTTTCACTGCATTACACAATGCCATGTTTTCCAAAAGCCCAATGCCAATAAATGTCTTGACGGAATCAGCTTGAAAAAATATGCTGAGATTTTTTCAAGCGATTGGGGGAATAACGATGACAACGGATGATTCAGGCTGGATACGAATGCGGTTCAAGCAGAACAAGGTCTGGGTGGCCGTCGATTCGGATGGGAAGATCCAGATCCATAACGGCAAGGCCCTGATCAAGTATCAGAAGGAACAGGATCATGAGTATCGGGTCCGCGAAACAGACCTTTTGCCCCTGGACGCCGAACCCGGAGAATCTTCTGCCAAAATCAGAAAGCCTGTCAACCCTTCGAGCATTCCGTCCGGCTCGGAAGATCCGAATTGTATTCGAATCTATGCGGATGGCGCATCATCGGGAAATCCCGGTCCATCGGGAATCGGGGTTTTGCTTCGCTACAGGGAGCACGAAAAGGAAATCTCCCGGAATATCGGATTGGGCACCAACAACATTGCCGAGCTTGAAGCCATTCGGACCGGACTTCTGGAGGTAAAGAATCCCGATTTGCCGGTAAGGGTATATACGGACAGCGGCTATGCCTACGGTCTGCTGACGCTGGGATGGAAAGCCAAAAAAAACACGGAGCTCGTCAATGACATCCGCGCATTGATGAAACGATTCAAAAACCTGACATTCATCAAGGTCAAGGGGCACTCGGGAATAGAAGGCAATGAAAGGGCCGATAAATTGGCAACTTCGGCAATTCTTCAGAAGGCGTAAAAGAAAAGGAGTATTAACAGAAGCCAATACTCCTTTATTCGGGAAGAAAACAGTGAATTCCGAGTGCTGTCGGGAAAAGCTGACCGTTTTTTGTGAAACTGAGCGTCGGAAATCAGGCCTTGTCGGACTTTAAAGTTTCAATCTCTTTTTTCAGATCATCGATTTCCTGTTTGTATTTATCTGCGCTATCGGCTGCAGGAGTTGGCGCCGGTTTATCGTCTTTTTTCCAGGTATCCTTCAACTCATCAAATCCCAGATAAAGCGCCAGACCGCCACCCAGAAGCAGCATGATAGGAAGTACGCCAGCCAGAATCTGCAAGAATTCCTTAAACCAAATAGAAACACCGATAAGTCCCAATACTGCAGCTACTGCACCACCGATCAAAGTTTTCATAGAAAATACCCCCCTCCTTTAATGTTATCCGTTTATTTAAGGTGCTGCAAATGATGTGTCTATATAATAATATCAACTATATATTTGTTATATATTCTCATATTAAGCATAATTTTTAAAAAACTAACACAAGATCAGGCTTTACGCAAGTTCAAAATTGTCTATTCGACGCTTGTATAATCCCTTAGACCCTGCTCCATGCAATCCTTGGTGAGACTTTCGTCGAATTCAACCGGATAGCACCCATCGAAACAGGCCTTACAAAAACAATCTTCAGGATTTTCAACGCCGGTTGCCGCCAGAAGGCCATCCAGGCTCAGATAATGCAGTGAATCAAGTCCCAGAAAATCTCTGAGTTCCTCAACCCGCATTCGGGATGCGATCAGCTCGCCCTTGGTTGAAAAATCAATGCCATAATGACAGGGAAAACGGTGGGCCGGACCACTGACCCGAAGGTGAACCCGTTTCACGCCAAGCTCCCGAAGGGCCTTGACACGGGTTCGAACCGTCGTGCCCCGGATAATAGAGTCTTCAATGATGACGATGTCCTTACCCTTGAGAAGTTCCTTGACGGGGTTGAGCTTAACGCGGACGCCAAAATCCCTCATACTCTGGGTCGGCTGAATAAAGGTCCGTCCCACATAATGGTTGCGGATCATTCCCATTTCAAATGGTATGCCGGATGCTTCGGAATATCCCAGGGCCGCATAAGTTCCGGAATCCGGAAACGGCATGATCAGGTCGGCCTGAACCGGCGCTTCGTGTGCCAGTTGACGGCCATGGGCCTTTCGGGTGAGATAGACATTCCTGCCGAATATGGTGCTGTCCGGTCTGGCGAAATAGATAAATTCAAATATGCAAAAGGACCTGCAGGCAGCAGCCGGCGTTTGCAGACTGCGAATGCCGTCCTGGCTGATGATGACGATTTCTCCCGGGTTCAGTTCCCGGATGAACTCGGCCTCCACCAGATCCAGCGCGCAGGTTTCCGAGGCCAGCACATAGTGGCCGTTTAACCGTCCCAGACAAAGGGGCCTGAATCCATTGGGATCTTTGATACCGATGATCTCGCCCTTGTTTGTCATGACGACCAGGGAAAACGCGCCCTTGATGCGCGACACCGCTTCAATCAGTGCCTTCTCAAATCCCATTTGAAGATTTTTGACAAAGAGGTGAAGAAATACCTCGCTGTCCGTCGTGGTTTGAAAAATGGAGCCGGATTCTTCCAGCTCGTTTTTCAAAACGTGGGCATTCACCAGATTCCCGTTGTGAGCAACGGCATAGGACCGCTGACGATGGTGAACGACAAAGGGCTGGGCATTGGCCAGGGTGGAGCTTCCGGTGGTGGAATACCGGACATGGCCAATGGCGCTGGCACCGTCTAGCAGATCCAGGCAGGGGTTTTTAAAAACATCCGAAACCAGTCCCATTCCCTTGTGAGCCACGATCTGCTGGTTCTGAATCACAGCGATGCCCGCGCTTTCCTGACCCCGGTGCTGAAGCGCATAGAGTCCGAAGTAAGTCAGCCTGGCCGAATCCGGATGGCCGTGAATGCCGAACAGGCCGCAGGCCTCGCGAGGCTTGTCTTCTTCGGGAAAATCCTCACATTCAAAACAAGACGTATCGTTCATGATTTTTTTCTTATCTCTTAATATTCCTGAAGGGATTTTACCGAAAGATCTTTTTGTTTCATGGAAACAATGGCCTTTCCCAGGGCAATGGCACCGGCCAGGGTCGTGGTATAGGGAATGTTGTATTTGATGGCGGCACGCCTTAAATGGTAGCCGTCGCGTTTGGTTTCATTGCCGAATCCGGTGTTGATGATGAGTTGAATTTCCAGGTTCATGATCGCATCCACCACGTGGGGCCGGCCCACCGACACCTTGTTGACCATCCGGCTGGGAATGCCGTTTCTTTCAAAATACACCCCGGTTCCGCGCGTGGTCATGAGGGTAAATCCGATCTCATAAAGCTGTTTGGCCACGATAAGGGCTCCGGGTTTATCCCGATCCTTGACGCTGATAAAGACCGTGCCGTCAAGAGGCAGGTTCTGGCCTGCGCCGAGCTGGGCTTTGGCATAAGCAGATCCCAGATCTTCATCAATGCCCATGACTTCGCCGGTGGATTTCATTTCCGGGCCTAACAGGGTATCCACATCCGGAAAACGGTTAAACGGCATAACCGCTTCCTTAACCGATATGTGGGAAGGTACTTTTTCTGTAATCAACCCCAGCTCTTTCAGGGTTTTTCCCAACATGATTTTGGTTGCCAGTTTGGCAAGGGGAATGCCGGTGGCCTTGCTGACAAACGGGATGGTTCGGGATGCCCTCGGATTGACTTCCAGGACAAAAAGGCTGTCATTTTTGACCGCATACTGAACATTCATCAGCCCGATCACATTGAGCTCGGCGGCCATGGCCTTGGTAGCCCGGGTGATTTCTTCAAGAATCTCCGGTTTCAGGCTATAGGGTGGCAGCACGCAGGCGGAATCTCCGGAATGAATGCCGGCCTCTTCGATATGCTCCATGATGCCGCCGATAATGGTGGTGTTTCCGTCGGAAATAGCATCCACATCCACTTCAACGGCGTCTTCCAGAAATTTATCGATCAACACCGGATGATCCGGCGATGCGGCGATGGCCAGCAGGGTAAAGTTTTCAAGTTCTTTGGGGTCATAGACAATTTTCATGGCCCTTCCGCCCAGAACATAGGAAGGCCGGACAACGACCGGATATCCGATGGTTTCCGCAACCGCAGCGGCTTCTGCTACGGAGGTTGCAGTGCCGTTTTCCGGCTGAATCAGGCCCAGCTTATGGAGCATGGTCTGGAAGAGCTTTCGATCTTCCGCCCGATCGATGCTCTCGGGTTGGGTACCCAGAATGGGCACACCCGCCTGGAAAAGGGAGGTGGACAGGTTGAGCGGGGTCTGTCCTCCAAACTGAACGATCACACCAAATGGTTTTTCCGTTTCCACGATATGAAGCACATCCTCGCGGGTCAGCGGTTCAAAATAAAGCTTGTCCGATGTATCATAATCCGTGCTGACGGTTTCGGGATTGCTGTTCACCATGATACTTTCAATCCCTTCTTCCCGAAGGGCGAATGAGGCATGGACGCAGCAGTAGTCGAACTCGATCCCCTGGCCGATCCGGTTGGGCCCGCCTCCCAGAATCATGACTTTTTTCCGGTCCGACACCCTGGCTTCATTTTCCGTTTCATACGTGGAATAATAATAGGGCGTGGCGGCCTTGAACTCGGCGGCGCACGTGTCCACCAGCTTATAAACCGGGAGGATGCCCAGTTCCGTGCGCCGCTTCTTGACGGCCTGTTCATTTAACCCGATCAGGTTGGCGATCTGAATATCGGAAAACCCCGTTGACTTGGCCTGCCTAAGCAGTACTGCTGAAATATCTTTTCCTGCGGCGGCAATGATCTTTTCCATATCCACGATCTGCCGGATCTGGTCCAGAAACCACGGGTCGATCCGGGTCAGATCGTAGATGGCTTCCAGGCTCATGCCGCTCCGCAGAGCGTATCGCAGGTAAAATATCCGCTGAGAATTGGGGGTTGCCAGGCGCTGTTCGATCTCGCCTCTTGTCGGAGGCGTGGCCGGGTCCTTCCCATCTCCGCCCAGACCATAGCGGCCAATCTCAAGGGACCGAATGCCTTTTTGAAGGGCTTCCTTAAAGGTTCGGCCGATGGACATGGTCTCGCCCACGGATTTCATGGCCGTTGTCAGGTAATCCTGGGTTTCCGGAAATTTCTCGAAAGTCCATCTGGGAATTTTGACCACGCAATAATCGATGGTCGGCTCAAACGATGCCATGGTTTCGCCGGTGATATCATTTGGGATTTCATCCAGTGTATACCCCACGGCCAGCTTGGCGGCGATTTTGGCAATGGGATATCCGGTTGCCTTGGAGGCCAGGGCGGAGCTGCGGGAGACCCGGGGATTCATCTCCACCACGATCATCTCGCCGGTATCGGGATGAATGGCAAACTGAACATTGGATCCGCCGGTATCCACGCCGATTTCCCGAATGATGGCAATGGCGGCATTTCGCATGCGCTGATACTCTTTATCGGTCAGGGTCTGGGCAGGCGCCACGGTGATGCTGTCTCCGGTATGAACCCCCATGGGATCCATGTTTTCAATGGAACAGATGATCACCACATTGTCGTTACGATCCCGCATGACCTCAAGTTCATATTCTTTCCATCCCAGAACCGATTCTTCAAGCATGACCTGAGTAATCATGCTCGCGTCAAGCCCTGCCTTGGCAATGACATCCAGGTCTTCCGCGTTATAGGCTACTCCGCCGCCGGTTCCGCCCAGGGTATAGCTGGGCCGGATGATGATCGGAAACCCGATGTCGTCGACAATGGCCCGGCACTGTTCCATGTTCACGGCAATGCCGCTTCGGGGAATACGAAGTCCGATTTTATCCATGGCCTTTCGAAATTTATCCCTGTCCTCGGCCTTTTGAATGGAGGGGATGGTGGCGCCGATCATCTCAACGCCGTATTTTTCCAGAACCCCCAGCTCGGCCACCTTGATCGCCGTGTTCAGGCCGGTCTGCCCGCCCAGCGTGGGCAGGATGGCGCAGGGCCGCTCCCGTTCAATAATCTTGGCAACGGTCTCCGGCGTAATGGGTTCGATATAGGTCCGGTCGGCCATATCGGGATCGGTCATGATGGTGGCCGGATTGCTGTTGATCAGGACCACCTCGTAACCTTCTTCCTTCAACGCCTTACAGGCCTGGGTGCCGGAATAATCAAATTCACAGCCCTGGCTGATGATGATGGGACCGGCGCCGATGATCAGGATTTTATGAATGTCTGTGCGTTTGGGCATAGGATTTATGGGTAGTGAGCTATGGACCATGGGTTAAATACAGGCAATGGATTTTACCCATTGCCTATTGCCCATAGCCGTATTTATTGGCCAGCCATCAGCCGGGTGAATTCATCAAAAAGATACTGGGCGTCCTGCGGACCTGGAGAGGCTTCCGGGTGATATTGAACGGCAAAGGCAGGCAGGGTTCGATGCCGGAATCCTTCCAGCGTCTGATCGTTGAGGTTAACATGGGTGATTTCGGCATCATTTGCACTCAGCGTGGCAATGTCAACGGCAAAACCATGATTCTGGGAAGTGATTTCGATGCGTCCGGTCTTTAAATTCTTGACCGGCTGGTTTGCACCCCGATGACCGAATTTCAGCTTGTAGGTCTTGCCTCCCATGGCAAGGCCAAGAATCTGGATTCCCAGGCAGATACCGAAGATGGGCCGGAAGCCCAGAAGCGATCGAACCGTCTGAACCGCATAATCCACGGGTTCCGGATCTCCAGGGCCATTGGATAAAAAGATGCCGTCCGGCGCCATTGCCCGAATCGTGTCGGCATCCGTTGCAGCGGGGACAACGATCACTTCACATCCGGATTGCTCAAGACATCTGAGAATATTGGTTTTCATCCCACAATCAAGCGCAACCACGCTATGCAAGCGGCCCCGGTGCTTCCAGATTTTTGAGGTCAGGACCATCGCCGGATCTTCGATGGGAAGGATTTCATTGTTCGTCCATCGGTAAGGCAGGCGGGTGGAAACCACGGAAACCAGATCCTGTCCGATCATGCTGGGAACCTGCCGGGCCTTTTCCACGCAGGAGAGCGGATCGGGATCTTCGGTGGAGATAAACACCCGCATGGCACCGGAATTTCTCAGGTGAAGGGTCAGTGCACGGGTATCCAGGCCATCAATTCCCATAACATTCTGAGTTTTCAGATAATCGGCCAGTGAGCCCGTGGAACGGTAATTGCTGGGAAAATGCTGATACTCCCGTACCACAAATGCCGCCACCTGTATGCGATCGGACTCGATATCCTCGGGGTTGACCCCGTAATTGCCGATCAGCGGATAAGTCATGGTCACCACCTGACCCCGGTATGAGGGGTCGGTCAGGACTTCCTGATATCCGGTCATGCTGGTGTTGAACACGGCTTCGCCGCCTGCCTCACCGGACCCGGTAAAGCAGTGACAGTCGAATGTCCGTCCATCTTCCAATGCCAATATTGCTTTTTTCATATCAATTTATCCTTGTATCATTCCATCGGCTGGTTTTCAACAAGATTCCACACACCGCAGGGGCAGGCGCCGGCACAAAACCCGCACCCGATGCACCGGTTTTCATCCACCCGGTATTCATAGCCGGCGGGAATTATCTCCATCCGGCGAATGGCTGCCTGCGGACAGACAGCCACGCAGATGCCGCAATCCCGGCAGGCTCCGCAGGAAGAACACTGGGATCCGCAGCTATCCACATCCTCAAATTCGGCAATCCGGGGATCGAAATATTCCAGAGACACGCGCTTGGCGTCGATCATAGGGCGAAAGTCACTCTCCAGAGGCTGTCCTTCGATGATTTTCAAGATCGCGGCGGCCGCCTTTCGGCCCGATCCGATGGCATCGGTCAGAAGCCCGGGTTTAACCGCATCGCCAATGGCAAAAACCGTGGGATTTGCGGTTTGATAATGGGCGTTGACTTGAACAAAGCCCCGATCCGTTGCCACCTCTCCGGAAAGAAAATCCAGATCCGGCGCATCCCCGATCGAGATGATCACATTATCCGCCGGAATGGTTTCGCCGGTTGACAGGATAACACCTTCGGAAGTAATCTCCCGGGTGAAGCAGGGCCACCGGAAAACGGCTCCGGCCGCCTCCGCATCCCGTCTTTCCTTGCCAAAGGAGGCAGGAGCCTGAACATCCAGAAGCGTAAGGGTGTCCGCGCCCAACCGTTTGGCTTCTGTCGCCACATCGCAGCCCACGTTTCCGGCGCCGATGATGACCACCTGTTTCCCGGGGCAAAGGTTCCCGGTCTTGGACAGTTTCAAAAAATCCAGGGCTGTCATGGCCAGTTCCTTGCCCGGTACCGGAAGGGTCCGGGGTTTTTGCGCCCCAACCGCAATCACCAGAAAATCGTAATCCCCCTGTAGCCTTTCAAAATCATTTCTATCCAGCCGCTGCTGCAGA
>CAIVVZ010000008.1 GCA_903909505.1 uncultured Desulfobacteraceae bacterium
GAGAACACCGGTAGCGCCATGGTCGTGGAAAAGGGAGAAGTGGGTGCGCTGCACTACGGGCCGTATATCGATGTCGAACCCGGCACCTACACTGTCAGCTTTGATGTAGCGGTTGAATCAGCACCTAACGGTTCGGCGCGGTTGGATGTCGCTGCCGAACCCGACCAGAAAGTGCTGGCCGAAACGGTTTTGATGGATAATACCTCGCCGCGCCAACTCAAGTTTACCTTGGAGAGATTGGCAACGCTCGAATTTAGGGTTTGGAGTTTGGGTAATGCGCGGGTTGTGTTCAGAGCTGTGAGCATCGTCAGAGATAACCCGACATGGGTTACTTCCTCGCCAGGGAGTCAATAGTTGGGGCAAGGCTCATGACGACTCTCACTGAAAAATCGACACTGCCGAAGGTGCGGCACTGTGCTATGCCCTAAAAATAAATCTTTTAAAATTAATGAGCAAACAAACTGCAAAATGAGTCCATCTTCCCCGCATCTCTCCGTTGTCATTCCGGTTTATAAGGCAGGGCAATGCCTTGATGAACTGTATCGGCGGCTGAAGGCCGCATTGGAAATCGTTTCGCCGGATTTTGAAATTGTGCTGGTCGAGGACTGTGGCGGCGACAACTCCTGGCAGGTGATCGAGCGGCTGGCCGCGGCTGACTCGCGCGTGCGTGGCATACAGTTCAGCCGCAACTTTGGTCAGCACTACGGCATCACCGCCGGAGTGGATTACTGTCATGGCGACTGGGTGGTGGTGATGGATTGCGATCTGCAGGACCGCCCCGAGGAAATTCCGCGCCTGTACGCCAAGGCACAAGAGGGCTATGATGTCGTGCTGGCGCGGCGCGGCGCACGGCAGGATCCGCCGCTCAAACGTTTTACCTCATTGCTGTTCTACAAGATATTCAGCTATCTGGCGGATATCGACTACGACAGAGAGAGCGGCAACTTTCGTATCATGTCACGCAGAGTGGCGGCGAATTTCCGCCGTATGGGCGAGCAACTGCGCTTCTTTGGCGGACTGGTGCAGTGGATGGGTTTTCCCACTACCAGCATAGAGGTGGAACACGCCGAGCGTTTCGAGGGTAAGTCTACCTACACCTTTGCCAAACTGTGGAAGCTGGCTTCTGAAACCATCATTGCCCATTCCGACAAACCGCTGCGGCTGGCTGTGCGTTTCGGCTTCCTGATGGCGTTTTTTTCTTTTTGTTATGGCATGTACATTCTTGGGCGCGCGCTGTTTTACGGCTCACCGATTCCCGGCTGGAGCAGTCTGATCGTCTCGCTGTATTTTATTGGCGGGATCATCATCGGTATTCTCGGCATCATTGGTATCTATCTTGGCAAAACCTTTGATGAAAGCAAAAAACGGCCGCTGTATATCGTCAGACGGGCAACCTTCGATGAAGCCGGTACCGCTGATTAAGCCCACGCCGTGGGACACGGCGGCATTTGGACTGCCCTCTTGGGAACTGCTTGAATATTCCGAGGCGTCCCTGCAACAGGCGGTACAGACGCCAGGTCATCACAACATCAAGGTGGACCCGTTGGCAGACAAGCGACTGCTGCACGAGTATGGCTTCTACTACTGTGATACCCTTATCGAGCCGCATTGTACTGCTGCACGGTTGCGAGCGGCGCAGCACCCGGATGCGACGATCTCCAAGGCGGTCGATGCCGGCCAGACACTGGCGATCGGCCACGGTGCGTTCGCGCATGGTCGCTTCCATCGTGATTTCAATCTGCCCAGGGCCGCCGCCGACCTGCGTTATGACAACTGGCTAAAGCAATTGCTTGAAGCGCAACAGGTTTATGGACTATACTGGCAGGGCGTTCTGGCGGGGTTCATCTGCTACAGTGGCTGCATCTTGGTGCTGCATGCGGTGGCGGAAAAGTATCGCGGCAAGGGCTTGTCGAAATATTGGTGGAGCGCGGTGTGCGGCGAACTGCTGGCAAATGGACACGACGAAGTGAAAAGTTCGATTTCCGCTGCCAATCTTGCTGTGATCAATCTGTACGCTTCACTGGGCTTTTCCTTTAACAACCCGCAGGACATTTATCATTGCTTGGTGCGATGAGTTATTGCTGCATTGTGGCCTTGAAGAATGCTTAAGTCATCTGGCCATGCACAAATTGGCAAATCCATGCGGCAACTGATTCGTTATGGCGTGGTAGGCGTGGTGAGTAACGCAACCATTTATTTTGTTTACTTACTCATTACCTATCTTGGCGTTGAACCAAAAACAGCAATGACTTTGGTGTATATTATCGGCGCTGCCATCGGGTTTATTGGCAACCGGAAATGGACATTCGCTCATCGCGGTGACTTCTCCAGTGCGGCTTTTCGCTATGTGCTGGCTCATTTATTTGGATATTTGCTCAATTTCCTGATCCTTTTTACCTTTGTTGACCGCCTGGGTTATGCCCATCAATGGGTTCAAGCCATGGCGATAATGATCATCGCCGGATTTCTCTTTATCGTATTTAAATATTTTGTTTTTCGCGAAAGAAGATAGCTTACCTGAAAAAATATGCATATTGGATTTAAAACTCACTACTATAAAGAATTGGCGGAATTAGAGGCGGGGAACTTTTGGTTCCGCGCCAGGAATCGGATTATCCTTTGGGCACTCCAAAGGTATTCTCCAGCGCTAAAGTCATTCCTTGAGATTGGATGTGGAACAGGATTTGTCATTTCAAGTATCTCAAGGCGGTTTCCCGAGGTCAGGCTCCTTGGGAGTGAGTATTTCGAAGAAGGGCTGGTATATGCTCGGCAGCGTGTGTCTACCGCCGAATTTGAGCAAATGGATGCCCGTTGCATCCATTATGAATCAGAGCTGGATGTCATTGGTGCCTTCGATGTATTGGAGCACATTGAAGAGGATAATGTCGTGCTACAACAAATTTACAAGGCTCTAAAGCCCGGTGGGTTTGTTTTTATCACGGTTCCACAGCACCCTTGGTTGTGGAGTGCAGCTGATGAATATGCCTGCCATGTCAGGCGATATGCTGCCAATGAGTTGCATAAACAAGTTTGCCAGGCGGGTTTTGAAATTATTCGAACCACTTCGTTTGTCAGCACGCTGCTGCCGGCGATGTATTTATCCAGATTGTTGCAACGGAATAAAACGGATATGAACATGGATGATTTGGCTGGGCTTCGAGTCAATTCTATCCTTAACAAAATTTTCGAGTGGTTTCTGTGTTTTGAGTTGGTTTTGATCCGTGTGGGTGTTTTTTTGCCCGTGGGCGGCTCAAGATTGCTGGTTGGCCTTAAGCCAGCGATGATAAAAAGGATGCGTAAAAGATGAATGCAAACAGTATCCCTTTTAACAAACCCTACATGACGGGTCGCGAACTCTGGTATATCACGCAGGCTCATACCAATGGTCATCTTGCCGGCGACGGCATGTTTACAAAAAAATGCCACGCCTGGCTGGAAGCGCGTACCGGTGCACACAAGGCACTGCTCACCCACTCCTGCACGGCGGCTCTTGAGATGGCGGCCATCCTTGCGGACATTCAACCGGGCGACGAGGTGATCATGCCGTCCTATACCTTTGTCTCAACAGCCAATGCCTTTGTGCTGCGCGGGGGGGTGCCGGTTTTTGTGGATATTCGCCTGGATACGCGCAACATTGATGAGACAAAGATCGAGGCTGCCATCACGCCGCGCACCCGGGCGATCGTGCCGGTGCATTATGCAGGGGCGGCTTGCGAAATGGACACCATCATGAATATCGCGCGGTGTCATAACCTGTTGGTCATTGAAGATGCCGCACAGGGGATCATGTCTACGTATAAGGGCAAACCGCTCGGCTCCATAGGCCACCTGGGCGTGTACTCTTTCCACGAGACCAAGAACATTATTTCGGGTGAGGGGGGGGCGCTTCTGATCAATGATGAACGCTTTGCCGAGCGTGCCGAGATCATCCGCGAAAAAGGTACCAACCGTAGCCAGTTTTTCCGTGGTCAGGTCGATAAGTACACTTGGGTGGATATCGGGTCCTCGTATTTGCCGGGAGAGGTGATTGCTGCCTTTCTGTGGGCGCAGATGGAAGAGGCGGATCAGATCACGCATAAGCGCCTTGCGATTTGGTCGTTTTATCACCAAGCTCTGGCGCCGCTAGAGATGGCGGAAAAGTTGCGTCGTCCGGTCGTATCGAAGGAATGCAACCATAATGCCCATATGTATTACATTGTGTTACCCAACTTGGAAATTCGCACGCAAACCATCGCGCAAATGAGGGGGGCCGGCATCAACACAGTGTTCCACTATGTTCCACTCCATAACGCGCCATATGGAAAAAACCACGGACGTGCTCATGACGGTCTTCCGATTACCCGCATGACCTCGGATTGCTTGTTACGGTTACCATTGTGGCTAGGCGTTGAAGCTTATCAACAGAACGTGGTGGACGAATTGTTTGGATGCTTGGTTTAAGGACGTGTAAAAGGTGTGGCCGGTGTCCATAAAAATATTTAATCATTTGTTATTTTTTGAGTTCCTGATAATTCACGGAAACATTGAGCACACGAATTATCTCGTTTGGATCTTTTTCCATCAACAGGGTCAGCAGGGGGACCGGCCGAGTGGGAGAAACCGCCACCTGGATATGGCCGGGTTTTACAATAAATTTCTGAAATGCCAGAAGCATATCTTTTACAGCGGGCTGGGTTTGCCTCTGAATTTCCGAATTCAATTGCTCGGTAATGGCGGATACAAATTGTTCAGAACGCTGTCCGGATTGCCGAGCGCCCAACTCTATCAGTCTTTGCGTTAGAGAATTATCCTGGTAATCCAGCATAATCCCGGATATCGCCACAACCGGGATCAGGGCTATCAGCGACAAGGGATTGTCCGGAACCGCTTTGAGGGTGGCCAGATCCAGGTTGTTTATTCTTGCCGAAATCTCAACTTTTCCCATATCTGAAATGTCGATACGTAACTGCTGAATCTCCATATCTTTTTTGATCGGTTCATAGATGTATGCATACTCCACGTTGGCTGCAATATCGGCATAGCCAAGTTGGGCCAGCACCGGAGACATCCCCCTCATCAAAGAATTGTCAGGGCTGATGTGAATTCCTTGAATTTCAACGTGCATGAAAGAAGGAATTTCATTTTTGATGTCAAATGCATGCAGTATCAGCCGATCAACGGCAACAGGGCTATTCACATCCTTAATCCGAATGGAAACCTGGCTTACCTGAATGGTTTTTGAAAAAAGTCCCACATCCAGGGACTGGTAGGAGATTTCGGAAATCCTGCCCGTCTGATTCGCCCAATCAAGAATGCGGCCTTGGGCATCCTTTTCAATATAGAATTTCAGTCCCAGATAGGCGCCGGCACAAAGGACTATCAGGGCGCCGGCCATAATTCCGATGGTTTTTCGGGTCATTTTCCCTCCGTTATGATGACACATATTGAAAAGACTCTCTTAACCTGCTACAGTTGCCGTCGATGATGGAACTTCACACTTCATACGCCATTCTTGCGGCTTTTGTCCTGGATCTGATACTGGGGGATCCCCTCTGGCTGTTTCATCCGGTCCGATGGATGGGCAGATCCATTTCACGAATGGAACCTATTTTCAGACGCCCGAAGATTCCCCTGGTCATATCCGGTACGCTGTTTTGCGGATTCTTGGTTTTGAGCGCATGGGTCCTTTCCTGGCTTCTGGTTCACCTGGCGGGGTTGCTTCATCCGACCTGCCGGTCCATTTTCGAAACCATATTAATCTATTACTGCATCAGCCCGTCTTCTCTAAGAAAAGCGGCAATGGAAGTTGATGCCGCCCTGAAATCCAGCGGATTGCCGAAGGCACGTGAAAAAGTTTCCTGCATTGTGGGCCGTGAAACCGCGAATTTGACGGAACAGGGGGTTGTTCGTGCCGCGGTTGAAACCGTGGCCGAAAACCTGGTGGACGGCATCATATCCCCGCTGTTTTATGCCGCCATCGGAGGCGCACCGCTGGCCATGGCTTACCGAATGGTGAACACTCTGGATTCCATGGTCGGCTACCGCAATGACGCTTATTTCCATTTTGGCAAGGCTTCCGCCCGACTGGACGATATCGCCAATTTTATACCTGCGCGGCTTGCTGTTCCGGTTATTGCATTTGCAGCGCAACTCCTGTCCGGGAGTGGAAAACGCGCCTTCCAAACTGCTGTTCATGAAGGTGCGCATCATGCCAGTCCGAATTCCGGATATTCCGAGGCTGCTTTTGCCGGAGCGCTATCCGTCAAGCTGAACGGCCCCAGCGTATATCATGGCCGCGTAGTCAACAAACCCTTTATCGGTATTGCCTTCGGGAATGTGACGCGAAACGACATTCGAAAAGCTTGCGATCTGATGCTTCTCTGTTCATTGCTGTGGACTTTTCTGCTGGCAGTCATTTCCGCCGCGCATCCTTGACCCGATCGTCTTTTGTCATCGGACTTCATCCATTAACCCACCCCAAAAAGCTGCTGGCCACCATGTATCCTCAACTGCCCAAATCCTATAAAAACGCCTATCCATTCCGGATCAGCGTGCCTTCGTTCATCTATCCGGATGATTACATCCCCAATATTCAGATGCTGGGACCCTATCTGGATGAAATCGAGCTGCTGTGTTTTGAAAGCCGTGAATCCTCCTTGTCGTCCAAAAAGATGATCCGGGAAATGGAATCACTGGCAAAAGAATTCCAGTTCACTTATAATGTTCATCTCCCGTCGGATCTGGACCCGGGAAACCTGGAACGCAAGGAACAGAACCGGTTTGTTGAAAGCATCCTTCGTGTTATGGATCTCACCCAGCCTCTGGAGCCTACAACCTATATCCTTCATCTTCCTTATAATCAAGCACCGATTGGAAGAATTTGCGACAAAGCCTGGCAGTGCCGGATTTCAGAAAGTATCCGCGGGTTAATGGATGCAGGGGTAAAGGGGCCATCTCTTTCCGTTGAAACCCTCAATTACCCGCTGGAATGGATTGAACCGATTCTGGGGGAATATGACCTTCGGGTGTGCCTGGATATGGGGCATCTGATCGTGAATCATGAATGTATCGAAACCACGTATCATCGATTTGCCGGACAAACGACGATGATTCATTTGCACGGCGTTCATAACGGAAAGGATCATCTGGCTCTGGATGTCTTTGATCAGAGCCGGCTTGACAAGATATTCTCCATACTGAAACGATTTACCGGAACGGTATCCGTTGAGGTTTTTTCGTACAATCACCTTATGGCTTCCCTTGCGGTACTGGAAAAGAATATGAGGTAAAAGGCAAACATGTCCAATCATTCAAAAGGACTTTTGATGATCAGCATAACAGCCGCCCTCTGGGGCATCTTGGCCATTGTGCTCAAATATGCGCTTCAGCGGTTCAGCGGCAATACCATCATCTGGTTTCGGTTTACGTTTTCTTTCGTATTTCTGGCTGGGTATTATATTATTCATCGCCCGCAGTTTTTTGAAATTCTGATAAAGCCGCCAATTCTGGGAATCATCGCCGGACTTGCCATGGCCGGTAATTATCTCGGATTTACCAGCGGCGTGGCCCTGACCTCTCCCAGCAATGCTCAGATACTGATCCAGATTTCTCCGCTTCTGGTGGCGATTGTGGGAGTTGTCTATTTCAAAGAACACCTCACGCTCCTTCAGAAGTCCGGATTCGGGATTGCAGCCGCAGGCTTTGTTTTTTTTTACTGGGATCAGCTTCATCACTTGATGATTTCTTCCCAACAATACACTCGCGGCAACATCTGGATTATTTTTGGAGCCATCACCTGGGCATGTTTTGCAGTATGCCAGAAACTCTTGGTCCGAATCTGGGCACCACAACAGACCAATTTGCTGATTTACCTGGTTGCCGCACTGGTCTTTTCCCCCTTGGTCGCATTTCATGAGTTCCAGGGGCTGACCCTTTCAGACTGGCTGACCCTGATATTCCTGGGTGCCAATACCCTCATCGCTTATGGAACGCTGGGCGAAGCCCTCAAGCTGCTCCCCGCCAATCAGGTCAGCGCCATTATTGTCCTGAATCCTCTGATTACCCTGATTGTTGTCGGCGTTCTTTCGGTTCAGAAGCTTCCCTGGCTTTCATCTGAAAGTACCACCCTGATCGGTTATGCCGGAGCGCTGCTCCTCCTGGCAGGCGTGGGGCTGGTCGTTAAAAAAGAATAACCAGACCCCCTGATCAGATCAACGTGGCAATATCCACCAGCGGAAGTCCAAAGGCCTCCGCAACCCCGCTGTAGGTCACATGCCCCTGAACCACATTGGCGCCGGTCCTGATTTCGGGGTTGTCCTGCATGGCTTTTTTCCAGCCTTTACTGGCAATTTCAAGGATATACGGCAGCGTGGCATTGGTCAGGGCAAGGGTTGATGTTTTTGCCACGGCCCCCGGCATATTGGCCACGCAATAATGAATCACATCGTCGATCACATAGGTTGGATCGGTATGGGTCGTGGGCTTTGAGGTTTCAAAACAGCCGCCCTGATCAATGGCCACATCCACCAGCACCGATCCTTTTTTCATGGTTTTCAGCATGTCCCGGGTTATCAGCCTGGGCGCCTTGGCGCCGGGGATCAGAACCGCGCCGATCACCACATCCGCTTCCCTTACCAGCTTTCGAATGGTGGCAGGGGAAGACATCAGCAAAAAGCAGTTGCTGGGCATGACATCACTGAGATAGCGCAGTCTGTCCAGGCTGGTATCCAGAAGATACACTTTGGCACCCAGGCCGCAGGCCATCTTGGCGGCATTGGTGCCCACAATCCCGCCTCCGATCACCAGAACCGTTCCCGGATCAACACCGGGAACACCTCCCAGAAGAACGCCCTGGCCGCCCTGGGCCATTTCCAGATATTTGGCGCCTTCCTGAATCGCCATCCGGCCGGCAACCTCGCTCATGGGCGTCAGCAGCGGAAGCGATCCGTCCGCCTTTTGAATCGTTTCATAGGCGATATTGACGGATTGGGAATGTATCAGTGCTCGGGTCAGTTCTTCCGCGGCAGCCAGATGCAGATAAGTAAATACAATCTGGTCTTTGAAAATCAGTCCATACTCGGAAGGCAAAGGTTCTTTTACATGCATAACCATTTCAGACCGGCTGAATACTTCCGCTGCCGTTTCAATGATTTCCGCGCCTGCCCGGACATATTCGGAGTCTTCAAACCCACTGTTCGCTCCGGCGTTTTTTTCCACCAGCACCATCTGGCCTTTTTGTTTTAAAACCTCTACACCGGCCGGAGTCATGGAAACACGATTTTCAGAGGTTTTGATTTCTTTTAATATTCCTACGATCATTGGTACTACCTCCTTGGCCCGATCATTTACCGACCTTTAGTTTTTGCCCGGAACGAGCCATTTCTGTTGGGCCCATGTTGTTTAACCGCCGCAGCTCATCAACAGTCAACCCATAAGTCCGGCCAATACCATACAAGGTTTCTTTGGGTTTGACTTCATGGTATTTTTCAGTTGAAGTCTTTTTCTCCGGTGTTTCAACCGGGTTAGACGGGCTGCCTGACCCTGCTTTGGGAGCAACAGGCGATTTGACCGCGCTGTCTGTTTTAGAGGGCGGTGATTGTTTCACCGCTGGTTCCGGCTTGCTCTGCGCAATTGGTTGTTTTGACGCGGATTCCGGTTTGAGCTGAGCAGGCTGCTTGTGAAGCATCTCGATTTCCCTTGTCATCTGGTCCAGCCGCTGCGCTGTGGATGCCCCCAGCTTATCAAGTCTTGCCGATACCTGATCAACTTTGTCTTCTTGAAGAGCTAACTGGGCGACTTTCTGGTAATTCTGTTCCATTTCGGTCAGTTTGGCTTCCATTTTTTTCACCTTGGCATCCATCTCGGTGATCGGTTTGGTATCGGCGGGGTTCCGCAGCATGGGAAGAAAAACGAATAGTGCGACCAGTATAAATACCCCTGCGCCGACAATGACCAAGAGTAATCCGCTGCTCTTGCTCAGATTGGACATAAAACTCTCCATATTGTTTTTTTTCCACGGGGAATAGGCATCTTCCGGATAATAATCTTCATCTGAACCCTGTTCGGCTCCAGTGCCTCTCTTATCTCTGAACGTATCACGCGAATTTCTTTCTGACATGTTCTTCCTCCACCTTCGATATGGATTGATCTATTTTTACGCATAAAAAAACTTGATTCTGTCCACTACATATTCCTGTTGCGCCGCTGTCAGTTCCGGAAAAACGGGAAGAGCCAGAGTCTGCGCGGCTGCGCGTTCGGCTTCCGGAAAATCTCTTTCCCTGTAATTCAAAAAAGAAAAACACTTCTGAAGGTGCAGCGGTACCGGATAATACACTTCGGTTCCAATCTCCGATTTCAGTAAAAACGCCCGAAGCTCATCTCTTTTTTCGGCAACGCGGATGACATACTGATTGAATGTATGCCGGGTCTCTTTTTCCAAGGGCAGCATCAGCCGATCCTCCAAGCCGCACTGCGAAAAAAGGCTGCGATAGGTCGCTGCATGATCCTGACGCATCTTTGTCCATTGATCCAAATATTTCAACTTGATGGATACGATGGCTGCCTGAAGCGCATCCAGTCTGAAATTTCCCCCGATTAAACTGTGATAATATTTGGGGTGAGAACCGTGATTCCTTAGCATGACCAAGGTGTCATGAAAGGCTTTGGATGAGGTGGTTACCATGCCACCGTCTCCAAATGCACCAAGATTTTTGGATGGGAAAAAGGAAAAACACCCGAAATCGCCCATTTCCCCCGCCCTTCTGCCCTTGTATTCGGCGCCAATGGCCTGAGCCGCGTCTTCGATAACCGTCAGATGGTTGTTCCTGGCGATTTCAAGGATCGGATCCATGTCCGCGCACTGCCCGTAAAGATGCACCGGAATGATGGCTTTCAGACGCCGCCTTTCCGAGGGACTCATCCGTTCAATGGCGGCTGAAATGCCTTCAGGGGAGATGTTATAGGTTGCAGGATCAATATCCACAAAACAGGGATGCGCTCCCACGCGGGAAATGGAACCCGCCGTTGCAAAAAAAGTATAAGGCGTTGTAATGACCCTATCGCCGGCAGCAATTCCGGATGCCATCAAGGCAATGATCAGTGCATCGGTCCCTGAAGAAACCCCCAGGGCATGAGCAGCATGGCAGTACCGCGCCATTTGTTGTTCCAAAGCTTCAACATGTGGCCCCAGAATAAAATACTGGCTGTCGTAGATTTCTTCCGTGACCCTTAGAATGTCCTGCTTAATCAGTTGATATTGACATTTTAAATCCAGAAGGGGAACTTTCATTTAACCTCGGTTCAAAAGAAGGGCGGTTCGAAAACCTCCCCTATACTTTCATGGTTCGACGGGGGTTGCTATTTTAGGATCACTTCATCTGCCGTCGTTATTTGAATCATGACCAGCGGGTCGTGATTGTCATTTTTAAACGCCGCTTGTTTTTTCGGCGCAAGAGACAGGGATTCACCGGCCGCAAGAGACAGAAACTCCGATCCAAGCGTAACTCTGGCAAGTCCGTCGACTATGACCAGAGTTTTGGATTCCATCGTTTCTGCCTTCACAATCACCGTTGATCCCGGATATACAATCATTCGGCCGACCCGGTAATGATCTTTCGTTTCAAGAGAAGTCAAACTTCCCCAGGACTTGGACGCAGTGGTATGCTGCTCACATTCCCATCGTCCCTTTTCCTTGAGGGTGGCCACAATGGATTTGACATCACGGCTGTTTTCAATATCCGAGACAAATATCGAATCCGGGGTTTCCACAATCACCACATTGTTCAAATGATTGGCGGCAATCAGCCGCTCATGTCCCATGACAAAACAGTTATGCGTATCATTGCAGATGACATCGCCATGAAAAACATTCTGATTTTCATCCTTTGGCAGAAAATCATACAGCGATTTCCAGGACCCGATATCGCTCCAGCCAAAATCCGAAGGCAGAACCGCGCCTTTTTGCGTTTTCTCCATAACCGCCACGTCAATGGAGATATTGGGAAGCAATTGATAGTCTTCCCGTGTCAGGGTACCGGAAGCCGCCGCAAGGGTTTTTATGCGATAATAAAGATCCGGTTGAAATGTTTTGAATTCTTCCGCCACCACCGATGCTTTAAAAGCGAACATGCCGCTGTTCCAGAAATAATTGCCTGCCTCAACATAATGCCTGGCTGTCTGAAGATCGGGTTTCTCCACAAACCGGTTGATGGAAAGCGCGCCTTCGGAAATCAGGGTTTGTCCTTCGATATAGCCATAACCGGTTTCCGGATACCCCGGCCGGATTCCGAAGGTAACGATATAATCCGCTGATGCAAGACGAATGGCGGACGCCAGTTTGCCGTGGAAATTCTCCACATCCTGTATCACATGATCCGCGGGAAAAATACAAAGAATGGCATCGGATTCGTTCCGTAGAATGTCAAAGAGCGCTAGAAGAACGGCCGGAGCCGTATTGCGTCCGCAGGGCTCGCTGATCACGTTCCCGTCGGCGCTGACGCCAATGGATTCGAGATGTCTGGATATCTCCAGGGAATGATCCCTGCCGCAGACAATTTTCACCTTGCTGCTGTCCAGAACCGGCGAAAGGCGCTTGATGGTGCTTTGGATCAGGGAATCGCTGCCGATAAAGCGGACCAGTTGTTTGGGATATAATTCCCGCGACAC
>CAIVVZ010000009.1 GCA_903909505.1 uncultured Desulfobacteraceae bacterium
GGCATACAGTGCTGCATAGGTTACACAAGCTGCACTCAAAGGCCAAAACCTGATGCTCAGACCTGGAGAAATCGTATTTATCGATGATTTCTTTCGGGGTTCCGTACTCCTGGAGAAACGTACACCGGGTTTTGCAAGCCCCGCAATCCGTACAGCCCTTGCGAATAAGGTCAAGTGAATCCCGGAGAGAAGCGGATATTTCATCGGGTACGCCCCTGGTATCGGCGAGCGTATGATTTCTCAAATTCATTCAGGCAATCTAAAAGCAGCGTTGCGCTTGAAGCAAGCACGGGACCACCGCCGAAGACTATGGCCATACCGGCAGCTTCAAGAATTTCGGCCCGAGTGCAGCCTGCTTCAAATGCTTTCTGGCAGTGGACGGCAATACATTCAGGACATCTTGTATACAGAGCCACCCCAATGGCGACAAGTTCCTTCTCTCTGCAAGTCAACACGCTTTCTTTTTGTGCCGTATTGATAAAGGCACCCAATGCCGGAATGGTTTCCGGCATCGCCCCGGAAAGGATTCCCATCCCATTTTTAAAGTTTTGTACCATTTTTCTGGGGTTTGTCATCTCGTTCTCCTCTGTGTTATTCTTTCTATTATTGAAATAATACCCCGCAAAGATTTTAGACTGATCAATGATATTTGAAAGTTAGCAGGTTTCAAAAGGCTTCGCTGTATCACTTGAAACATTGATGTCACTTTCCTTGAATGAACATTTCTTTATACGGCCATCCCTCTATGCCTTTTTCCAGAATGAAGAGCCGGCTTTCAGGAATTCCCTTGGCCTTCAGGTGCTCGTATGTGTTCTTGGCTCCGCCGCCGCCGCGGGGGCACACGATGACGATATCCTCTTTCGATGCTTGCAGGGCAGGCAGAATGCGATCGAGCCGCTCCTTTTCCGCATCGGATTTGGCCGGAAAGGCGTTTGTCTGGATGCTGTTTTTGAAGTGGTGTTTTTCAAATTCCTCGGCAGGCTGAATATCTACGATCTGGACGGGTTTTGAAGTCTCGATCCACTGCTTGAATTGATCGGGTTTGACATAATTCTCTGCAGAGGCAGAAATGACCGAATACAAAAGCAGGGCTAAACTCAAAAAAAACATTTTTTTCATAGGGTTCCTCCATTTTGTCTGCGAGCGGATCTTGCAGCCGTGCACGGTATTTTCGCGAAATGTCGCATGGGAGCGGCAGAAGCCGGGTTATCCGTCCGCATCGTGATGGTCTCAAGCGGTTGAAAAAGTCGACTTGTGTATACAATATTTTATCGCATGATGAATAAGAATATGTCAAATTCATTATAGTTATAACCTGCCCTCAATTATCAATGATAGTTATAGCTTTAAATATCGGATTGACAAACAGGATGATGTGATATATTGGACTTTGCATCCGTTTCGGACTCTGAACCGATTTTCAAAATTTGGTTAAAGGATGCTGTCATTTTTTTTGTTTCGTCAGAGATCTGAGATGTGAAAAACAGTGTCGTATTTGCGGCAAAGCCCACAGCGCTCTGCCGGATTTCTTCTAAAAATGAATTTTTCAAGGTTTTATCATGTATCTATTTTTCGGTTTTACCTGAGATAGTTCGAAGAAAGCCACCCGGGTTGGTGGGCACAGGATAAGACCGAAAGATTATGTTTCTGGTTAGTTCGTAGCCAATCGTTGTTTTTACCCTCCTTTCGTCTTTCCTGTCTTTCTTCCTGATTTATTTTTTCTATCTGTCCACGGGTGTTTCCTGCGTTCCGGCAGGGCTCCGTTGATCTTTTTTTAAAGGCTGGAGGCACTTCCGCGCCGTATTGGGCCGAAAAGGTCAGACTTTCATTCTTTCCTGGTAGTGCTTGTCCGGTAACAAGGAGGAAAATTGATTCGATCTGTGTTCAGGGATCCCAGATTTGACAAGCAACTGGAGACCATTTGCAAGGTGGGCAAAAAAGGGGCTATTGCCGCAAAGGAAGCGGACGAGATCATCAATCGGTTGATTCAGGGATGTGAATCTACGGCTGAAATCGGGGTGATGACCAAAAGCGGTGAACATCGAATTAAAAAATGCACCAAATACGATCTCGGATGCGGTTACAGGCTGATTACCGTTCTGGACGGAGAATGCCTGTTTTTGACGTATATCGGAACTCATGACGACTGTAATCTCTGGCTGGAGAAAAATAAATTTTTACAACCCCGTGCGGACAAGCCCCGGGGGAAGGTATTTTTGGTTCAAAAACCGGCTGCGGACAAGCCTTCCAGCAAACGACAGGAAGCTAAGGTTGAAGACGAGACATGTCTTCAACCGGTCGAAGAAAGATATCTTCGGATAATTTTCAGCGGACTGTTTAGCCGGGGGCTTGACGGATAAGGGTGGAAGACCCTTTCGCTGGTTCCCTGGCGGGAGCTTGGGAACCAGCGAAAGCGCGGATTATGGCCGATCAAAGAATAACCATCTGAGGAGTTAACACTTTTTTATAAAGGAGCAATCATGACCGAGGGAATCATCAAGATCGATAAAGAGAAAAAAAGCATTTTTTTGGACAAGGTCCTCGAAATGGTGCCGGACGGAAATCTCCATCTCTGTCTGACCTGCGGAGCCTGTTCCGCCGGGTGTCCGGCTACGGGCCTTGAAAACATGGACCCGCGGAAATTTCTCCGGATGGCGGCCATGGGTCTGGACGATGAAATCACCGGGCACCCCTGGGTATGGATGTGCACCATGTGCTATCGCTGTACGTACGCATGCCCCATGAAAATCAATATCGCGGCCCTGGTTTTTGAGGCTCGGAAACTGTGGCCGAGGGAAACGCGCCCCAAGGGCATTCTGGGGTCCTGCGATATGGCGCTCCGGAACACGAGCGGCAGCGCCATGGGCACCCCGGAAGAGGATTTCCGGTTTGTGGTTGAGGATATGCTGGAAGAAGTGCGGGCGGATCAGCCCGGGTGGGAAGATCTTCAGGCCCCGATCGATAAGCAGGGCGCGCATTTCTTCCTGAGCCAGAATTCCCGGGAGCCGGTTACCGAACCCGAAGAAATGGTGCCACTCTGGAAAATCCTGCATCTGGTCGGCGCAGACTGGACATACAGCACCACGGGATGGGGCGGGGAAAATTATTGCATGTTTCTGGCCGATGACGAGGGATGGAAAAAAATCACCAATACAACGCTCCAGACCGCCATGGGCCTGGGATGCAAGGTCTATCTGAATACCGAATGCGGCCATTCGACCTATTCGGTCTTTGCCGGGCAGAAAAAACATAAAATTGAAACCGATCTCGAAATCGCGCCCATGGTGAAATATTACGCCCAATGGATCCGCGAGGGCAAGCTCAAGGTGAATTCCGACTGGAACAAAGACCTTCAGGTCAAATTCACGGTACAGGATCCTTGTAATCAGATCCGGAAGGGATGGGGGGACGCACTGGCGGATGATCTGAGATTTGTCACGACCGCATGCGTGGGCGAGGAAAATTTCATCGATACCTATCCCAACAAATCCAACAATTACTGCTGTGGCGGCGGTGGCGGATTTCTCCAGAACGGCTACAAAGATGCCCGTTTTTATTATGGACGGTTGAAACATGCCCAAATCATGGAAACCGGTGCCCCTTATGTCATCACGCCCTGTCATAACTGCCATGCCCAGATTCACGAACTGGGCGAGCATTTCGGCGGCGGAAAATACCGGACCCTGCATCTCTGGACGATCATCGCCCTGTCATTGGGGATTCTGGCGGAAACGGAACGAACCTATCTGGGGCCGGACCTGGTAGAGGTCAATCTTCCGGGGGCTTGAGTATTGCGTTCATCAGGTTGATGCGGGGTTCCCAAGATAGAGCTCGGGAACCCGCATCAAGCCGTATCACTGACCGAATTTGGAACCAGGATAGATATCCGTTTACGGTGAAATAAGGAGACCCCTCATGACAGAAAATGGTATCGGCGCGGCGATGGTTGTCGGCGGCGGGATCGGTGGTATCCAGTCCGCCCTCGATCTGGCCAATGCCGGGTTTTTCGTTTATCTGGTGGAAAAAACGCCGGCCATCGGCGGCGTGATGAGCGCGCTCGACAAAACCTTTCCAACCAACGACTGCTCTATGTGCATTCTTTCCCCCAAGCTGGTCGAGGTGGGCCGGCACCGGAACATTCGGCTGCTGACCCTTTCGGAAGTGGAATCCATTGAAGGCAGGGCCGGAAATTTTACGGTTGCGGTGCGGGAACAGCCCCGGTACATCGATGTGGAAAAATGCATTGCCTGTGGCAAGTGCGCTGAAAAATGTCCCCGAAAGGTCAAAAATGAATACAACCAGGGGTTGGGCGAGCGAAAAGCCGCCTATGTGCCCTATCCGCAGGCCGTGCCGCTGAAATATGCCATCGATGCGGCCCACTGTATATTCTTTGAGAAAGGCAAGTGCCGGGCCTGTGAAAAATTCTGTCCGGCCGATGCCGTGGATTTCAAGCAAACCGAAACCCTGCACCGCATCAACGTGGGAGCAGTCATCCTGTCGCCGGGATTTGCCCCGTACAGTCCCGCCGGTGTGGACCGGTACGGATACGGAGTTTTGCCAAATGTGGTCACCAGCATGGAATTCGAGCGCATTCTGAGTGCATCCGGTCCGTTTGAGGGCCACCTGGTGCGGCCATCGGATCATCAGGAGCCCAAAAAGATCGCCTGGCTTCAGTGCATCGGCTCCCGGGATATCCGGGAGGATGCACATGGATATTGCTCCGGAATCTGTTGCATGGCAGCCATCAAGGAGGCCCTGGTGGCCAAGGAACATGCGGGCGCCGGCCTGGATACGGCCATTTTCTATATGGACATGCGCACGCATGGCAAGGGCTTTGAACAGACCTATAACCGGGCCCGTGAAGAGGCCGGTGTCCGGTTTGTCCAGGCCAGGGTGCATTCGATCGAACCGGCAGACAATCAGGATCTTAAAATCACCTGTTTCCTGGATTCCGGCGAGCTGCGGGAAGAAACCTTCAATCTGGTGGTGCTGTCCGTCGGGATGGAAATGCCGAAAGAAACCCGCCTTCTGGCAGGCAAACTATGTGTGGATCTGGATTCGGACGGATTTGCCGCAACCGGTGGTTTCAGCCCGGTCGCAACTTCCCGCCCCGGTATTTTCGCCGGCGGTGCATTCGCCGGTCCCAAGGACATCCCCCAGACGGTCATGGAAGCCTCCGCGGCTTCCTCTGCTTCAGCGGCTCTCCTGGCCCGTGCGCGAAACACCCTGACCCTGGAGAAAACTTATCCCGAAGCGATGCCGGTTTTGGGGCAAGCCCCCCGGATCGGCGTTTTTGTCTGTCATTGCGGCACCAATATCGCCGGCGTCGTGGATGTGCCTTCGGTTCGCGACTATGCGCAGACCCTGCCCGATGTGGTTTTTGCAGCCAACAACCTCTTTACCTGCAGCCAGGACACCCAGCAGACCATACGTCAGGCCATACAGGAGCATGGATTGAACCGGGTGGTGGTGGCCGCCTGCACCCCGCGCACCCACGAGCCCCTGTTTCAGGAAACCATCCAGGAAGCCGGACTGAACCCGTATCTCTTTGAATTCGCCAATATCCGGGATCAGAACGCCTGGGTCCACCAGAAAAACCCGGAGGCAGCCACCCAGAAAGCCAAGGACCTGATTCGCATGGCCGTGGCCAAGGCCGGGCTGCTGGAAGCCATCGATCCGCTGAAAATTCCGGTCAACCCGGCGGCCCTGGTCATTGGGGCCGGCGTGGCCGGCATGAGCGCGGCCATCAATCTGGCGGATCAGGGATTTGAAACCTGGCTGATAGAACGGGAAACCCTATTGGGCGGTCATGCCCGTCAGGTGCACCAGACCTGGAACGGCGAGCCCGTTCAGCCGCTGCTGTCCCAACTGATCGAACGGGTTGAAAACCATGAGGCCATTCATACCCTGACCGGTGCTGAAATCACCGCCATCGACGGGTTTATGGGCAATTTCTCAACCACCGTTCAGACCCATCAGGGGCTTCGCACCATCGCGCACGGTGCGGTGATTCTGGCAACGGGCGGCCGGCCGTTTGAGACCACGGAATATCTCCGCGGTCAAAACGAACGGGTCATCACCTGGCATGAACTGGATCATCTGTTTGAACAGCATCCGGAAAAGCTGGCGTCGGCAACCGGCGTGGCCTTTATTCAATGCGTGGGTTCCCGGGAGCCGGAAAGGCCCTACTGCTCCAAAATCTGTTGTACGGCATCCGTTCAAAGCGCCATCCGATTGAAAGAAAAAAAACCGGACCTGCGGGTCGTGATTCTTTACCGGGACATCCGCACCTTTGGCCAGCGGGAGGCCCTGTATCAAAAAGCCAGGGAGATGGGGGTTCTCTTCATCCGCTACAACGTGGCGGATAAGCCCGTGGTGGCGGCCGATGCGGACGGTGGGCTTCTGATTACGGTACTGGACCCGGTTCTGAATCGCCGTCTTCAGATTCCGGTGGATTATCTGAATCTGGCCACCGCTATTGTCCCCACCGAAGGGCAAAAACAGATCGCTCAGATGTTGAAGGTGCCGCTCAATGACGACGGGTTTTATCTGGAAGCCCATGTCAAACTGAGGCCCGTGGATTTTTCAACGGACGGTGTTTTTGTCTGCGGGCTGGCCCATTATCCCAAGCCGATCGAGGAATCCGTGGCCCAGGGCCAGGCCGCCGCCTCCCGCGCGGCCGGTCTTTTGGTCAAGGAAGCCATCGATATCGCCCCCATTGTCTCGGTCGTGGATGAAGCCTTATGCATCGGCTGCGGCCTGTGCGAGGCGTCCTGTTCCTTTGGCGCGATCCGGCTGAAAAAAGTCACCGGCAAGGGGTATCGCTCGGAAAATATCTCGGCCCTTTGCAAGGGCTGCGGGGTCTGCGCCGCAGCCTGTCCGCAGCAGGCCATCGACATGAAACATTTCCGGGAGAAACAGATTCTGGCCGCTTTATGCGCCGGGGCTATAGCCTGACAAGGAGAAAAGCAGAACATGGAAACATCGTTTCAGCCCAAAATACTGGCATTTTTATGCAACTGGTGCGCTTACGCGGGCGCGGATCTGGCCGGCGTGTCGCGGCTTCAATATCCGCCCAATATCCGGGTCATTCGAACCATGTGTTCGGGACGGGTGGATCCGCTCTTTGTCATCCGCGGACTCAAGGAAGGATTCGACGGCGTCTTTATCGGCGGCTGTCACATCGGGGACTGTCATTATCAGGACGGCAATGTCTATACGCTCAGGCGAATGGACATGCTGGCGAATCTTCTGGATATCTCGGGGATCGGACGGGACCGGATACGTCTGGTGTGGGCCAGTGCGGCGGAAGCCCAGCCCTATGCCGACAGCGTGACGGATTTTACGGTATCCATTGCCGGATTGGGGCCGATGGCGCCGGATCAACATGCCCTGGCCCTGGCCGGCCTGGCCAGATCCCTGGCAACAACCCGCCTGCGCTGGCTGGTCGGCATCGACCGGCAGGTGACCGAGCGGGAAAATGTCTATCATGAAAAAACAGACCCGGTCCATTTTCAGCGGGTGATTCAGGAGGCTGTGGAAACGGAATATCAAAAGGCCATGATACAGGAAATCATTTCCCAGGCGCCGGCCACGGTCCGGGAACTGTCGGAGAAAACCGGCCTTCCAGTGTATACCGTATCACTGCGGCTCAATGACCTGGAGCGAAATTCCCAGGCCGAACTGAGCGGACATGAGGGAAGATCGCCACTCTTTGCCGCCGCCGCTGCATGCTGACGGATGAATGCCTTCAGGATAAACACAACTCATTAGAGGAACCATCATGAACCTTCAAAAAGCAACCGAAAAGATCGGCAGCGTCATGGTTGTCGGCGCCGGTGTCGCCGGCATTCAGGCATCTCTGGATATGGCCAACGCCGGATATTATGTCCATCTTGTGGACAATTCCACGAGCGTGGGCGGACTGATGGCCCAACTGGACAAGACGTTTCCGACCAACGACTGCGCCATGTGCGTCATATCCCCGTTTCTGGTCGAGGTCGGCCGGCATCTGAACATCAACATCATTTCCAATAGCGAAGTGGAAACCCTGGAAAGCCAGGCCGGGGCCTTTCGTGCGACCGTAAGAAATGATCCGCGATACATCGATATTGAAAAATGCACGGCCTGCGGCCAGTGCCGACAGGTCTGTCCGGTAACGGCCATCAATGAATTCGATTGCGGCCTGGATCTTCGAAAAGCAACCTACATCAAATATCCCCAGGCTGTTCCGCTGGCGTATGCTATTGATCGCGGGGCCTGCATCGGGTGCGGCCTCTGCGAAAAGGCCTGTCTGGCGGAGGCCATATCGTATGGGGATAGCCCCCGCAGAACCGTTCTGGACGTGGGGGCCGTGATCCTGGCCATGGGCAATTCCGTGTATGACCCATCGAATCTGGATACCCTGGCCTATGGCCGCCATCCCAATATCGTCACCAGCCTGGAGTTTGAACGGATTTTAAGCGCATCCGGGCCATACAAAGGCCATTTGATGCGGCCATTTGATCGTGAAATTCCGGAGAAAATCGCCTGGCTGCAATGCGTGGGTTCCCGGGACATCAACCGGGCTTGTCACGGTTACTGCTCTTCCGTGTGCTGCATGTACGCCATCAAACAGACCATGATCGCCAAGGAACACGCTTCCACGCCGCTGGATACCGCGATTTTCTACATGGACATGCGAACCTATGGCAAGGACTTTGACAAATATTATACCCGTGCCAAGGACGAGAAAAACGTGCGGTTTATTCGGTCCCGGATTCACACCATCGAACCGATGAAAAACGGGGACCTGAACGTTCGCTATATCCTGGAATCCGGCGATGTTCAGGAAGAAACCTTCAACATGGTGGTGCTGTCGGTGGGGCTGTCTCCGCCGCAGTCGGCCATTGACCTGGCGGGCAGGCTGGGTATCGATCTGAATAGCTACAACTATGCCCAGACCGCGGATATCCATCCGGTCAGCACCAGTCGGGAAGGGGTCTATGTCTGCGGCGCATTTCAAGGTCCCAAGGACATCCCCCAGTCTGTCATGGAAGCCTCGGCCGCGGCGGCCGAAGCTACGGAGACCCTGTCCGAGGTCAGATGGAGCCGGACCCGGGTCAGGGATTTGCCTATAGAGACCGATTTCACAGGTCAGGAACCCCGCATCGGCGTTTTTGTCTGCAACTGCGGCATCAACATCGGCGGGGTGGCGGATGTGCCGGCCATCCGCGAATATGCCAGGACCCTGCCTTACGTCATCCATGTGGAGGACAATCTCTTTACCTGCTCCCAGGATACCCAGGAAAAGATCAAACAGGTTCTGGTTGAAAAAGGCATCAACCGGGTGGTGGTGGCGTCCTGCTCGCCCCGGACCCACGAGCCGCTGTTTCAGGAAACCCTTCGGGAAGCAGGCCTGAACAAGTATCTCTTTGAAATGGCCAATATCCGGGACCAGAACACCTGGGTGCACATGGCAAGCCCGGTCAAAGCCACGGCCAAGGCCAAGGATCTGGTGCGCATGGCCGTTGCCAAGGCAGCCTACATCGAGCCGCTCCCGCAGGTTATGCTCAATGTCACCAATTCCGTTCTGATCGTGGGGGGAGGTGCCGCCGGCATGGAAGCAGCCCTTGGCGTGGCCAAGCAGGGATACCAGGCCTGGCTTGTCGAGCGAAGCAATCAGTTGGGCGGCATGGCGCGTCAGTTGAAATCCACCTGGCAGGGAGAGCCGGTTGCGCCATATTTGAATGACTTGATTGCATCGGTTCAAAACCATGAACGCATTAAAATTTTCATGGAAACCAATGTCGTGCACGTTACCGGAACCATCGGCAATTTTTCGACCACGCTGGTTACCCAAAACGGCGACGGAAAGGATCACTCCACGGTCATCACGCACGGAGCGGCTATTCTGGCCACCGGCGGCCATGAGTACATCCCCACGGAATATCAGCATGGTGCCCATCCGGCGGTTTTGACCCATCTGGAGTTTGATGTCGCGGCCACGGATCGGGACAGCCGGCTGCTGTCCGCCAAATTGGCCGTGTTCATTCAGTGCGTGGGGTCCAGGTCTCCGGAGCGGCCCTATTGCAGCCGGGTCTGCTGCACGCATAGTCTGAAAAGCGCGCTGTGGCTGAAAGCCATTCAGCCGGACATGCAGATATTTATCCTCTACCGGGATATCCGCTCCTATGGATTCCGGGAATCTTTGTATCAAAAAGCCCGTGAAGTCGGGATCCAGTTTGTCCGGTATGATCCGGAAAATCCGCCGGTGGTAACGGTGGAGCCCGGCGATCCACTGGTATCGGACTGGGGCCAATTGTCGTTGACCGTGACGGACCACATCCTGCAGCGGCCCATGACCATGAATCCGGATCTTGTGGTGCTGGCTTCGGCCATTCTTCCCAATGAAAACAAGAAATTCTTTGAAGCGTTCAAGGTACCGACCAATGCGGAAGGATTTCTGGTGGAAGCGCACGCCAAGCTCAGACCCGTTGATTTTGCCTCCGAAGGGCTGTTTCTGGCAGGGCTGGCCCATTATCCCAAAACCCTGGATGAAAGCATTGCCCAGGCCAAGGCCGCGGTGTCCCGAACCATGAACATCGTGTCCAAAACCGCCATCATGGTGGGAAGCGTCATTGCAGTCGTTAATCCGGAGCGTTGCGCGGTGTGCCTGACCTGTGTGCGGACCTGTCCTTACGGCATTCCCCACATCGATCCGGCAAAAGGCCATGCCGTCATCGAAGCGGTGGAATGTCATGGCTGCGGCGTGTGCGCATCCGAATGTCCCGGTAAAGCCATTACCCTGAAACATTTTACGGACGAGCAGATCAATGCCAAAACCGATGCGCTGTTCCAGGTGGGATAAGGGGCTGGATCAATAGCCGCTCATTCTCGTGAAATTATTTTTAACCACGGAATACGCGGAAAAATTTCATGCCTGGGGCCGGAGTGCCATGGCCATTTACTATTATAACCGGGAGAAAATTATATGTCTGACGTATTTGAGCCGACGATTATCGCGTTTTGTTGTAAATACTGTGCTTATGCAGCCGCGGATCTGGCAGGGTCCATGCGGCTGTCCTATCCCCCCAACATCAAGATCAGCCAGGTTCCCTGCACCGGCCGGGTGGACATCGTCCATCTGTTGAAGGCCATCGAAGATGGCACGGACGGGGTATATGTGGCCGGGTGCATGGAAGGGGACTGCCATTTTGTTTCCGGAAACCTGAAAGCCCGGAAACGGGTGGAATATGTCAAAAAAACGCTGACGGAACTGGGAATTGAACCCGAACGCGTGGAAATGTTCAATCTCAGCTCGGCCATGGGGCCGCGGTTTGCAGAAATCGCGATCGACATGACGGATCGGATCCGGAAACTGGGTCCCAGCCCTGTCCGCCGACAACCCGCAGCCGAGGCTGCAACGGAATAGAAGGAAGGTGAACGATGATTGTTGCGGATCGAAAATCTCTTTCCGAGATTCAGGATATGGTTAAAAACTGCCGGAAAATCCTTCTGGTCGGATGCAAAGGCTGCGTGACCGTCTGCAATGTCGGCGGGCTCAAGGAAGTGCAGATTCTGGCGGCCACACTCAGAATCGCGGCAAAAATGGCGGATCGCCCCCTGATTGTGGAGGAAACGGTGCTGGAAAGGCAGTGCGACCCCGAATACGTGGCAATCCTGAAACCGGTGGTGGACAATTATGATGCGGTGGTGTCCATGGCCTGTGGCGTGGGGCCCCAGTTTCTGGCCGAGGCATATCCCAGCCAGCGGTTTTTTCCGGCGGTCAATACCACGTTCTTTGGCGGGGCAGTGGCCCACGGTATCTGGGAAGAACGCTGCGCCGGATGCGGAACTTGCGTCATCCATTATTTTGACGGCATGTGCCCGGTGGCCCGGTGCTCCAAGAGTCTGCTAAATGGCCCTTGCGGCGGATCGGATCACGGCAAATGCGAAATTTCAAAAAATATCAACTGTATATGGGACATGATTGTGCGAAAGAAAGTGGAACAGGGAAGGCTGGATGACCTTCTGGACATCGTCCCTGCCAAAAATTGGCAAACAGCCAGAGATGGCGGTCCCCGGCAGAGCAGAAGGGAGGAATTGATCCAAAATGGATAATTTTAAATCAGGCAGTAATCTTGAAAAAGTGCTCAAGGCCGGTCATTTCGCCCTGACCGGGGAATGCGGCCCGCCCAAAGGCGCGAACATCGCGCATCTCAAGGAAAAATTCGCTCATCTGAAAGGAATGGTGGATGCGGTGAATCTGACCGACAACCAGACCGCCGTGGTACGGCTGTCCAGTTGGGCGGCCTCCGCCATCATGGTTCAGGAAGGGCTGGAGCCCAATTTTCAGATGGTGTGCCGGGACCGAAACCGGCTGGCCATCCAGTCGGACATTCTTGGCGTCTATGCGCTGGGCGTCCGTAA
>CAIVVZ010000010.1 GCA_903909505.1 uncultured Desulfobacteraceae bacterium
TGCTCCAAAAGAAATGCCGATGACCGATTATTATGAAATCCACGCCAGCGATTACCACGACAAGACTTTTGCGGCGGATCCGTCCATTTTTTTATCCCCCTTTGTTCAGCTTCTCCCCCCTCAGCCGCGAATCCTGGATATTGGCTGTGGTTCGGGCCGGGATTTGCTCTGGCTGAAACAACGCGGATTTGAACCCACCGGGTTTGAACATTCCGCTTCTCTATCGAAGCTGGCCAGAAGCCACAGCGGGTGTCCGGTAATTGAAGGAGATCTGGAGGCCTTTGATTTTTCGATGGGGTCATGGAATGCCATCATGCTGGTCGGGTCGCTGATTCATATCCCCCATGAGCAATTTCTTCCCACGATTCAAAAAGTCCTCTTCGGTTTTTCTTCCCCCTGTATGCTGCTGCTGACGCTCAAAGAAGGCGATGGCAAAATTCATTGTGCGGATGGCAGAACGTTTTATCTCTGGAACGACGAGGTCCTCAGAGAAATTTTTGCCAGTCTTAACCTGGAGATGGCATCGTTTTTCAGAAATGCATCCGCTATCGGGAGCAAAGAACCCTGGCTGGGATATGTATTAAAAAAATAAGAATTTGAAATTTTGATCGAATTGTTTTACCGTGAAGATGATAGAAAGTCGGTTATGCTATGAAAATATTCAGGAAAAAATGAAAATTCTCAATGTGACGTCCAGATCCCGGGATGAATTAATTGATATCACCGAAAAGATCCAACAGGTGGTGTCATCCGTAGGAATTATTGAAAATGGCTATTGCATGCTGTTTGTTCCCCATACCACGGCAGGCATTACCATCAATGAAAGTGCTGATCCCTGTGTCAAATCCGATATTCTGATGATGCTGAACGCACTGATTCCGAGGGAAGCCGGGTATCGACATTCGGAGGGAAATTCGGCGGCTCATGTCAAATCGACACTGGTTGGCAGTTCGCAACTGGTGGCGATTGCGCAAAACCGGCTCGTACTGGGTACCTGGCAGGGAATATTTTTCTGCGAATTCGACGGACCCCGCAACCGTAAGGTGCATGTTCATCTATTCAATTCATAAATTGCAAGATGGCGCGGTTGCGCTATCTGATCCATCCGGGTTGTTTCCCCGGATGGGTTTTGTCCCGGAGGCTCATTTTATATGTCCCAATTTGATGAAAAGGATAAAGAAATCCTGAACCGCATACAGTCCGATTTTCCGGTCACGCCGAGACCTTTTCTGGCAATTGCGGAAGAGCTGGGTTTGTCGGAAGAGGCGGTTATCGAAAGTGTAACCCGGCTGAAAGATTCCGGCATCATTCGAAGAATCGGTGGAAATATCGTGCCCGGAAAGATCGGTTTTGTGAGCACGCTTTGTGCTGCAAAAGTTCCGGCAGATAAAATTGACGAATTTGCCAGGCGGGTGAATCAATTTCCCGGTGTGACCCATAATTATCAGCGGGATGACGAATTCAATATCTGGTTCACCTTTATTGCGCCTTCCATGGCTGAAATCGAGGAAAACCTGAAAGCCATATCCCAGACAACGGGCATAACCGATATTCTGAACCTGCCAGCAACGAATGTATACAAGATCAAGGCGCAGTTTGATATATGAAAAGGGTCAGGGGCAGGAGTCGGAAGATGACTGTTAATGGATTTACGCTATAATATCGAGTTTTGAACTGGTTCCGATGTGGTGTGCTTTCCGGAAATGAACATTTCCGGGTACAGCGTCCAGTCCGCCGGAATTATGAAACCCGAACAAATACCGGGTCCGGCAAGCGACAGGCTGTCTGATTTGGCAA
>CAIVVZ010000011.1 GCA_903909505.1 uncultured Desulfobacteraceae bacterium
CAGGCAATGGCCAGATCCGGCAGGATCAGCCACTCACGCGCGTTTCTGGCATAAGCCGCCGATGAGACCGGACTGATATCCAGGCTGCCGTCGATCATCATTTGGTTCAGGGTGTTCGGCGGGCCGCTGATCAGTCTGATCTCTTGGCTGATTCCTGGGTTGATCCCCTGCGCGACAAGCCCATTGTCGATTCCGTAATAGATTGGCGCCACATTCATGTAATCGATGCGGCCAAGGGCAACGGGGCGCTGAAATGTTGAGGTATTCATTGTAAAACCGTCCTCGGGCCTGACTGAAAAGGCAGGGTGCAGGCTGTTTCATCCGGTTCGTTAAAATTGACCAGCGCTTCCACGACCTGAGAGCCCATTGATGCCTGAATGTCAAGGTAGGCCAGCCTGGCTAGTTTACCCGGAACCAACGTTCCCATTTGGTTGTCCAGTCCGAGCGCTGTTGCGCCGCCAAGGGTCGCCATTTGAAAAATCCGCTCCGGCGCCGCCATGGGAAAGCTTTTGGAGACAAATGCCATTTCATCGATCATGCTAAGGCTGCTCACGCTGGCCAGGCTGTCTGTTCCCAGGCAGAGATTGACTCCCGTCTTTATCATTCTGTCAAGATCCGGAAGCCTTCGATGAAGCGCATCGTTGCTCCTCGGGCAGAGACAGACATGGGCGCCGGATTCATGGATAATATTCATGTCCGGCTGATCCGCATGAAGCACATGCACCAGAATCGTCCGGTTGTCCAAAATGCCGATGGCGTGCAGGTGCCTGACCGGGCTTCCCACGGGAAGTCCCCAGGATTTCGTATCAATTCCCCGGGACAGCAGAAAATCCTTCCAGGGTCCTTCCGCCGTTGTCAAAAACGATATCTCCTCGTCTGATTCAGCCAGGTGAATGGAAAACGGCGCATTCTGCACGCGGGCCCAATTTTTGAGTTCCGCCAAGACTTTCGGTGCTGTGGTATGGGGGGCATGGCCGGCCAGGGATTTTTGCAGGTTGCCGGGCTGACTTTCCCACTTTTCCGTGTTTGAAATGCGATCGCCCAGGGATTCCCTGAACCACACCCCTGCCAGACCCGATTTTTGTAGAGGCTCCAGGGTCAGCCCCAGGCTCGATATCTCTCCCACTGCGCCGCATCCGGTTGCAAGGATTTCCCGGATTCCGATTTCCGAGGCTTCCAGCAGGGCGTTGGGGTCCAGAAGCGACCGCTTTTCAATCAGATCCCTGACCCAGAAACCAAACCCCTTATGGGTTGCGATGCGGCCCTTGAGCGCGCAAAGCTCAAGATGGGTATGGGCGTTGACCAGGGCTGGAAAAATAACGCCGTCTCCATAATCCCTGATCTCATCGCCGCCTGTGGGGGTTCCTTGCCCGATCTCTCTGATGCTTCCGTCTTCAACCCGCACATACCCGTTCGGGAAAATCGTCCACGGATCGACGATCACCCAACCGGCCCTGTGGATCACGGACCCCTGACAGCCGCCCTGAAGTCTGTTCTCTGCCATCCGCCCTCTGTCATCTGTTTCTGCCATCAGATTTTTGGCATCCGGTGTTCTGTAAGGGAATTGTAATAACAATCCCGCTGGACCGCCCGGCATCCGGCGCCTGCGATCATTCTGACCATGTCCGCCAGGGATAGCTTGAAATCCACGCCAGCGGCCGCCACCACGTTTTCTTCAATCATCGTGCTTCCCAGATCATTGGCGCCAAAGGCCAGGGATAGTTGAGCGATTTTTTCCCCCTGGGTGACCCAGGATGCCTGAATGTTGGGGACATTGTCCAGCACCAGCCTGGAGACAGCCAGCACCCTCAGATAGTGGACGGGTGTTGCGGCGATCACTGGGATTTTTGTGTTGCCGGGCTGAAATGTCCAGGGAATGAACGCGGTAAACCCCTGGGTTCGGTCCTGTAAATCGCGGATCTTCATCAGGTGCTGGATAATGTGTTCAGGGGTTTCGACATGTCCGAACATCATGGTGGCCGTGGTATTGACGCCAAGCAGATGGGCCTGCTCCATGACGTTCAGCCAGGTGTCTGACATGCATTTGTTTGGGGATATCCGCTGCCGGATATCATCCGACAGAATTTCGGCGCCCCCGCCGGGAATGGTATCCAGTCCAGCTTTCATCAGGGAGCGCAAGGTCTCTTCAATGGAGAATCCGGAGTTTTTGGCGATGAAGGCGATTTCCGGCGGGGAAAATCCGTGGATGTGGATATCAAAATTGGATTTGATAAAACGCAAAAGATCCAGATAGTAATCCAGTCCGAGAAGCGGATTGAGTCCGCCCTGAAGCAGGATCTGGGTTCCTCCCAGGTCAAGGGTTTCCTGAATCTTTTGGCGGAGCGCCTCTTTTAAGATGACATCGGCCTCGGGGTGTTCCGGCGGGCGGTAATAAGCGCAGAATTTACATCCGCAGATACATCCATTGGTGTAATTAATGTTTCGATCCACCACAAAGGTGACCACGGGTTCGGGATGCAGCCGTTTTCTGACTTCATGAGCCAGAAAAGCCAGATCAAGAAGGTCTGCCCTGTCCAGAAGCAGCAGCGCCTCTTTTGAGTCAATGCGGCGATGATTCAGAATTTTATCCCGGATAGGGGCCAATACGGTCATTTTTAAAATCTCTGTTTTATTGAAAGAGCCATGATTCAGGACATAGAAGTCAGAAGGCGTGAATCATGAAATCGGCCGATAAAAGGCGTCTCTTTCCACCGGGTCGTAGCCGGCGGAAGTAATGAGATATTTTAACTGATCCCGGGTCAGCCCCTTGGGGGAAGTTGCGCCGGCCTCATGGGATATTCTTTCCTCAATGATGGTCCCGTCCAGATCATCGGCGCCGAATGAAAGCGCCAGTTGCGCCAGTTTTTCTCCGATCATCACCCAGTAGGCCTTGATGTGGGGAAAGTTATCCAGCATCAGCCTGGATATGGCGATGGTCTTCAAATCATCAAAAGCGGTTGTGGCGGGAAGATGGGAAAGGCCGGTATTGGCCGAATGAAAGGCCAGGGGAATGAATGCGCAAAAACCCGATGTTCTGTCCTGCAAGTCTCTTAATGCCATCAGATGTGAGAGCCGTTCCGCATGGGTTTCGATGTGCCCGTAAAGCATTGTGGCATTGGTCATGAGTCCGGATCCGTGAGCCATTTCCATGATGTCCAACCACCTTTTCCCGTTGATCTTGCGGGGGAACAGGCTGTCGTGAATCCGGCTGCTCATGACCTCGGCCCCGCCGCCGGGGAGCATGCCAAGACCCGCGTTTTTCAGCCTGCCGATAACATCTTCAACGGAAAGCGCGGCGTTTCTGGCGATAAAATCCAGTTCGACCGCCGTAAACGCCTTAAGGGTCGCTCCGGGTCTGACCTCCCGGGCCGTTTCCAGCAATTCCGCATAGTACTGCAACGGCAGATCCGGGTTAAGCCCGCCGACGATATGTAGCTCTGTTATGGGCTCATCAATCCGAGAAAGAATGCGCTGCCGGATATCCGACACGGTCCAGGCATAGGCGCCGGAGTCGCCCGTGTTTTTGGCATATGCGCAGAATTGACAGTGACTGATGCAGACATTCGTATAGTTGATGTGCTGGTTGTACACATAATAGGCGCGATTTCCGTTGAGCCGTTTTCTTATGATATCGGCCAGTTGGCCAATTCCTGCAATATCGTGGCTCTCAAAGAGAAACAGGCCGTCCTCAAACTCCAGGCGTTCTTGAGAAAGCACCTTGTCCCGGATATTACTGAAGCGATCCTTCATATTGGATGTCCGCATGATATATAAAATCTAACATGTTATTATAAAGTTAAAAAAAATGACCGTAAACAAAGGCGATTTTCAAGTGATAAGTGACCACTTGGTCATTTATTTGTAAAATAATGAAAGACCGTTACGATTGCAAGCAATTTTTTAAATATGAATCATCGAAGACGGCTCAGCCTTCCCCAACCCGCACCACCGAAAGCGCCGAGGCATATCCCGACAACACCAAGCAAATGGTGTGTTGCCATGCCGATTCTCATAAGATGCGGTGATAAACCGCTGGACAGGCTGCAATCAATTGTATAAAAGGGATTAACACGCTTTTGGCATGAAATCTCGCAGCGTGTTATATTGGCGGAAAGCCGGAACTCCGCTTGTGTCAAATCCCTGTTGGTTGTGGCGGTCTCATGATGGCAAACCCCCAGGGTTGCTGTTTGAGGAATTAAGGAATATATGATTTGTCTGGTTGGAAGCGGCTGGATAAAAATGACTTGACAGCGCGGGCTTGTGAGATAAATAAACGATGAATACTTATGCGGATTTGCCAAAAAAAGTCGGAATTTCATTGGCGCTATTATTTCTGGTGTTCAATCTTTTGTTGCTGTGCTGGTATCTTTTCGTTGGCTATAAGGCGGGTTTTCATTCAGACAGCGCGGTCAAGGTAATGTTAGCCAAAGAGATTGTCGAAACCGGCCAGTATTTTCCGCGTGACTGGAATTATGTTAATGGTGATCTTTTTGTCCTGTTCGGGCACACATTTATAATCCCGTTGCTCGCATTCATGCCTGCCGGTTATCTGACGCATGCGATTTCGGGGTTGATTTCCGCCTTGCTCATTCTGTCCGGGGTATGGTTTTTGACAGGATTGACCCAGGTTGGTCTTTCGCGTCGAGTCGTTATCGTCGCAATTGTGGCTTCTGGAATCTCAGGTTGCATGGCGGAGAATCTTTACGGGCAGGTGTCATATGGGGTGTTTGTATATTTTTCATGCTATCTCCTTTTTTTCTCATACAGATTTCTTCAGGCAGGCCGGAAGCAAAGAATATACTACGGGCTATCGCTTTTTTGTGTTTTATGTCTTATGTTTTGGTCAAATCCGCAGCGTGCACTCGTGTCGTTTGGTATTCCACTATTAGCTGCGATTGCATGGCACATTCAGGGGCTGAATCATACTGAATTCTCCGGACAAATAAAAACTGCCTGGTATGCGATTGTAATTGTTTTTGCGGGTGTTTTGCTTGGCGCTGCCCTCCACTCCGTCACATTAGCCGGATTTAGTTGCGATTTTTCATCCCTTCAGGCACGCTGGCTTTCCTATGATTTCATGCTGAGAAACGCCATCATCACTCCTGAAAGCGTTCTGGCCTTATTCGGCGGACTGCCAACCGCTGACGGAGAAGTGGTGAGTAAAATTGGCATCTATGAAGCAGCCAGGCTCGCGGCAGGCTTGGCGCTATTCGGTTTGATACCCTACTCAATCCACATGTCGCTGCGGCAAAAGGGCAGCGGCATCGCCTTCCTTGCTTCGTTTGCTTTGACGGCGCTTGTCGGTGTGCTTTTTGTGCAGGTTGCTACCACCGTGCCAAAGAATGACCCCATTTTGGTCTCTCGTTATTTTGTGCCTTCACTGGTGCTGTCGTTGATACTATTACTCTCACAAAAACTGGATTGGTCCAAGGCACCGATAGTCTCTCTTTCCACCGCGGCTGTGGTGGTATGCTTTGTGACGAGTGCTTACCCGGCATTTGTGAAGATGGGAAATAGTTCAAAATTTGATCGAAGTATCTCTGTCCAGCATCATAATGCCCTGGTTGGACTCAAG
>CAIVVZ010000012.1 GCA_903909505.1 uncultured Desulfobacteraceae bacterium
GGAAGGAGCCCCGCCTGGAAAACAGTTTCATCAGAAGTTGCTCGGGCTTGAGAAAAAGGCTTTTCTCAGCGGTTTGCACAAGGCCTTTGTCCTGGGCGCCGGTCCCTGCACGGTTTGCGACAAGTGTCCCGGCGAAGGGGCGTGCAACCGAAGCGATCTGGCCCGGCCTTCGATGGAGGCCTCGGGGATCGATGTTTATCAGACGGCAAAAGAGGCAGGCCTGTATCTGGCCCCGGTTAAGGAGAAGGGGCAATATGTCAAATATATCGGTTTGCTGTTATTGGCGTAGGCGATGAAAATTTCTCTTATTCAGCTTCCCACTTCCCACCACGGCGCCGGTGAGAAGGTCTATCCCCTGGGCCTTTCCAGGCTTTCGAGTCTGGTTCCGGCGGCATACACAAAAAGCGCTCTGGATATGAACCGCTTTCCCGATCCGTGGCCGGAGTTGAAAAAGGTGATCGAAGATCAGCGGCCGGATATTGTTGCCTTTTCCCTTAGAAACATCGATCCCCTGGCCGGCCATCTGGTCTCCTATCTCTCTTCCTTAAAAACAGCCGCCGCGCTGGTTCGAAAGGTACTTCCAAATTCGCGGATACTGGTCGGAGGCCCTGCTTTTTCTCTCTTTGGAACCCGGCTCATGAAAGCGGTTCCCGAGTTAGACTTTGGACTGGTGGGGGAAGGGGAGGGGGTATTTCCCGCGATCATTGGAAGCGATGTCCATGCCGCTGCGGTTCCGGGTCTGATCTGGCGAAAAGAAGGCGTCATCCATCAGAATCCATCGGGTCCGGGTATTCCCCTGGATGAGATCCCCTCCATGGACCTGGCCACCTTCGATCCCGCGGATTACACGAAGGGAAACGCCTATGTCGCAGCCGTCGGGATCGAGGGAAAGCGGGGATGCGATTTGAGCTGCGGCTACTGCGTTTACCCCTGCCTCGGCGGGGCGAGAATGCGTCTGAGAAGCCCGAAAAAAATCGTGGATGAGATCGAGTTCCTTCACCGCGAGCAGGGTATCTCTCTCTTTCACTTCACGGACGCCGTGGTCAATCGGCCCGTCGACCATTTCGAGGCATTGATGGAAGCGCTCATTCGCAGAAAACTCGATGTCGGCTGGACGGGCTTTTTCAGGGAAGACACCCTGGACCGCAGGCTGGCCGAGCTTGCCAAGGCCGCTGGGCTGGTTGCCATCTACTTTTCCGCGGATGCGCTCACGGACCACGGCCTGAAACTTCTGGGAAAACGGCTGACAAAGCAAGACATACTGAAGGCGGCAAGGGTTACTGCCGAGAGCCATATTCTCACCATGTGCCATTTTCTGCTCAACCTTCCCGGGGATGGCGATGCAGAAGTAACAGAGGCTTGGGAAACGCTGGAGCGATTGCTGGAGATCCATGCAGGCCCTGCAAATCTTGGGGCCGTGATCTTCAACCATGTCAGGCTCTATCCCGGGGCGCCGCTGACAAAGCGGCTGATCAGAAGCAAAGAGCTCTCTCCAGATGTCGATCTCCTTTACCCCGTTTATCATAACCCCCCGAGATTCTCCTATCTCCTTCACGAGATGGATGCCCACTGTCACTGCGCCGGTGTTTTTTCGCGGCTGAAACCGGCGTTCCGCATGGATTTGAACATGGAGAACATGTGAAGATCATCGTTCTGGAGCACCCGAGAATCCGTTCGGAAATCAGGTTCAACGACATTGCGAACACTCCCCTCTGGTCCTGCCTGATGGGCGGCTATGTGGCATCCGCCCTGAAGACTGCCGGCCATGAGGTCGCCTTGATCGACTGCACGGTGAATGGCTGGGATTTTTCCCGGATCGCTGATGAAATCATGGCGTTTTCCCCGGCCCTTCTGGCGGTGAATTGCGTCTATATGTGGGAAAAGAGCGGCGCGATCTTTTCTTTTTTTCAGAATCTGAGAAGCGCGGGTTTCAGGGACCACATCAATCTCTTCGGATTCTATCCCACCCTGGCTTACCGGACCATTCTGGGCTTTTGCCGAGAAGTGGACACCCTTTGCGTGGGAGAGTGCGAGATTACGGTCAAAGAGCTGGCAAGCAGTCTGGAAACCTTCGGCGCTGTTGGGGAAATTGCCGGGCTTGCCCATCGAAGCGGGGAAGGGGTCAAGATGGCCGGTCCCAGGGCGCCCCTTCGTGATTTGAATCTTTTTGATTTTCCCTTGCGGACAAACGGCGGGTTCCGGACAGCATCGATCCTGGGCAGCAGGGGGTGTTATAACCACTGCAGTTTCTGTCCGGTTCCCTCCTTCTACAACAATGGACCCCTCTGGCGGGGCCGGAGTCCGGAAAACATCTTGCTTGAAATAAAGTCGCTCATTTCCATGGGGATCCGGGATTTCTACTTTGCGGACCCCAATTTCATCGGCCCCGGAAAGAAGGGAAAAGACAGGACCCTGAGGCTGATGGAACTGATCCGCCCCTTGAAAATCACCTTCGGCATGGAGACAAGGCCCCAGGATCTGGATGATGAGATCATGGAAAGCCTGGTTTCATCCGGGTTCACCAGTATGCTTCTGGGTGTCGAGAGCGGTTCCAAAACCCTTCTCGGACAGCTCTCAAAAGGCTCCACATTGAACAGCAGCGAACGCGCCATTGCACTCTGCCGTGGATTCGGCATCGAACCCGAGATCGGCTTTCTGATGTTCATTCCGGACAGCACCCTTTCCGATCTGGGCGAAAACCTTGAATTTCTGCGGGAAAACAAACTCTTGAACCGGCTTGACCGGACAGCCAACCTCTTTTCCCATTCCCATATCGTTCTCATGGGAACCAGCGGATACCAAAGGTACGAGAATGAAGGCAGGCTCACGCCGGCCGGCTATATGGGATTCGAGGGAGAGATTGAATACGCCGATAAAAGGGTGGCATGGATGCGGGATGTAGTGGTCTTTGCCTGCCATCATGTTTTGAGGCAGAGCGCTTATTCCGATTCCCCGATCTACTGGCAAAGGCCCCAGGAGCAGGGCCCTGCCAAAAGGGTCAACGACTACCTGGTAAAGCTGTTTGAAAAGCTGCTGAAAAACGCTGAATCCTTGAAGACGTTGGATGATCCGGAAATGATGAAGAAAGATATCGAAAGGGAGATTTGTCTGGAGATATGGGGGGAGCCCTTAAAAGCGAAATCTTGCCTTTGAATGGTACTTGTGTCAATGTACTTGATATCCAAGTTTTTTGTATTGGCCAACGATCCAGAAATGGAGGCATTTGCCCTCCTGACCGACTCCAAACAAATATGGGACTTACCTATGTTCGAGAACCGCTTCGGACATCTCAACCAACTGCGCATACGATCCTATCTAACGGCTTTGGTCCTGTCGTGCCTGGTGCCAGTGTGCCTTTCTTCCGCATACCTGGTTCGCTACTCCTACCGGAACAAGATCGCGCTTCTCGAGCAGAACCTGCTGGCTACCGCCAATATCCTATCAGTAGCCTTGGATCGTGACCTTGCAATAAGCCAAGCATCATTGGAGGCGCTGGCCACCTCGCCCGCGCTCGTATCCGGAGACATGGCCACGTTCCATGCCCAGGCGCGGAGTGTTCTCAAGAGCTTTCCGGATTCGGACATCATCCTGGCCGATTCAACCGGCCAGCAGATCGTCAATTCCTACAAGCCGTTCGGCAGCGTTTTGCCCAAACGCGGCTCTCAGGACTCGGTGCGCCGCATTTTTGAAACAGGCCGACCCATCATCAGTAACGTCTTCAAAGGCGCCGTCACCGGACGCTATCTCATAGGGGTGGATGTTCCCGTGTTCCAGGACGCCCAGGTACGTTACGACCTGGCGATGACCCTTCCGGCGGATCACTTGTCGGCCCTGTTCCTCCTGCGCGAACTGCCAAGCGAATGGCTGATAACCATTCTGGACAGCGACAATGCCATTGCGACCAGGTCCAAGTTGCCGGAGATGCATACCGGGAAGCACATATCTCCGCCTCTGATGCAATTGATAGCCGTTGAAAAGCAAGGTACCACCGAGGGGGTCAACATGGAGGGAGCACTCTCCACTGTCAGTTTTCGGCGTTCGGACATTACCGGATGGACGGTGCTGGTCAGCACTTCCAAAGCGGTTATGGCCAATGAGCTTAAGCAGTGGTTTCAGTGGGTGATGGCGAGTATGAGTGTGCTTTTGCTCTTTGGAATGGGACTGGCCCTGGTCATCTCCCGGATCATCACCCGGTCCGTGCAGGGCTTGATTGCGCCCGCCCTGGCCCTTGGGCGAGGTGAAACCGTGTCGCTGGGCCATTTCGAACTTGCTGAAACCAGCGAGGTGGCCAATGCCTTGTTGCTTGCCGCCGACCTGCTCCGGAAACACGAAGCGGCGCGCGAACGCGCCTATGAGCTTTGGCAGGAAGCAGAGAACAAGGCCGAAAAGGACGTTTTGACCGGTGTCTACAACAGATTGAGGTTCAATGAATTCCTGTCGATAGAAATAGCCCGGTCCTCGCGTTATCAGATCCCCTTTTCCCTGGTTTTTTACGACATTGACTTATTCAAGACGATCAACGACACCCATGGCCACGAGGTCGGGGACGAAATCCTGAAAGCCGTGACCCGAATCGTCCGCCAAAATACCAGAGAGAGCGACATCATCACCAGATGGGGCGGGGATGAGTTCATCATCATCCTTACCCAGCAGAACGAGTCCAACTCTGCGTTAGTGGCGGAGGTGATTCGCAGCGTCATCGACAGTCATTCGTTCGCCAGGGTCGGGCATTTGACGTGCAGCTTCGGCGTGGCCGAATTCAGGGTCGGGGACACGCCGAAGACATTGACCGCCCGCGCGGACCTATCCCTGTACGAGGCCAAGAGGAACGGCAGGAACCGGGTGGAAAAAGCCAGCGCCTTATTCCGGAATCAAAAAACTTGAACATCTAGTTAAAACAAAGTGTTGCAATTTTGTTGATTGATACAAGGAACAAACGACAAAAGAGGATGTGATATCGTGAAATGTTTTTTTCAAAAACCAATAATTGCGGGTGTTGCATTGGTACTGCTTTCTGGATGCGCTACTACAGGAACCACGCCCGGTTCTGACTCAACCAGTGATGATGCCAATTATACCAAAGCACAGGGGACTGCCGTTGGAGTCGGCGTTGGAGCCGTTTTAGGTGGTGTTCTTGGCAAGGTTTTGGGGGGTAACAATGGCATGTTGGTCGGAGCTGGAGTAGGGGCGTTGTTGGGAGGAGCCGGGGGATATGCGGTGGGAAGTTCGGTTGCGAGCCGTAAACAACAATATGTCAACGAGGAGGACCGTCTGGACGGTGAGATACAGGTTTTTGCGAAATACAACAGCGACCTGGAGGAATTCAATAATCAAACAGCAGCTCAAATTCAGATCTTGGACCAGCAAATCGCTGAGCTTAAGTCCCAATCCAGTACAAGCCAGGCTCGGGCTACCGCACTGCAAGCCAAACAAAATGAGATTAAAAAACGGATCAGTGAATCTGACCAGCGCAAAAGCAGCTTGAACAAGGAGTTGGCAGCTTTGGACCAGGATCAGCAACGTATAAATAAGTCGCAAGATCAGGCGAAGGTGGAAAAACTCAATCAGGAAGTCAACACACTTAAAGAGAACATTGCCGTGCTTGATGCCCGAAGTGTAGAAATGGCTAAACTGAATGAATCGACTACGTTGAGGAAATAGCTATGTGTAGAAAGCTCATGATTACAATCGTATTGACTGCAGTCTTGACCGCCTGCGCAGTGAGCAATGATCCCAGGCAGGGTGGGCTTTTGGGAGGGTTGCATGGTCTTAGCTCCGGAGCCTATGATGCTCGTGTTCGGGATCGCCAGGATGAATTAAACCGTCAGCAGGCTTATAATCAGGAGCTAAAGGAGCAATCAGAGACGCTGGAAAGCGAGGCTCAGTTGCGGGATTATCAGTTAACATTGGAACAGCAACGCGTGGCCAGGTTGGAGCGCGATCTTTCCATTCTGGAGTCTGAAGTTAATCAGCTTAAGGCTAAGTCTGATAAACAAAAAACTGAAATCGCCGCTTTACAGCGTAAAATTAAAGATCAGAAACAGAAATTAAAAACCCAGCAATCTGCTCTTGCTGAATTGGATCGTGCCGGCGGAAGTGCGGCTGACCCCGAGCGTTACCGGGTACTCGTGCAAGAGCGGGACAATCTGACCGTGGAATATAAAAATTTGCTCGAGTATTCGAAAAACGTTTCCAATACTACAGACGGATCATAGTTTTTGTCTAAGGTTATGGCCTGTTGTATTGCTATTTTCACAGTATTCGCGCAGCCTGTCCGTCAGTATCTGATTTACATCGCGGGTTTTCAGCGAAATGCGAATGAATTGACTGGACAGTCCCTGAAAATTGCC
>CAIVVZ010000013.1 GCA_903909505.1 uncultured Desulfobacteraceae bacterium
AATTTGTGAAATGGATTTTGGAGACTTTGTTTTCTTCAATGTGTATTTCCCCAATGGTCAGATGGGAGAAGACCGCCTGCAATACAAGCTCAGTTTTTATGAGGCGTTTTTTGCCCATGCCGATCGCTATCGCCTCCAAGGCCGAAGCGTGATCATCAGCGGCGATTTCAATACGGCTCACAATGAAATCGATCTGAAAAACCCCAAGGCCAATGAAAATTATTCCGGATTTCTCCGGATTGAACGGGACTGGATGGACCGCATTCTTCAAAACGGATACGTGGACACGTTTCGGTATCTGTACCCGGATATCGTAAAGTATTCCTGGTGGACCTACCGGTTTGGCGCCAGATCCAGAAATATCGGATGGCGGATCGATTATTTTATCGTTTCTCAAAATCTAATGGAAAATGGCCGGATCAAAGATGCCTTCATTGATAATGACATACTCGGATCCGATCATTGCCCGGTCGGTCTGATGCTGTCCTGATGGTATGAATCCTTGAACGATGGGCCGTCTCATGCAGCGCCCATCGTTTATTTCCCCGCCCTCAAGGGCAATCACATAAATATCGGAACATCATGAATCTTTCTGGTCAGCAGCAACAGGCTGTCGAATATCTGGATTCCCCCACCCTGGTCGTTGCCGGGGCCGGATCCGGAAAAACCCGGACCTTAACCGCCAAAATAGCGCACCTGATAGCGTGCGACATTCCATCGGACCGCATTCTGGCCATTACGTTCACCAATAAGGCCGCCGAGGAAATGAAATCCCGACTGGTGGAACTGACCGGCATTCCGCTCTATCAATTTCCGTGGGTCCGCACCTTTCATTCCGCCTGCTATAAAATCTTCAAGGAACATTGCACGCTCCTGGGATACCAGCCACCGCTGCAAATCTATGCATCCTATCAACAGCAAAAACTTATTAAGGATATTGCTGTCGGAGAAATGAACATCGAAAAATCTTTTGTACCCGTCATTGCAGCGGAAATCTCCCATGCCAAAAACTCGGGATCTCCGGAGACCTATTTTACGCACAAGCCGCGGGTTGCCAGAAAGCGGATGATCGATATTTTCCATCGCTATGAGCAGGAGCTGAAATCCAGGAATGCCGTGGATTTTGACAATATTCTTTTTTTGACGCGCAACCTCCTTCGGGATCATGAATCCATCAGATCCTATTATCAGAATCTCTTTGATTATATTCTCTGCGATGAATACCAGGATACCAACAACATTCAGGAAGAACTGACCGGGCTGTTGATGCGGAACGGCAAGCTTTTTTGCGTGGGCGATGACTGGCAGGCCATCTATTCCTTTCGGGGCAGCAATGTGGATCATTTTCTGTCTTTCCAGGGAAAGTACAGCGGGGCAAGAATTTTCAGACTGGAGCAAAACTACCGCTCCGCCGATGAAATCGTTCAGGTTGCCAATGACCTGATCGGATACAATACCCACAAGCTTGAGAAAAAATGCTTTTCAGAAAAACACGGCGGCCTTGTGGAACTCTACGATTTTGATAATGACAACGAGGAGGCTGACTGGATTTCCAGAAAGATTCTCAGTCTGAAAGGCATGGAAATTCCGCTGGATAAAATGGCGGTCCTGTACCGGACCAAATTCTGTTCCCTGTCCTTTGAAAAGGCATTCCGCCAGGCGGGAATTCCGTATCGCATGCTGGGCGGAAAAGGTTTTTTTGAGCGGAAGGAGATCCTGGATTTAAACTGCTACCTGACCACCGCGGCATTCTCCAAAGATGATGCGGCATTTGAACGGATCGTCAACACGCCAAAGCGCGGCCTGGGTCCAGGGGCTGTAAAAAAATTGATATCCTTGAAAACCTCTGACATCAGCCTTCAGGAAGCGGCCAGAATCGCCCTGAACGAGACGATTCTGGCCCCAAAAGTCTATCAAGCCCTCAAGGCGCTCCTGGAACTTCTGGATGATATCCGGGACATGAAGCCTGCGGAAGCGATCCAGACGGTTCTCGATCGGGTCAATTACATGGCCTATCTGAAGGAACACGTCAAGTCCGACACCATGGACTTTACCTCCAGGCAGGAAAACATCGAACAGCTGATGTATTCGGCCTCTCAGAAAGACTCGATCGTGGAATATCTGGAAGAAGCGGCCCTGGTTCGGGAAGACAAGAAAGAGGATGAGGAAGATAAATCCCGGGGCGTCAGCCTTTCAACG
>CAIVVZ010000014.1 GCA_903909505.1 uncultured Desulfobacteraceae bacterium
CCTACAGAATGATCCTGGGCAAAACAATGTTCACCCATGACAGGGAGCCCTTCCATGTCAATAAGGAAACAATCGATTTTATTATGGAAAATTTTTTCCGGTTGTATTGTGAAAATTCCTGAAAAGGTCAGCCATCCTTGACGCGAAATCCGGGCTCTCCCAAAACGCGTAGCATGGCACCGAAACCGGGCATAGTATCCAGTCCAGGGTGACGGGAAGCATGGCTCGGACTGAAAACCGGAAATGGCTTGCCGGAATGTCTTCACCATTGATGGAAATCCAGCCACAGGGCGGATTCAAGTTGCCTTTGAAGGATTGAATTCCGGCTTGATGAAACCCGGCATAAGGGATGAGGGCTATTCCCTTTCCTTGTTGATCCATGGATCGTATGATTAACGTTCTGGCATCCATTTCGACATTGCCCGGAAAAAACTGCCAGCATGCGGTAAGGGTATGGATGCCCGTCCCAATTGCCGTATCTCGTATTACCCAGTAGTGACGGGCAACAAACAAGACCGTTCGGGTGATCTGGAAAACCGCTCCGGATTCATCCCGATAATCATGGCAGGTTCCGATCATGCCATTGACACTGCCATGATTGAAGCCGTTGAATTGATCCCTGGCCGATTGAGTCCTTTCCTGAAAGCCAAGCAGGGACCGAAGCGGCCCCTTCCCATCCAGAAGAAGCGTGTTGTGGGCAGCCGCGCTGCGGTAATAGTCGGTCATGGGTCCCGGCGCATAGCTCGTTATGCCAGGATCTATCAGGCAGGGAATTCCATACGCAACGACTTCAAGGGAAAGCGCATCTTCATGGATATGGGTCATCCCTGCCGGACCTGCCCGGAATGCCAAAAAATGCGCTTGCGGATCATGTCCGGATCTCATGATACCGATGCCAGCATCGGGAAATATCTTCATGGTTCCATCCGGGGGAGAGCCGAGCCTGCCCCTGGTTGCAATCCAGATAAAATCCTTTCTATGAAACAAATCGCCCGCCAGTCCCATCAGAGCGGTGTAATCACCTACCACTCTTCCGGAATCATTGAAAGCCGGCCAGGTAAAATCCGGACGGCAAAGTGCGGAAAGGTATTCAACTGCTTTTTCCAGGGGTGCGCCGAACACATCCGGCAAGGCGATGCCCTGAAGACTTGCCACCCTCTTGACATCCAGAAGCGCTTGAAGGCAGATGGCCTGATAAAGTGGAGACAATTCATAATGGGTGCCGTCATCCATGAATTGCCTGATAAATTCGTTCTTCAGACGCCGGATTCCTGTTTCCAGCCATGCTTCCGCTTCCTGAAATTCGGACAGGTACATCCCGGCAAGGGCCAATGCCGCGGATTCCACAATCATCCAGTTGTTCGGGTGCCCCTGGTGATCCATGAGGTGATGGGCGTGTTCCCAGAATGACCGGAGCATCATCTCCTTGACGGTTTCCCGGAAGGACGCGCGTGGCCAAGCGATTCCTCCGATCCAGAGCCATTCCCAGAGCCGCCAGGCAACGCTCAGGGTTTCCCACCAGGGGCCTGCGCCGCCATTTGAATTCACGGGAACGGGATTTGATGAAATCCAGTCGCAAACCGCTTCATCCAGATATGCCACGTAGCGGACATCGCCGGTTTCAGCCAGAGCCTGAACCACATTTCTCAGGAAATGATGGCGGTTGAGAAAATGGGCCCACTCCAGAAGCCCGAGATGGCTTTGGTTCCATGGAATCGGGCAGGAAAGTTGTCTTCCCATGATCCAGCCCCGAAGGATGTCCTCCGCATGTTCCCGGTGGAAGGAATGGGGAGGGGGAATGTTAAGGGCTTGTGGATGCTCGGCGCTGTAAGGAGCCAGTCGTTCTGTCTTCTGATACGTTGCGTCATTTTTTAAAACCCTGGACAGTCCGGTGGAGGTCAGTCTCGGGCCTTTGGGAATGATCCGGTTTTCTCCAAAAACAGAACCCATTTCAACGATAACCACATCCCGAGCTTGATCGGTTTTATCGGGTTTAAAGATAATTTCGATGGATATTATGTTGTTCCAGCCGTCTGGAATGCCGTAAGTGCCAAACGCCTCAAACGGAAATTTCAATTTTGTCTGCTGGCCGGGCTGCAGGACTTCGCGCCCTCCGGAAAGAGATATGGGCGTATCAATCAATTCCGTCTTTCCGGAGCCGTGAAACAATTTCATTTCCACATATATCGGGCGATTTGAAATATTGACGGCTGTAAACGATATCTGGTTGAACCGTGACAGGTCGGGGGTGGGGCATGTAAAGGAAATTCGCGGCATGCCGGATGATGAATCGGATGAAAGCCGTATTCCGTCCGACTCCGGGTTTTTAATGTGAATCAGACATTCTCTCAGAACAATCCGGTCCCGGAGGAATTGGTCGAATGGCAGTGTGGGGTCTTTCATGATTTTTTGCGTCGAATTACGGTTGCCCGGAAAAACGGCCGACCGATTTGAAGCTGGGCTGAAGTCGGGAAGCGCCGCCGGCAGACGTCCTGACGGGATTGACAGTACTGGAAGATATCGGGATTTACAAGGGAATAATGGGATCTTCCGACAAGAAAGCCAATGGCGACCGGCTTTCAAACACGATGATACTGTAATATATTTCATTCCGCAGAGAAAAAAACATTATGGAAACAACGATGAAGCCGACACCCGTGCATTCGGCACCCATCAGACAGTTTGGTTCATTTTGTCCAATGTCCGGCAATGCCTTCACTGGTGCAACTTTTGCGGGAATGTGTTATATAAAAGGTGGAGGCTCTGCCGATGACAAGAAAACAACAAATCAGCTATAATTTGAATGCCGTTGCGAACGCTGTTGCGCAGCAAACACTTGAAGGACTGAAAGTCCCGCCGGATGTTGTCGAAGAGATGAAACGGGCGGCGAGGGGTGAAATCAAGATTGAGGAAGGCATTCGTAACACAGTCCGCAGGTTCACGCATGGAAAATTAAGATGAATGACCAACAACAAAAAGATACCGCCGCCGATATTCGTGCTTTGGCCAAGCGTCATCAGGTTGCTTATACTGAAACGGCAACCGATGCTTGGGCGCGTGACGTTACGCGACTTGCAGATGATGACGTTTCCCTTGATGAAATTGAACTGCTCTTGATTGCGTTACAGCGAGCCGGTCACCTCAGCCGCCCTGAAGCCCTGAAGCTTCAGGTAAACTATTTGCGGGAAGCGAAGCTGTGATGTTTGATCCTTTCGGCGATTTTGAAACGCGGGGATATCTCCGAAATTTGTTCGGAGAAAAAGACCCTGAAATTATCAGACATCTTGAACACAGCTCGTTTGTCGAGGGGGTTGAAGAAGCATTCAGACACCTTTCCATCATTGTTCATCTTTCATATAGGGAAGTCCTTGAAACGCATAAAACGCTTTTTAAAGATATGTACCCTTGGGCAGGACAAGATCGTTTGCAGACCGCGCCAGACATAGCAGTGAGCAAGGGCAGTGTTCTCTTCGTTCACCCCAAAGATATTCAGACTGCTATCGAGTATGCCTTGCAGCTTGGGCAAGATAAAGCCTTCATGGAAGATAAACCAGGCGAAGTTATGGGATATCTGGCTTATGGACATCCCTTTCTTGACGGCAACGGTCGCACTATTATGGTTATACACACCGAACTTGCTCAACGTGCAGGTATCAGTATCGACTGGGGGGCTACCAACAAGGAGCAATATTTAACAGCACTTACGTATGAAATTGACCAGCCAGGTAAGGGCATACTTGATGTTTATTTGAAACCGTTTTTGCGTACAGCGATTGGCTCCGGTCAACTGGCAAGGCACGTCGTTAAAACCAAGGGGTTGGAGGGCGATCAGTTGGCCGACGATAATAAAGTGTTGGGCAAAGTCACCGACCCCGCCTTGCAAGCCCGTTATAAAGAACAAGAACAACAACGGGCGGAGTATAAAAAACAGCCGAAGCCGCTCACTCCATAAACTTGCAAGCCGCACTGAAACGCACCCCTCCCTCCACTGTCCTTGAACGAAATCTGCATACTGATGTGCAATGCTGTACGGAATAAGCCGTTCTGCCGATATCGCGCGTCATTTTTTAAAACTGCGGACAGTCCAATGGATGTCAGTCTCGGCCTTTGGGAATAATCCGGCAAGAAAGCCAGTGGCGACCGAATTTCAAACACGATGATACTGTGATATATTTCAATCCGCAGAGAAAAAAACATTATGGATACAGCGATGAAGCCGACGCCCGCACACCCGGCACGCATTATTCTTGCCAGACACGGTGAAACCACAGCCAACCGTCAGGGGATCATCCTCGGGCAGCGAGATTATCCGCTCACCGTTGAAGGGTTGGCCATGACCCGGAAGCTGGCTGCTCTTTTGCCGGAAAGCCACCAGGGGATGATTGTCTCTTCCCCCATCGGCAGGGTCTTGGCAAGCGCCGGAATTTTTGCGGCTCAAACCGGGTGGCCCATCCAAATCCTGGATGGTCTTGTAGAGCTTTCCTGCGGACAGTGGGAAGGAAAACCACGCGAAGTTGTCATTCCGGACCGTCGATTTATCCGATCAACCTGGGAGGATTCGCCGCCGGATGGGGAAAGTTATCAGGGCGCCGAAACCCGCGTGAAAGAGGCAATCCGCCACATAAACGCAATTTTGATGCATGACCCGATTCTGGTTGTTGGCCATGCAGCGGTCAACCGGGTTTTCCTGAAGATCTGGCTGAACCTGAGCCCTGAACAGGCCATGAGAATCCAATTTTCGCATGACACCCTGTACTATATCAACCAGAGAATTGCCAGTGAATCCCATTCTGTAACCCAAGCGCCAGGTAAAGATCGAGCAAACAGAAAGGAGTCTGAAAAATATCGGTGCGGTTTAAAAAGTTTGGCGTTGACATAAGATATTGTAAGGCTCTTCCAGGCAGCATTGATACGCCAAGATCCGGAAGTTGTGCAAAACAATAATCCCCATACACATGAGCAAAACACTGCACCAGCCTCAAGGAACATTAGACAGTTTGGTTCATTTTGTCCAGTGTTGGAATGGCCGGATATTATAGAAAAACCGCTACCAATCCAGAGCGGTTTGAAAAAACTTTTGGGTTCAGAACCGGAGAAAAAAACACCAGCCAATAGAGAGTTAAACCTTTGCTGATGGTACCTGATTATATACACAGATATCTGGCTCATCGGTTCCCAAATTACTGTCCTGAAGCTGTAATCAAAAAAAAACAAATCCATGGTATGGAACAATCCAGTAGAAATTCCCGTCGGTGGAAAGAGTCGGACTGTATTGTAACTCTACCCAATAATGTGTGGTTCCATCAGGGAGCAGAATGTCAGGGATATTGATTGTCAAATTGTTGGATAGTGTTGATGCTGCACATGAAAAGGAAGGATCGTTTATAATAGCATAATCTGTCAATTTAAAAGAAATTAAATTAGCATATCCCGTATTGGAATCATAGGTTGACGTATTGGAATCATAGGTCAAATCTGCCCAAAGCGATAGGGTTCCCGATGCCGGATTGACAAGGGAAAGATAAGGTATATGAAGCAATAAATTTCCATCTAAAGTTGCCGTGCACACTGTTGGTGTTGGCGTTAATGTTCCGTTGGCGTAGATCCGCTGTGCATAGATGTCGCCATTGAAAATACTTCGGTGATCCTCCCATGTGATAATGGCTCCACCACTGCCATCGCTGGTTATGGCGGGAGAATACTGATTGTTTGCCGCAGCACAGACTGCCACGCCGTTTGCCGTCCATTGAACCGCGCCACTGGCATTGATCCGCTGTGCATAGATGTTGAAATTTCTAACATTACGGCTATCAACCCATGTGATAATGGCTCCGCCACTGCCACCGCTGGTTATGGCGGGAGGGGGGTGATATTTCTCATCTGCCGCAGTAAAGATTGCCACGCCGTTTGCCGTCCATTGAACCGCGCCACTGGCATTGATCTGCTGTGCATAGATGCCGTAATTACTACCACTTCTGTAATCACCCCAAGTGATAATGGCCCCGCCATTGCCATCGCGAGTTATGGTGGGAAAAAGAGAATAATAAAGCGGACTATTTTCCTCAGTACAGATCGCCACGCCGTCTACTGGCCATTGAACCGCTCCGCTGGCATTGATTCGCTGGGCATAGATGCTGATATTACTATCGCTACGGTCACTCCACGTAATAATGGCTCCGCCACTGCCATCGCTGGTTATGGCTGGAGAATACTGATTGTTTGCCGCAGTACAGATTGCCACGCCGGTTGCCGCCCATTGAACCGCTCCGCTGGCATTGATCCGCTGTGCATAGATGTCTAATTTACCGCTACGTAAATCACTCCAAGTGATAATGGCTCCGCCACTGCCATCGCTGATTATTATAGGACTATACTGACCATTTGTCGCAGGACAGATTGCCACGCCGTCAACTGGCCATTGAATCGAGCCGCTGGCATTGATTCGCTGTGCATAGATGCGGACACTATCACTACGGTAACCCTCCCATGTGATAATGGCCCCGCCGCTACCATCACTGATTATGGCTGGAGCATACGGAGAGCCATTTGACGCTGTAGAGATCGCCACGCCGTTTGCTTGCCATTGAACCACGCCACTGGCATTGATCCGCTGTGCATACATGCCGGCGCGGGCACTAACACTGCCGCCTTCAACCCATGTGATAATGGCCCCGCCACTGCCATCGCTGGTTATGGCGGGATCGGATGGGACATAGTTCTCATCTGGCGTTGTCCTGATCGCCACGCCGTCTACTGGCCATTGAACCGCTCCGCTGGCATTGATCCGCTGTGCATAGATGTCGTAAATACTACCATTACGGCGGCCATCATTCCATGTGATAATGGCCCCGCCACTACCATCGCTGATTATGATGGGTGTGGTATAATAATACGGATCATTTGCCGCTGTACAGATCGCAGTGTTTACTGATGGGTTACTTGACCATTCAGCATGAACATAGCCAGCATATACATTGCAACAAATAAAAATAACGAGTAATGCCATTAGACTTTTTTTTGAGGTCATATTCTTCTCTCTTTTATTGATATTTTTTACATATAACAAATTGTGAATATATATAATAAATAGTCCTGTATGATAGTTCTGAATCAATTGTCAATTTTTAACTAGAATAAAACAGGCTTCCCTGATAAAACCTTAGACAAAAGGGCTCATTTTGTCCAGTGTTCAAAAACACGACCCAGCATTTATGCGGTTTCGCGTGAGGTCAAAGACCCCAAACACTAGACAAAATGATAAACGAGCGAACATTGATTTCATTGGTTCGTATTTTGTCCGCAGACATGCTATGCGAAGCCTTACTGAGTCAGCGCTTTGATCATAGGGGGAAACAGGAAGCTTATCAATAACTACACCAGCGCTGGGCACAATAAATTGACAGGTTTCATGTTTCGTTCCATGACAACTGCGGCGCCAAGATTTGCAACCGATAAAGTAAAAAACATCATTATTTAACGAGTTGTTTTGTATAATATGTCAGGCTTTATTATTAAGATTATTACTGGGATAAAATCTGCGTTAATGATGGCTACATGGAAAGCCATAGAATTTTTTGTCCAAATAAATTTATTGACTTACACTCGAGCAAATCACCTTATCGCTCACATGTCGATTTTTCAGCATGCCTTGCCTTGTTTACTTGGTGTTTAAGCGTGCTGCTGTCCTTGCCCGGTGTCTGCGGTCTGGGGACGTTCAAGCTGAAACAGAGAATATATCTTGACGATTACAGGCAAAACCGGCTACATTTATAACCGGGTAAAGCTGATGAACTCGTAAAAACTCAAAAACAGAAATGAACGCTATTTAGTAGTTACGGATAGTTCATAACGAAAATTTGGCTCAAAGAAGCAAAATAGCTCTTTCACAATTTTAGAAATTCGGTTTGGAGAGAAATAAGTGTGCC
>CAIVVZ010000015.1 GCA_903909505.1 uncultured Desulfobacteraceae bacterium
GATCAGCTTCCCGCTGCAGCCGGCAAGGGTGCAGACTGCGATCATTAAAAAAGTTGCCTTTATGAATCGGTTGTCTCTTAAATGCATCGGATTCACTCCCGTAACTAAAAAGTCGATTTGTTACCACCCGCATTCGGTATTTAAGCCTTTAGATGCAGCCATTATGGAGTTTCTGATGTTCAAGTCAAGAATAAAAACCATTGGATTTCGACCTTGTCTCTTCGGTGAGTTTGCCGGCGCCATGCCCCAGGGTTCCAAAGGCGGTAAACGCAAAATTGGCGCCCAGCAGATTTATGTCTGGCGTGTCCTCCCAATATGATTATTGGTCATTCTTCCTTTTTATACTTTCGGCTTTTGCGACTTCAAGGAACTCAGCTATCTGAATCTGCCTTCTCCCTTCAGCTATCATCAGCGCTGTTTTGCCATCTTTATCCCGCATATATAGGGCTGCTCCTTTTCGAACCAACATTTTTTACAACATCAAGTTGTCCGCCATTGGTTGCCGCCATCAATACAGTCCATTCCGGATATTCATAAACATTGGTGTCTGTTGTGAAATTGATTTTGCGGGTTTTTATTAAAGTTTTCAAAGAGCGGCCAAGACCTGCTTTTATGTGCTCCTGCTGTCAAACCCCAATGACTATTCTTGGTTTTCGTTATCCTGCACTGGAATCAGGGTAACTTAACTTTACGGCAAGGGCTGGCAGTAACTTCCAACAGGAGGTTTAAAACTTTATGAAATAATTCAGATGGATATTAAGCATGTTAAATGCTAAAGCGCACCCATGCCCTGAAAAAAAGCGTACCTCGTTAAAGCTTCTCTTAAAACCTCTTTCAAAAAAAGATATTTCCTTATATAAAGCAATCGGGCTCGTCCAACCAACGGATAAGATTGTGGTTCGCTTCGCTCTCACAATCTATCCTTATTCGTTAGGCTTCACTGGCGACCTATTGCATCTTTACGGTTCCATCAAACCAGCCTTGCGGCGTAGGGCACCTACAAGTGCCAGACGTCTTTTCGGTCGCGCATGTCGGTTGGCCTGGCCCTCTCCAGCCAGAGTTCTCATTGGCGATACACATACAGACGTCCGTTCCCGGAAATGTGGCGCAGTTCTTCGAAGTTGCGGTTGGGGTGCCGATTTCAAACTTTCCCTTGAGATCATTCCAAACTTGAAGTCTGCAACTGCGCGACTCGTTCAAGACCTTTGCCAGATCCGTTTGCAGGACATTCTGTGACGAGGCGCTGTCATACTTCGCTGCACCTGAGACACCTAGATTGGCGAGTTTCTTGACAACTCCTTCAAGCTCCGCCTTGGCTGTTCCTGTCAGTTCAACTTTGTCGGAACTGACGTTGATCGGAACAGTTTGGCATAGGCGATCTGCGAAATCACCAATGACCTTGAGAGAATCAGCGGTCGAGGATGACGGCTGAGCCAGCAGTGAGAATGGAGCCAGAACTAGGGCGAGCACGGCAATGAGCGTCTTCGTTTTCACGCATTTCCTCCACTATGGTCACGGGGATGATGGCTTGAAAGATGGGTTTTGTGAAGCCTAACGTGCTGCTATGGGGCGCGACGCTTTTTCGCGTCCCTATGAGCAGATGGTTATGTTGTTTATTCACCGTTTAATTTCCTTAGAACGGAATATCATCATCTTGTGGGTATACCGGCTTCGGGATTGCCCCATCGGGTAGAGGTAAACTGCTAACGATATACAAATTCAAGATATCCTCTCGATCCATAAAAAGTATCTGACTTCGTTTCGAGGCATCCAGCTTCTGGCCTAACCAATTTTTAGCTTGTTTCGTGATCTCACCGCCGGCAACAATAAATGCATGATCAACAAGGACCCTCCTATTTGTTTCTGGGTCAAATATTTCATGACCTAACATCATGAGAAGCTGATTGTGTATCTCAGCTACGTTGGTATTCGATCCTTTGTTCATACCTGCAGCGTCGAGTTTTCCCTTTTTTACCTGAACTCCGAAATATAGGACATGTTGCGTAGGAAGAATATATCGCATCCAAATGTCTTTTCCGTATTCAAGTGCCTTATCCTTATGACCGGCAGACGTAATACGATGAAAACCAAGTTGCCGGAAGAGTGGGAGCAAAAATTCTTCAATTAACTCATCCTCAGAGCATTTATCCAGATACGCAAGCAGCTGTTCCCTTTTCTCGATTTCTTTCGGTGTGAACGGGCGGTGTGGATTAACATGTGTTGATATAGTTTTTGTCCCAATATGACGAATGTAGAGCAGATTATCATCACCGTAGAACGCTTCATATCCCTCACGCGACAATGGTTGGTTCAATGCCTCAAGTGCTTGTGAACGATCTAGATCATTCGTTTCCGCATCTGACTTGTGCATTAACACTCTCAGCACATGAACAAAGCGATCTGGTAAGGCATAAGCTGCTGGTTGTGGCTCTTGTAGCAATTCTGACAGTCTATCTGCAGTCCAAGCCCACCGAGTCGAACCATCATGAACGAAATCAAGATCGCACTCTTCGAAGAACTGAGTGATGTAGCTACTGGAGCGATAGGGAAAAAACTCCGCGTCTCCTATGACAGCTTCTGCGATTGCACGTAAATTTCTGTTTTTAAATTTCATGTTAATTCCATCATCAAAAAGCTATCACTATATGGAGTGCCGTTAGAACAATGCTTCAACAACATAACAGTATGAATAGATGAAAACCATTCCATCTATCGCTAATATATAATATAAAATTTTCCATCTATTCAAATATTAAGATAATTAACATGGAAAACAAGCCCAAATTTAAACCCGATCCGAAATTGAAGCTGATGGAACAGGTACGTTGGGAAAAGTCCATATCGACGCTTTTTTAAGCCATTTGGCCACCCAGGGCCGGGTCTCCGCTTCAACTCAAAAGCAGGCACTGCCATCATTTTTTTATACCGCCACGTACTGGACCAGCCGGTTGAAGATCAACTCGAACCGGTTAAAGCCAGAAGACATGTGCGTCCGCCAACGGTTATGACGCAATCTGAAGTTGGGCGCGTAATGGCTCATATGGCAGGAACACACCTGCTCATGGCCAAAATACTTTACGGCTGCGGACTTAGCCTCATGGAATGTGTCCGCCTGCGGGTGCAGGACCTGGATATGGATCGCAATATTCTTTACGTGCGGGATGCGAAGGGGGGCAAGGACCCGCGCAGTGAAGCCACCAGACGTCACCACGTTCTTGAATCCGGTCTGCAAAAAGCAGTAAAATCGGCGGTGGATAAAGCCGGCATCACCAAACGGGTCAGTTGCCATACGTTTCGGCATTCGTTCGCCACGCATCTGCTGGAAAACGGGGTCAATATCCGGGTGGTTCAGGAGCTGATGGGCCATGCCGATGTCAAAACCACAGAGATATACACGCATGTCATGGAGAAAGATATTTCCGCTGTTTCAAGCTCGCTTGACCGTCTGCTCAAAGCTGATTTCTAAAGAACCCCTAACAAGTAATCTCTTAACATGCAATACAAATCCGTGGAGGCGAGCAACCCATTGATCAAGCGAATTAAAAAGCCCGATCGTATACGGGTGAAGCGGGTTTGCAAACAGTTTCCGGGTCATGCCCCGATGTTTTCGAAGGACTTCAGCAATCCAGCATGCCAGTTTTATATTTTGGCCCTGTTGCATTGCATTCTCTATCCTTATATTGTATGAAAAGAGTGCAAAATATAAAACTGGCAAGAACCTTCAGGTGATTTTTCGCCATTGCCATGCGGTTTCATAATCAGATTCATAAAATACTGCTGATCCTGGGAGGCGTCATGTCCGCAATCTGTGTGGCCAGCTGCGGAGAAAAAGGTTCCAGTCCTTCTCAGCCAGCGCCCCGTCAGCCTGTTCACGCCATCACCATCGTTGCTTTGGGAGACAGCCTCACCGAGGGGTATGGAGTTGAAGAACACCAGGCTTATCCGGCCCTTCTTGAAGCAACGCTTCAGAAAGAGGGATTTTCCTGCACAGTCATTAACGCCGGCATCAGCGGCGAGACCAGCAGCGGCCTGCTGTCCCGCATCGACCGGGTGCTATCGCTGAAACCCGACATCGTTATTCTGTGCACAGGGGCCAATGACGGCCTTGGCGGGATCGATCCTCGCCTGATACGTAACAACATTTTGCGAATGGTTCGAACATTCAAAGAACACC
>CAIVVZ010000016.1 GCA_903909505.1 uncultured Desulfobacteraceae bacterium
CTGCCCGTAGCGTTCCCTGTTGCACCAGCACCGTGGCCACCGGACCACGTCCGATATCCAGCTTGGCTTCAACAACGTGACCGAATGCCGGTCTGTCCGGGTCTGCTTTCAGTTCCATGACTTCTGCCTGCAGGAGAATCATCTCCAGCAATGTGTCTATCCCGATGTTGGTTTTGGCGGAAACCTTGACGAAAATGGTATCCCCACCCCAATCTTCTGAAACCAGACCCGCATCGGCCAGCTCACGCTGAACCCGGTCGATATCGGCGCCGGGTTTATCTATCTTGTTGATGGCAACGATGATCGGAACATTGGCGACTCTGGAGTGATTGATGGCCTCAAGGGTCTGGGGCATGACGCCATCATCCGCGGCCACCACAAGGACAACCAGATCGGTGATACCGGCCCCCCGAGACCGCATGGCGGTAAATGCTTCATGCCCTGGCGTATCCAGAAAAACAATCTGACCTCGGTCCGTGGTAACGTGATAAGCGCCGATGTGCTGCGTGATGCCTCCGGCCTCCCCTTCCGTGACACGGGTCTTTCGAATCACATCCAGAAGTGAAGTCTTTCCATGATCCACATGGCCCATGATGGTAACCACCGGCGGTCTTCCAATCCGTTTTTCCGGATCGTCCTTTTCGACCTTCAAGAACGTGTCTTCCTCAAAAGCAGCTCTTTCAAGCTCGAAATTGAATTCCGTTGCAACGAGAACCGCAGTATCAAAATCGATGATCTGATTGAGAGTTGCCATCACCCCCATGCCCATCAGTTTCACGATAATTTCACTGGCTTTGACCCCCATGCGTTTGGCAAGTTCGGAAAGTACGATGGTGTCATCCACTTTAATCCGTCTTTTGATCGCCTTGGGTGTGGTCAACTGGGGTTTCTGCAGAACCGGGAGCTGTTTGCCTTTACCACCTTTTCGGCCGGCTTTCCGGTTTCGCAGTGTGTCGGAATAAAGATCGGCCCCTTCAACGATTTCTTTTTTCCGAAAGGGAACCTTCTTTTTAACCAGCTTTTTATCTACAACCTCTTCCTCGGCTTCTTTACCGACCTTCTTTTTCTTTTTGTCCTTGTCCTTGACAATGACTTCTTTGGGCTTTTCAACAATTGGAAGCACTTCGGGAACAGCCTGGGGGAATTTATCCGATTTGAATTTAGGCCTTCTGGCGATTGACAGATCCTTTTCATGATGTCGGACGGGTTCAGGTGTTTTGGCCAAATCCGGAACCGGCGAATCAAGAACAGGGGCAGGCAGCTTGATGATTTTGGCCGGCATATCCTTTTTGAGTTTCTTTTTCTTTTTTCCGGCCCTTTCCATTCGGGCTTCCAGCGTAAGGGCAGTGGGTTCAACCAGCGGCATTTCGGGGTAACCCGATGATTCTACCGAAGACTTTTCGGGAACGGAAAGCGCATCATAAACGAGTTCTTCTGTTTCTTCTATTTCAGGAAGCTCTGTCTTGTCTTCCTCAACCGCTATTTCCACAATATCAGAAGGCGCCTTAGTCGTTTTCGGTTTATTAACTGCGGGAGAAATGATCAATGCCGGTTCTTCAGTGCTGACTGGCTTTACGGAAACGGGATTTTCAGATTCGGAAACGTCCAGCTCTTCTGCTTCGGCAAAATCAGGTGTTTTTCGAATGTCCGGGGGTTCGGGTTTTTCTTGCTTTAAGCGCATCTCGGCAGAAAGCGGGTGTTCGGATTCCTTCACGCCCGGTTCTGCAATTTCGGGAAAGGCTTCAGATTTTTCCGGGGGGATTGGCGGTAGCGGCGGTTTTTCATCGGGAACAGCTTCTTTGGCAACAGTATCCCTGCGTCGTCGAATGATGGTCGGCTTGGCTGGTATGACTTGAGCTTTTTTATGTTTTCCACCGACGACATTTTCCTTGATTTTGGCAACGTCTTCATCTTCCAGAGAGCTTAAATGGCTGACTACGGAAATGTCCAGATCCCGCATTCTTTCAAGCAGTACTTTGTTGGTCATGTTAAGATCCCTGGCAAGTTCAAATACTCTGATTTTTGCCATTTACCCCCCTTAATTTTTCTGATGTTCCAGCTTTGATAACTGCCCCGAACCCTTTAGCTTTCTAAACATGCAAAAAGCCCCTCGCTGTGTGAATCTTGTTGCCGCAAGATAAGGCCCCTCTTAAAGACTCTTATCCTTATCAGGTGCTTCAATATCTGCGGGCTTGACGGCTGAAGACGATTTGTCTCCGGACTTTCGTTTCCTCTGAGAACCCGAAAAAGCCTGTCTTGCAGCACTTATTAGATTTAATGCCATTTCTTCCTCCAAGCCTTCAATGTCCGCAAGATCTTCGGTTGAAGCATGGCTGAGCTCTTCGATCGAATAAAAGCCCTTTTCACACAACGCATCGGCAAGAGAAGGGCTCACCCCTGGAAGAGATGCCAGGACATCGTAGTTTTCCTTCATGGTATCGGTGTATTGTTTTTCACTTTTGACGTCCAGTTGCCATCCGGTCAGCTTGGACGCCAGTCGAACATTCTGGCCGCGCTTGCCGATTGCAATGGACAGGAATTCGTCCGGAACAATGACTTCCATCGCGTGTTTGGTTTCATCAATGATGACCCTCAGGATTTCAGCAGGCGCCAGCGCGTTGCATACATATTTTGCCGCATCCATATGCCAGGGAATAATGTCAATTTTTTCCCCTCTGAGTTCCTGAACAACACTCTGAACCCGGCTCCCCTTTACACCCACACAGGCACCCACGGGATCGATATCCGAATCATTGGAAAGCACTGAGAATTTGGCTCGGACACCCGGTTCACGGGCTGCACCTTTAATCACGACAATGCCTTCGCTGATTTCCGGAACTTCAGTCTTGAACAGATTGATTAAAAAATTGGGATGCGTTCGTGACAGGATGACCTGAGGACCGCGGGATTCTTCCTTCACATCCTGAATATAGGCGCGCAGCCTGTCTCCCCGGCGATAGGACTCCTTGGGAATCTGCTGGTCCGCGGGAAGAATGGCTTCGGTTTGTCCTAAATTGACAATGATGTTTCCGTGTTCGATCCGCTGAACAATCCCATTGATAATGTCGCCTTTTCTATCAACAAAACTGGAATAAACCGCGTCCCTTTCGGCATCCTTCATTTTTTGAATAATGACTTGTTTTGCAGACTGGGCTGCAATTCGACCAAAAATTGCCGTATCCATTTTCATGCCCAGGCTGTCTCCGATTTCACATTCAGGGTCCAGCTTTCGCCCTTCTTCCAGACTCACCTGAATGTCCGGATCCGTTATGTCATCTGCGACCTCTTTGAACTGAAAGACTTCGATTTCACCGGTTTTGGCATTATATTGGGTTTCGATATCAATCTTGTTTCCAAATTTTTTTCGGGCTGCGGATTTCAGTGCTTCTTGAAGGGCTTTAATCAGGATATCCTTTTCAATTCCCTTATCTCGACTTATTTGTTCAACCACGCGCTTAATATCTGTAATGAGCATCAGATGTCTCCATTATAATTGACCAGCCTTGCCCGGGTAATGTCCTGATAGGGAATTTCAACGATACGGTCGCCAACCTGAATCGCAACAGCTTCCTGTAAAACGCCAGACAGGACACCTGTGAATTTTTTTTGACCATCAATCGGTTGAAGAACCTTAATTTTGGCCTGGCACCCTTTAAATCTGACAAAATCCGACAGCTTCCCCAATGGGCGATTTACCCCTGGCGATGAAACCTCAAGGTAGTAATTGTCACTCACATCCAGATGAACATCCAGAAGATCCCGCAGCTGACGGCTGACATGCGTGCAATCCTGTAAGGTTGCCCCTCCGGGTTTATCGATATAAATGCGCAGAATCATCCCGTGAGGTTCACGCTGGTATTCTGTATAAACCAGCTCTTTGCCTTCAGCATCGCACAAGGGGCCAGCCAGTTCATTGACTTTGGAAATGATTTCATCTCTTGTTAAGCCAGAAGCCTTTGGTAAAGGGATTTCTGTTCTTTTTCCTTTTTTCCGTGATGATGTCAATCGGTCAAATCGTTCAGTCATTAAAATAAAAAAACGGGCTGATGCCCGTTTCCTCTCATTTGATTTAATGCAGTGAGATCAAAAAATATGTCTGATGTAATAAACCACAAGAAGAATTACACGCTTTAACCCCACCACTCTAGATGAAAACGCTGCATTTCACTTAGTAATTAAATGAAAAGACGGACTCACTTTGGAGCGGGCAACGAGATTCGAACTCGCGACACCAAGCTTGGGAAGCTTGTACTCTACCAGCTGAGCTATGCCCGCTAATTATCTTTGGTAAATTACCTTAAAATTATGAGATTGTCAATATTTATCGTAAATTCGTAATCGTCATCAGGGATCCAGGATCGGCGTTTTTACTGACCCTGATCCCTGGGACTCAGATGTCCGGTTTATCCGTCTTCAGGACAAAATGCCTTTGATTTGTTCAAGCTCCAGCCGAATCTCAGATAGAACCGATGGCAACAGACTGGATTTGCAGGATATCATGAACTGCCTGGCGCCTTCTATGGTATATTTCTGGTCATAAAGCAGGTGTTTAATTTTAAGGATGGTTTCAATATTTCGTTGGGTGAACAGGCGCTGGCCAGACGGGGTGCGATGGGGCCTGATTTTCGAAAATTCGTGCTCCCAGAACCGGATGACATGTGAAGGCAGACCGACAATCCGGCTGACCTCGCCAATCTTGTAAAACAGTTTATCCGGCCGAATCTTTTGATCAGGCATAGTGAACCCCATGAACATTCCTGATCCTAAAGTGAGCATTGATCGATATCTGATATTTCCTTGGCTATCTGCTCACTAAGGCAGTGTTGCATCAAATTCCTGAATCAGTTTGTCTGAAATGCTTTTATGAAGCTCATTGACAGCCTCGTCTTCCAGAGTTCCGGTAGCAGAACGATAGGTCAGCCGGAAAGAAAGGCTTTTTTTATCAGATGGAAGGTGTCCGCCCTCAAACACGTCAAACAGCATGATTCGCTCCAAGAGCGGATCATGCATTTCCAGAACCGTTTCTATGATCCTGCTGGATTCAAGGGCATTTGAAAGAATCAGCGTTATGTCCCTTGCAACTGCCGGAAATCTGGGAATCGCCGCTGTCTGATGGACATCGGGCACACTGGCAAATAGTTTCTGAATATCGACCTCAAAGACATATGCCGGTTGTTTGATATTAAAAAAGCCCAGAGTTTCTGAGTGTAGCTGGCCGATATATCCCACCACTTGCCCGCCGCACTGAATACCGGCCGCAACCCCGGGTTTGAGATAAGGACAGGACAATGCCGCATTTCGGGAAAACCGGATATCGTGAATATGAAGGGCCGCCAGAAGCGATTCAACCACCCCTTTCAGATCATAAAAATCGCACGCCGTATCCGGCGCATGCCAGGATATTTCCTGACGAGCACCTGTCCATAATCCTGAAAGCATTTCAATTTCATCCGGAAGGACATCCTGGCCGTTGCTGACAAATACATTGCCGATTTCAAAGAGCTTCAGGTTTCTGGACTGCCTGGAAATGTTCCGGGACACTGTCTCCAGAACGCCCGGAATCAGCGAGGTGCGCATGATCCCCTGGTCTTCGCTCAACGGGTTGAGGACGCGAAGGGCACGCATCCTGGGATCGTCGGGTTCAAGCCTGAGGTATTTACAGGATTGCGGGTGAACAAAACTGTAGGCAATGGTTTCTGAAAAGCCTAAACCAGACATCAGCCGCAGGATCTGTTCCCTGGGATTTTGTGATGGGAAAGAGCGGGCCGATCCTTCCGAGATAACGGGAAACGTCGTGGGGATCCGATCATAACCGGAAAGCCTGGCAATTTCTTCCACAAGATCAACCGGCCGGGAAATATCCACTCGAAATGACGGCGGAACCACCTTGCGCTGATCCGGGTTCAGCGGCTCAACGGTAAAACCGATGGATTGAAGCATGTTGTCCATGTCTGAGACGTCGATCTGCGTTCCCAGAAGTCGATTGGTGGCTTCGGCGCTGAGAATAAGCGGCTTTTGTTCCCGAACAACCGGACGTTCATCAATAACCCCCTCAATCAAAACACCGCCGCAGATATCGACCATCAGTGCCGCGGCCCTGTCCAGTGCAAAGACCGTTCCTTCTGGATCTACGCCGCGTTCAAACCGATGGGAGGCATCCGTGTTCAGCCCAAAATATTTGGATGTTTTTCGAATACTGGATGGATCAAAACAGGCGCTTTCAATCAAAATCGATTGAGTGGCCGGTTCGATTTCGGAATTGAATCCGCCCATGACCCCTGCAATGGCAACCGGCTTTTCCCCGTCGCAGATCATGAGCATATCGGCGGTCAGGGTGCGCGCTTTATGATCCAGAGTGGTAAACGACTCTCCGGAAACAGCGGTTCGAACCACGATGCGATGCCCGGCCAGACGGTCAAAGTCAAAGGCATGAAGGGGCTGGCCGGTTTCCATCATCACAAAATTCGTAATATCCACCACATTGTTGATGGGTCTGATGCCAACGGATATCAGTCGATCCTGAAGCCAGTGCGGTGAAGGACGGACCGTGGCCCCTGTCAGTATTCTGGCCGCATACCGGGGACAATGGTCGGGTGCAAGAATCGAGACGGATGTCATCTGGCGGATGACGCCCTTGCCTTCAGGAAGTTTTATTTCAGGATAAGTCAGCGAGGTTTTCTGAATCGCGGCAACCTCTCTGGCGATTCCGATCAAACTGAGGCAATCGGACCGGTTGGGTGTTAAGCCGATCTCCAGTACCGTATCCGAAAGATCGAGCGCTGAAGCCAGAGACTGGCCGGTCGTAAGGGATGCCAAGAGATCTTTTGGCAGTACCATGATACCGCTACGATCCGGTCCGAGCCCCAACTCGGCCTCACTGCAAAGCATGCCTTCGGAATCGGCCCCTCGAATCGTACTGGCTTCGATGACCGTGCCATCGGGCAGCAGTGTTCCGGGAAGCGCCAAAGCGGACAAGCAGTTGACATGAACATTGGGCGCTCCGCAGACAACCGGTATCCGTGCTTTTCCGGAATCCACCACACAGCATCGGAGCTTGTCGGAACTCGGATGGGGAGTGATGCTGACAACGCGGCCAACAACGACTGTTTTCAAATAATCATAGCGATCGTAGACAGCCTCGACCTCAAGACCCGTCATGGTCAGCGCTTCTGCAAGAGCGTCAACATCCATTTGTATCGGAACATAGGATTTTAGCCAGTTTAAGCTTATTTTCATCGGATCAAAACCTTGTAAATCAAAAAAAGACTGGGGTTCATAGACGACAGGTTACACCAGCATAATGGCGGCCCGCTGAAAAATTAGAACTGTTTTAAAAACCGGATGTCGTTCTCATAATACTTCCGGATGTCATCAATTCCGAATTTCAGCATGGCAATCCGCTCAACGCCCATTCCAAAAGCAAACCCCGAGTAGCGGGAGATGTCGTAGCCGACATTCTCAAAGACAGCGGGGTGAACCATTCCGGATCCGAGTACTTCAAGCCATCCGGTCTGCTTGCATACCCGACATCCCTTGCCCCGACACATGACACACAGAATGTCCACCTCGGCGCTGGGTTCGGTAAAGGGGAAAAAGCTGGGGCGAAATCGCAGACTGGTCTGATCATCAAACATCTGATGGACAAAAGCCGTCAGAATGCCTTTCAAATCCCCAAAGGATATGGATTCTCCCACCACGAGCCCTTCAACCTGATGAAACATGGGGGTGTGGGTAATGTCCGAATCACACCGATACACTTTCCCCGGAGCAATGATCTTGAACGGGGGGGCATGCTTTTCCATGTACCGGACCTGAATCGGCGAGGTGTGGGTCCGAAGGACGATGGATTCCGACACATAAAACGTGTCCTGCATATCCCTTGCCGGATGATTTTTGGGGATATTCAAGGACTCAAAATTGTAGTGATCCAATTCCACCTCAGGCCCTTCTGCAACAGCAAACCCCATGGACGTGAAAATCTCACAGATCTGCCGGGTAATCCGGGTAATCGGATGGATGGAGCCATGAAAGACAGCGCGGCCCGGCAATGAAACATCAATGCCAACATCTTCCGCAGCCTGCCGGGTTTCAATTTCCTGAAGCGCCTTTTGCAGGGCTTCTTCCAGGATATTTTTTATCTCATTGGCTCTTTTCCCCGCCATCGGGCGCAGTTCGGCCGGCAGTTGAGAGATGTTTCTGAGATATTGAGTGACAAAGCCTTTTCGCCCCAGATATTGGACCGAAAAGGCCTGAAGTTGAGCGACTTGCGAAGTTGACTGAAGCTCACTCAGTGCCTGCTGAAGAATCTGTTCTATCTGTTGTTCCACGGTTGTATGCTCTGCTGTAAGAAAGGCGGGGTTAGATCATTAGGGACACAGGCGATGATTTTTTTCTATGCTACCACTGGTAGGCGACTCTCATTTATTGAAAGGGGCCGCGCGTGGATGACTGGACGGGGTTTTATCCATCCAGTCATCCCGATCCGTAGGGCAGGCACTGGGGAACTGCCCCGTCACCATTTTCATCCATGAGGGATAAAGCACAATCAAACAGATGGTCTTTTTACCTTGCCATCAGTTTTGCTGTGCTGCGGTCCTGACCAAACTGGAAAAACCGGTTGGGTCTGCAATCGCAAGTTCCGCAAGAACTTTCCGATCCAGAGCAATACCGGCTATTTTGAGTCCATGCATGAATTTACTGTAGGACAGGTCATTCATCCGCGTACCCGCATTAATTCTAGCGATCCAAAGGCTGCGAAAATCCCGTTTCTTGACCTTGCGATCCCTGTAAGCATAGGCAAGCGCCCGGTCAACGGTATCCGCAGCTGTCCGAAAGAGTTTGCTGTGTCCGCCGCGAAACCCCTTGGCCAGTTTTAATACTTTATTTCTCCGTCTCCTTGCCTTAAAGCCACGTTTTACTCTCATATCGTAATCTCCTTAATCCTGCATCGTCTTGTAAAAACCGCTGCATGCAACTGGCTGACAATGCATGAATATCCATCTGGCCGGGTAAGCTGAATCGACAACACGTCTCGTGCCTTACCCGTTCGGAAGTAATAATTTCAACTCTCTGACGTTGGTTTTATCAACAATCTGACTTTTTCTCAAAGATCGTTTTCGCTTGGTAGTCTTTTTAGTCAAAATATGACTACCATGAGATTTTGAAAAAACAAATTTCCCGGTTCCCGTTCTTTTAAACCGCTTTGCAGCAGAACGATTGGTTTTGATTTTTGGCATGGTTTGATCTCCTAAAATTAAAGACTCAATGATGTTTTAAAACTCATTGATCTGTAAAGCATTCATCTCAGAAGGCATATAAAATAGAAAGCGTGAGCCAAATTTATCTGCTCACGCCTGTACAACCTGAATAACAAAAAACTTCTTTCAGATCTGACCGGGCCTTTTATGCCCGATTCGAAGGTTATTTGGGAGAGAGAATCATCACCATTGTCCGCCCTTCAAATTTGGCAGTCTGTTCGACCACAGCAATTTCCTGGGTTTCGATAACGACCTTTTCCAGCAATTCCTTGGCTGCCTGAGACAGCGTTATCTCGCGGCCCCTGAAGACCACGGTTAACTTGACTTTGTCTTTTTTGTCAAGGAACTTTCGGATGTGATCAATTTTGGTTTGCAGGTCATGCTCGCTGGTCTTGGGACGTATCTTGATCTCCTTGATCTGAAAAGAGCTCTGCTTTTTTTTGGCCTCCTGCTTTTTTTTGGTTTGCTCATAACGATAACGGCCGTAATCCATTATCTTGCAAACCGGAGGGGCTGCATTGGGTGAAATCTCAACAAGATCAAGCCCAAAATCATTGGCAACAGCCAGCGCTTTGTATGTGGGGATTATTCCAATCTGATTACCATCCGGATCAATCACCCTGACCTCTTTGGCGCGGATATCCCGGTTGATATTGGTCTTATCGGTTTTGATGGGTCTTTTGATTGTTGGGACTATGCCTGCACCTCCTCACGTTAATAAATTATCGCTTAACCCTTCTGCTCCAGAATCAAAAATCAATTGCTCCGGAACCGGTAAGCATCTGAAACTCGACGGAAACAGGGAATTTTAGTCCCGGTTCACCAAACAATTATAAACAGTTAGATCATATATGATGATATATGACAACATTAAGAAATGCAAGCGAAAAATAACAGCTTATTGTTGTTAGCCTTTTTTGCTGTGATTTTCATGGCCAGCGGCTCTGTCTGTCTTGACAGAAATGATTTTATTCATATGATGATTACCAGGTTATTCGGATTCCGTTTTTTCAGGCAACTTGTAACCAACGTATTTTTTTGAGATCTTTATACATGAAGAGAAAAGTAATCAACCTATTTCTTTCTTATGACGAAGCAGTCACCATTTCTTGTGAATTGCATCAGAGATGATCATGATGAAAAAGCCCATTGTTGACTTAAGCGATTGTATCCTTTGCGGCGTGTGCCAGGATGTGTGCCCGGAAGTTTTCAGACTAAACGATGCAGGCTACATTGAAGTAACGGAAATGCCGGATTATCCCCGGTCCTGTGTGGATGAAGCCATCAAAAATTGTCCCGCGGACTGTATTGTCTGGGAGTAATATGCCTGAGCCAACCGGTTCGATTCGGAACCTCAAAGAAAAACTGACGGCACTGTTCTCGAATGGAGTGCCGGAAGAGGTGCTGGCCGTTGTTTGCCGCATGCCTCTTCGCAAGGTTGTGAATGCGCTGTTTCCATTTTTCTACAGCAAAGACCCCCTGCATTTCTGGCAGGCAATCACCGCAATGGGTGCTGTGGTGTCCCTTCTGGCCGAGGAAGACGTGGAATCGGCCCGTGTGGTGATGCGGCGCCTGATGTGGAACTTGAACGATGAATCCGGCGGCATCGGCTGGGGCTCCGCGGAAGCCATGGGCGAAATCATGGCCAGAAACGACCGTATGGCCGACGAATATGCGTGTATTCTGGTTTCCTATATTAATCCCTGCGGTAATTACATTGATCACCCCGCTTTGCAACAAGGCATTCTCTGGGGACTGGGAAGGCTGGCCCAGGATCGGCCCCACCTATCAGCGGGTGCCTCCGAATTTCTGGTTCCTTTTCTATCTTCCCCGAACCCGTCCATAAGAGGACTTGCGGCCCGAGCCGCCAGTTCTCTGCCCTGCGATGCGACAAAGCCCTTGCTCATTAGCCTTTCTAGTGATAACGAAATGATATCCCTTTTCGTGAATGGTAGAATACGCGAAAGAACCATCGGCAGTCTGGCGCAATCGCACCCCTGATTCTTTAAAATCATCCAAGGGAATTGTACTATGCAACAAATGTCTCTTCGGTCAGAATGGCTGATGCTGTTTTTCGCCTGTCTCTGCCTTTTTCCTTTAAATATCACGGCTGCAGACATGCCATCGTTAACAATTTCTGATGCCATGAAACTGGCAGACAAGCAGAATCCCAGAATCAAGGCAGCGCTTTCACAGGTTTCAGCAGCCGATCATCGCATTACGCAGGCCGAATCCGGCTATTTACCCCAGGTATTTTTTACCGAAACTTTCAACCATACCAACAATCCCATGTGGGCATTCGGAAACCGGCTCAATCAGGAAATCATCACGCAGACGGATTTTGACCCTGACCGGTTGAACCACCCCAATCCCATCAGCAACTTCAATTCCGCACTTTCCATGGAATGGTCCGTATATCAGGGCGGTCAGACCCGGATCGGCGTAAACCAGGCCAAACTCGACAGAGAGGCGCAGGATTTTTTTTTAATGCGAACCCGGCAGGAAGCGATTGCAACGGCTGCGACTGCCTATGCGGGGATGGTTCTGGCTTATCATCATCTCGATGTGATCCAGAAATCCCTGGAAACCGCCCGTGTGCATTTGGAGATGATCCGCAATCGCTATGAAAACGGGCTTGCCGTCAAAAGTGACCTGCTCCGGACCCAGGTCCATATTGCCGAACTGGATCAGGATCGCATTCAAGCCGAAAGCCGTATATCCATGGCGCTTTCGGCCCTGAACGCCGCCATGGGCGCCCCAGGGGACAGCAACTGGCAACTGGCAACCGGACTTGTAAAAGGCGAACCCGTCCTCGGTCCCATCGATGAATGGATCAGCCTGGCCCAGTCCCATCGGCCCGATATGCAATATCTCCAGCTTCAAGAAAAAATGGCCGAAGATGAAATTCAAAAATCAAAGGCGGCCCATCTTCCCAATATCAACTTGATCGGCACCTATGAACTGAATTCGGCTGATTTCAGAAACAGCGGAGACAGCTACACCGTTGGCGCAATGATGCGGGTGAATCTTTACAGTGGAGACCGGATGAGCGCCAAGACACGCGAGTCCGAAGCCATGCTCAGCCGGATCCGGGCCATGCGAAACGATATGGCCGCGGGCATCGAGGTCCAGGCCCGGCAGGCATTCTTACAGGCGCAAAGCGCCTGGAACCGGATATCCGTAGCCGAAGCCGCGGTTTCACAGTCTGAAGAAGGGCTTCGTATCGTCAGGGACCGCTATGAAAACGGCCTGCTCACCCTGGTCAGCCTTCTGGATGCGGAGGTTGCGCTTCAATCCGCCCATACCAACCGATACCGCTCCCTGCACGATTATTTGTCGGCGCGAATTCAGTTGTCATTGGCCTCAGGAACGCTGGATACGAATTTTCGATAAGGGTCGCCAGAATGGGCCGGCCATGATCATCGCCGAAGACGTCTTGAAGACCCACCTTGATGGAGAATGTTATGCTGAAACACCGTTTAATCTATGGAATGGCAGGCATGGTATGCATCCTGTTTTCAGGATGCAGCGAAAAAATCGAACCCGGCACCGTAAAACCTTCTCTGGTACGGTCAATCAAAGCACCAGTGGCCACAGCCGCCATCAGCCAGGAATCCATTCATTACGAGGCGACCGGAACCGTGTCCGCTAAAAACGCCAGCATCCTTTCCAGCAAGATCATGGGCGTGGTCAGGGCGGTTTATGTCAAGGAAGGCGACCGGGTCAAAAAAGATCAGGTTCTGGTGGACATTGACCCCCGTCAGGTCAAAGCTCAGCTTCTTCAGGCTGAAGCCGCCCTGTCCGAGGCCAGAAAGGCGGAGTCGGCCGCGCTTTCCGCGCAGCATGCGGCCAGAGCCTCCGCCGATTTGGCCAGGGCAACTTATGACCGATACGTGAATTTGATGAAAACCGAGTCCGCGAGCCGCCAGGAATATGATGAGGTCAGTGCCCGATTTCGTCAAGCAGAGGCCGCGCTGGGTCAGGCGCAGTCCATGGTGGAAGCTTCGCGGTTCCGGATTCAGCAGGCTGAAGCAGCGGTGGCGGGAGCCGGCGTCAACGAAAAAGATTCAAGACTCATTGCGCCTTTTGACGGCGTCATCTCCGCCAAACTGGCGGATTCCGGAAGCCTTGCCTCTCCCGGAACGCCGATTTTAAAACTCGAAAGCACCGATGTTTTTCGCGTGGACATCATCATTCCTGAATCCTTCATTCAGTCCATCGCTCTTTCGCAACCCGTGTCGGTTTCCATCCCTTCCGCCGGCAGCAGGGTTTTTGAGGGAACGGTTCGGGCCATTTCCCCTGCCGCGGATGCATCCAGCAGATCCTTTATGGTTCAGGTAGCGCTTCCCTTTGATCCGACGATTCGCTCCGGAATGTTCAGCCGCGTCACCCTTGCCCGGGGGAATCAGGAAAAGCTGCTCATTCCCGCAAGCGCGCTCATTCACCAGGGACAGCTTACCGGAATTTTCCTGCTGGATGCCGATTGGATTGCCCGGTTTCGAATCCTGCGGACAGGCCGGACATCCGGGGCCATGGTCGAGGCCCTGTCAGGAATCAGGCCCGGCGACCGTTATGTGGTTGTTCCACCGCCGGATATGGTCGATGGCCTTCGGGTGGAGGTGCCGTCATGACCCAGCCCGGCATAGCCGGCAAGATCGCCGGCTATTTCATTAATTCAAAACTGACACCGCTTATCATCATCGCCTCGGTCCTTCTTGGCATGGCTGCGGTCATTGCCCTGCCCCGCGAAGAAGAACCCCAGATCATCGTCCCCATGATCGATGTTTTCGTGAAAATGCCGGGAGCCAGCGCCAAGGAAGTGGAAGAACGGGCAACGCGGCCTATGGAAAAACTGCTCTGGGAAATTCCCGGCGTCGAATACGTCTATTCCACATCCAGCCCCGGCATGTCCATGGCTGTGGTACGCTTTTATGTGGGGCAGGATGAGGAAAAGTCCATTGTCCGCCTCCAGTCTAAACTGATGGCCAATATGGACCGGATACCGCCGTCGGTTTCTCCGCCGTTGATCAAGCCCCGCTATATCGATGATGTCCCGATTCTGGCCCTGACGTTCTGGGGAAAGGATGCGGACCATTATACCCTTCGCCGGGTGGCCGCGGAAGTGGACGATCTGATCAAGCGGGAAGAGAATGTCTCCATTACGACCCTTATCGGCGGTTACCGGCGGCAACTGACCGTCAGTCTTGACCCGATCAAGCTTGCGGCCTTCGGGCTGGATACCGGCCGGATATCCGCCATGGTCTGCGCAGCCAATCAGGAGTCCGATGCAGGCGCCTATCCGTCACCCGAAGGCCAGGTTCTGGTTCACGTGAGTGGTTTTTTGAAAACCAGCGCTGATGTGGAAGGCATTGTCGTCGGCGTGCATGCCGAAAAACCGGTGTATCTCCGGGATGTCGCCACGATTTCGGATGGGCCCGCAGAGCCCGACCAGTATGTATTTTTCGGAATGGGCCCGGCGGCATCCGAAAAGAAACTCCGGCAGGAAGATGCATCTTCACGCGGCGTGTATCCGGCCGTGACGCTGACGCTTGCCAAACGAAAAGGCGCCAATGCCATTAACGTTGCGCAGAAGGTTTTAAAGCGGATTGAGGACGCCAAGGGCTCCGTGATCCCCGGCGATATTCAAATATCCGTTACCCGCAATTACGGGGAAACCGCCAAGGAAAAATCCGATGAACTGCTGTTTCACATGCTCATTGCCATTGTTTCCGTTACCATTCTCATCTGGTTTACACTGGGACACCGGGAGTCCGGCGTCGTGGCCATTGCCATCCCGGTGACGCTGGCCCTGACGCTGACGGTGTTTTATCTCTATGGCTACACCCTGAACCGCATTACCTTGTTTGCGCTCATTTTCTCCATCGGGATCCTGGTGGATGACGCTATCGTGGTGGTGGAAAACGTGGTGCGGCATTACCGTTTGCCGGAAAACGCCGGCCGGCCCCGGGCGGATGTGGCCATCGAAGCCGTGGACGAGGTCGGAAACCCCACCATTCTGGCAACTCTTGCCGTTATTGCCGCCATCCTTCCCATGGCGTTCGTGGGCGGGCTGATGGGTCCCTATATGCGGCCCATCCCGATCGGGGCCTCCGCAGCCATGGTTTTTTCGCTTCTGGTTGCCTTTATTGTCACGCCCTGGGCGTCTCTAAGGCTCATTGGCCATCATGACGGCACGGGTCACGCCGAAATCGAAGACTGGAGCACCCGGCTTTACCGGAAAGTCATGACCCCCCTGATCGAAACGGCTTTCTGGCGCTGGATATTTCTGGCCTCTGTCGCGGCCATGCTGCTGGCGGCCTGTGCGATGGTGGGCATCGGCTGGGTCACGGTCAAGATGCTTCCCTTCGACAACAAAAGTGAATTTCAGGTCATTCTGGACATGCCGGAAACCGCAACCCTTGAAGAAACCACTGCCGCCTGCCTGGAGATGGGAGATTATCTGAAAACCGTAAACGAGGTGACGGACTACGAGATTCATGCGGGAACTTCCGGTCCCTTTAATTTCAACGGCCTGGTCCGGCATTACTATCTGCGCGGGGGTGCCTATATGGCGGATATTCAGGTCAATCTGGTCGGAAAAGGAAAGCGGGCTCAGCAAAGCCACGAAATCGCCAAGCGGGTACGGCCACCGCTTGCAAAAATCGCCAGCCGCTTTAACGCCAGGGTCAAGGTGGCCGAAGTGCCGCCGGGCCCTCCGGTATTATCCACCCTGGTCGCCGAAGTCTATGGCCCTGACTACGAACGCCAGCGGGAAATCGCCCTGCAAATTCGCCAGATTTTCGAGCAGACCGCAGGCGTCGTGGATGTGGACTGGTACATGGAAGACAGTCAACCCCGGTTTGCACTGGAAGTGGACAAGGAAAAAGCCGCGCTTAACGGAATCAGCGCAGCTCAAGTCGCGAGCGTCCTGGAACTGGCGCTTTCCGGAAAACAGACCGGACTTCTGCACCGGCCCCGGGAAAAAGAAGATGTACCCATCATTCTCCAACTGCCCCTGAAGGACCGCGCGGGAACAGAAAAACTGGAGGCCATCAAGATCCTTGGGGCAGCCAATCGTCTGGTGCCGCTTTCGGAACTGGTTGTGGCCAGAAAAACGGAATCCGAGCACAGCATTTACCATAAAAATCTGATGCCGGTGGTTTACGTGATCGGGGATGTGGCCGGCGAAAAGGAGAGTCCGGTTTACGCCATTCTGGAAATGCAGAAAAAAATCGACGCCATTACCCTTCCCGAAGGGTATAAGATCGCCCAGCACACGGCAGGGCTTCCGGACAGCGACCGCAAATTCGCCATGAAGTGGGATGGGGAATGGCACATTACCTACGAGGTGTTCCGGGATCTGGGAATGGCATTTGCCGTGGTTCTGGTCATTATTTTTGTGCTCGTGGTGGGCTGGTTTCAGTCGTTTTCCACACCGCTGGTCATCATGATGGCCATTCCCTTTTCACTGATCGGCATCCTGCCGGCCCACTGGCTGATGGGCGCCTTTTTTTCAGCCACGTCCATGATCGGCTTTATTGCCGGGGCCGGAATCGTGGTTCGAAATTCCATCATTCTTGTGGATTTTATCGAGCTTCGCGTGGCCCAGGGCATGCCCCTGGATCTGGCGGTCATCGACGCCGGCGCCGTTCGCTTCCGGCCCATGATGCTGACCGCGGCCGCCGTGGTGGTGGGCGCATCCGTGATTTTATTCGACCCCATTTTTCAGGGCCTTGCCATCAGCCTGATGGCCGGAGAAGTCGCCTCGCTCCTCTTTTCCCGGATGACGGTTCCGATCCTGTATTATCTGGACAAGCGCTGGGAAACTACGCATGCTCTGAAAACAGTAGAACCCGGAAAATGAAACTGCGAATCAACGTCTGATAGACACGAATGAAAAAATGAACGCTATCCGTTTCAGACTCAAGATTTATGCCGGGATACTGCTCGTGATCATGTCCATCGGTATTGCCGGATTTCGTGCCGCGGAAGACCTGCCTCTTTTTGACGCCATCTATTTTGGCATTGTCACCATTGCGACCGTGGGGTATGGCGATATCCATCCCACGACCGTGATGGGCAAGATCTTCGCCCTGTTTTTGATTGTCGGCGGCGTCGGGACGTTTCTGGGTGTTGTGGCCAATGCCACGGAACTCATCCTGAGCCGGCGTGAAAATGCGATTTACCTGCAAAAAGTACACATGGTTCTGGGAATTTTCTTCAGTGAAATCGGAACCTGGATGCTGACCTATTTTGCCCGTCTGGATCCGGACGTCGAATCCAAAAGTGCGCATTTTCACATCACCCAGTCCTGGACCGATGCGGATTTCATCCAGGCGCAAAACCTGCTTTCAAAACATGCTTACCAGGTGGCGATCGATGGAATCAACAGCGAAGCCCTTCGGAATTTTCTGGAAGCCAAAGGGGATTTTTTACTTCGCCTGCTGGAGAATCCCGTCCTGCTGGAGCATGAATCCTTTACCCTGCTTCTTCAGGCGATTTATCATCTTCGCGAGGAACTGCTCTGCCGCGAGGACCTGGCTTCGCTTCCGGCATCCGACTATGCCCACCTCTCCGGTGATGCCAGGCGGGCGTATGGACTGATTGTTCCCCAGTGGCTGGGATATATGAAATATCTGAAATCAAGCTATCCATACCTGTTTCACCTTGCCGTCAGAAAAAATCCCTTTGACAGGGACGCTTCCACAGTCGTACTGTAAAAGGGTGCAGGATGCAGGTAAAGAACCCTTGCTGCACCCTCTTATAAGGAGTCTGCCATGCCGTTCAAATCCAGGGCACTTGAGGTCAATCTGGCCAGCTACCATGTGGAGGTCAGTATCGATCCCCGGTATTTACCGCTTCAGGAAGCCATGTCCCGCTATTATGGGCTGATGGAGGGCGTGAACGTTTTTTTAACGGAACTCTCCCACCCCTATAAAAACTGGAAATTTATCGTTCAGGAATGCCGGAAATACGCCCTGGATTATTTTTACATTTTCCAGAAGCATGCCAGGGGGCCGGAAGTCGTCAGCCTGATCATCGATGTTTTCCTGAGTGCCGTCTCTGAAGCTGCCCCGGATGTCCGGGCCGACGCCGTGGACAATCTGCTGTTGTTTCTGCAAAAAACGGTCAAAGACGCCGGCCCTGATCTGCCGCGTTTTTATCCGGTCCTGGAAGCTGCCTTTGACCGGATTCGGCTGCTTCCCGCGGATCATTTTGCGCTTTTCGCCGGAAGTTTTTACCCCATCAAACGGCTTGCCGAACTCTGCCTTCGGGCGTCTCCGCCGCTGTCCTCTTTTGGCGCCCTGAACCGGCTCGTCCACAGATACCATCACGATACGTATGCATACTGGCTGAGTCAGGACGACCCGATGGCCTGGTTTGAAACCGAGGCTGAAACCGGGCATCTGCCGATTTTGGATGAGATTTTTTCGGAAATTTCCCACCAGAAAATAACCGGGTGCAAAAACCGGCTCGACAGTCTTTTGCAAACAGAAGCCGTTGAATCCACCGCCCTTCTGGAAAATTTGCTGGCGCTTCCGACTTATGGTCAGATTGTCGAGACCTATAAAACGCTTCCGATGACCCTGTGGAAATCAAGCGAGAACATTACCCGGCGCAATCACTGGAAGGTGGTTTTCCTCTTTCACATCATGAATGTTTCCGGCCTGTCCCTGATACACGAGGACGCGTTGCGGGAGATCAACCGGACCTTAAGCTGGCTGATCGGCAACGAATCGCATCGCAATATCATGCTGCTGATTCAAAAAACGTTTTCCATTTTAAAAACCCGCACGCGGGAGTTTCCGGTAACCGCTTTGAACTGCGCGCTGAACATGGGAAAAGGCGTGTATAAAACCGACGAAAGCGATCTGGTCAATTTTTTTATCGATTCGGTCATTGACCTGGGATTTCAAACCCCCATGCTCGGCGGGGTCGGAAACGACTGGCAGATTCATGCCAACAGCGCCCACATTCAGAATATCCGCACCTGGATGGAATTGATCGAACTCAGTCCCAAATGGTCTACCCGGCTGCTGTCCTGTCTGATCATTCACCTTTGCCTGGAAGGCGTCTTCATTAAGGACACGGATCTTTTTCCCCGTGACATCACCCGGCTTTTAAACAGCGACATCGCCCCTGTCTATAACTTGGTCAAACAACTGTCGCGGGTTTTTCCAGCCTTTTTCAATGATATCGGCGCGGAAGGGGAATTGCGGGAAATCTCCACCCGTCTGGATGAAATGACCCGGCGAAAAGACGTGCTGATCCATTTTCTGAGAAAACAAAGCCATGTGGAAAGCAGCAACCAGATATTGGGATTCATGGATGCGGTTCTGGCCTTCTGGATAACCGGGAACAAGTCAGGGCTGGCGTCGTTTGTGCCGCCGGACATCCACAAGCAGATCAAGCCATCGGGTCCCTATATCGACGGTGTTAAGCGGATCATGACGATGCTGCGGCAGCAGGGGATTTCGCTTCCGGTTCAGCTCCTGACCTTGAGCGATGAGGCATTAAAGGGGATACTGTCAAATATTTCCGGAGAATCCCAGGCCGATATCGAACGGATTCAACTGATGGCCGCCTTTTATAAACTCCTTCACCACAAATATCATGTGGATTTTATAGAGATCAACCATTATCTGGATCAACTGAAAGCCGGTGGTTTCCCGGATCTGAACCGGCTGAAAAAAGCGCTGGAGCAGCCGAATTTAAGAAAAAAGACGGCACTTCTCATCGATTATCTCGATTTCCTGAAAGAGCTGATCCTGTCTTCAAAAACATATGAGATTCGCGAGGACATTTATCAAAAAAGGCATATTACCGTCGACATTCCCTCGATGTACGGCAGTTACCATGAAATGAAATTCGACGCCCTGGGACTGACGTTCCGAATTGAATCCCTGGTCAACGTCCTCTTTGAAGAACTCGTTCAGACCATAGACTTGTCGCTGATCACCCATGTCACGATTCATGAAATCGCGGAACTGCTGACTCTCTTTGACCGGGCCCTGAAAGTGGATGGCATTCACTCGGTTGAGTTTGAGCGGCAGCAGGAGTTTCTAAGTCATTCTCTTGAGGTCAGGGGGTTTACCTTTACCCAGTATCTGGATATTTTCAAAGGCTTTTCCCTGGCGGTAAAAAACATCATTCACGACTATTTCAATAATGTTCATGAAGAAAACATCAACCGCATCATTTCCGGCATCAACCGCAATCAGCTTCTGCCCCGGTATCTTCCCCCAGACCCGGCCATGGATCCGGAGAAGATCACCCATCGGATAACGGAGATTTTTTTCAGGGACCAACTTGTTTTTTCGCTGGGACTTCAGCAGTTGGACCGGCTCTTGACCCGGATTTTGAACATCCTGTTTCATCAGCTCAATACCCTGCATCCGGATCAGCTTCGGCTGCTGCTGCTTTATGATCCCAGTCAGACCATCACCACGGTGGATCAGCGCGGCAAACACCTGCCCGGTATCATCTATCTCGGCAACAAGGGGCTGAACATGGTCAAGCTGAAACGCTTCGGGCTGCCGGTGCCGCCGGGATTCATCATTACCACGGAAGCCTTCCGGTGCCGGGACATCATCGAGCATTATCCGCCTGCCCTGCAGAATTTCAGGGCCCAGATCGTTCACCAGATATCCGCCCTTGAAAAGATGACGGGAAAAACCTTCGGCAGCGCCGCAAACCCGTTGCTGTTCTCGGTTCGAAGCGGGGCATCCATTTCTCAGCCGGGCATGATGGACACCCTTTTGAATGTGGGCATCAATGAAGGGATTGCCGCAGGCCTTGCCGCCAAAACCGGAAACACCTGGTTCGCCTGGGACAATTACCGCCGCTTCCTTCAGTGTTACGGCATGGCGCTCGGGCTGGAAAGAGACCATTTTGACGCCATCATCAGCGAGTTCAAGAAAACGCTGGGGATTCCCTTTAAAAAAGGATTCACCGGCGTCCAGATGCAGGCGGTCGCCCTGGCCTACAAAAAAAGCATCGCGGACGCAGGCTTTTCCGTTCTGGAAGACCCGATGGATCAGCTCTACATGACCATCAACAGTGTCTTTGATTCCTGGGAGTCGGACAAGGCCAAAACCTATCGGAAAATCATGGGAATATCCGATGACTGGGGCACGGCCGTAACGGTTCAGTCCATGGTTTTCGGCAATATTTCCCAGCAGTCCGGAACCGGCGTTATTTTTACCCACAACCCCCGATGGCCCGGAGACCGTGTCCGGTTGTGGGGGGATTTTACCGTCGGCAACCAGGGCGAGGATGTCGTGTCCGGCCTGGTCAATACCCTGCCCATTTCCGTCTTTCAGCAAGAGGTGGAGATGCGGGATACAGACGTCACCCTGGAAACCCATTTTCCGGAAATCTATGCTGCGCTGAAAAACTGGGCAATTGATTTAATTGAAAAAAAAGGATGGACGCCTCAGGAAATGGAATTCACCTTTGAAAGCCCCGCGGCAAAAGACCTCTTTATTCTCCAAACTCGAGAAATGTCCATGCGGGAACGGAAAAAAGTGCTGGCGTTCGATCCGGAAGATATTTCCAGCGACCGGTTTCTGGGTCACGGCATCGGCGTCAGCGGGGGCGCGATGGCCGGCAGGGTGGTCTTTACCGTGGAGGAAATTGAACAATGGCGGCTCATAGAGCCGGATACCTCCCTGATTCTGGTGCGCGGGGATACGGTGCCGGACGATATCCGGGAAATCTTTGCCGCCGATGGCCTGCTGACAGCCCGGGGAGGGCTGACCTCTCATGCGGCCGTGGTTGCCCATCGGCTGGGAAAGACCTGCGTGGTCGGGTGCGGAAATCTGATTTGTCGCGAAAAAGAAAAACAATGTGAATTCAACCACCGAACGCTATTCTCTGGAGACGCCATCAGCATGGACGGACTGGAAGGTTCTGTTTATCAGGGATTGATCCGGATCAGAGAAGCATCGTAAAAGGAGGGGCTATGAAAACGGAAACGGAGGCGAAAAATGTTGTAAAGCTTGGCATCAACGGTTTTGGCAGGATCGGCAAGCTGACCGTCTGGCATCATGTGGGGCGCAGGTTTTTTGATGAGCTGGTGGTGAATATCGGCAGGCAGTCCGGAACTTCTCTCTTTGATATCGCCCATTACATTGAAAGGGATTCCACATATGGAAGCCTACACATGTTTCTTCACGGGTGTCAGGCCTCGGCCGTTATTCAGGATATAGATGAAAAAGACAGCTCGATGAGAATCAACGGCGTCAAGGTCCGGTTCCTGAGATCCTACCGAAATCCCCGTGACCTTCGCTGGAAGGACCATGACGTGAAGCTGGTGGTGGATACCACGGGCCAGTTTCTGGATCCGACCCTGAGTGCGGATCAGCCCGGCGGGTCTCTGAGAGGCCATATCGAAGCCGGAGCGGAGAAAGTGATTACATCCGCTCCGTTTAAAATCAAGGACAAGGGAAGACCCATGCCGGAGGATGCCATTACAACGGTCATGGGCATCAACGACAATACCTACGATCCCCGGCGACACCGGCTTATTTCAAACGCTTCCTGCACCACCACCTGTCTGGCACACATGATGAAGCCGCTGATTCATGCGTTCGGCCCCAAAAAAATCCTGTCCGCCTCGATGGCCACCGTTCATGCCGCCACCGGAACCCAGGCCGTGCTGGACCGGCTGCCCAAGGCCGGTGCCACGGATCTGCGCAAAACCCGAAGCATCATGAACAATATCATTCTGACATCCACGGGGGCCGCCAATACCCTGCGGCTGGTGATTCCCGAGATGGAGCAGATCGGATTCATCGCGGAATCCGTCCGGATTCCCACGGCCACGGGTTCCCTGATCATTCTCGTGGTCAATCTTCAGGAAGAGCTTTTCGGCGGCGCCATTCGAAGAGAGATGATCAACGGGATTTACCGGCAGACGGCTCAGGATGATCCCAGGGGCTATCTGATATTTTCGGACAAACAAAACGTTTCCGCGGACATCATTGGTCTTCCCCGGGCCGCCGCGATCATCGAAGGTCATGAAACCCATACGCGGACCGCGGATGTGACCATCGATCTTACCAAGGTTCCGGGCCTGGACAAGGCCATTCTGGGTTCCCTGACCGAATCCATCATCAAAATCCCTTTGACTCAGGCCGTGATTTATGGCTGGTACGACAATGAAATGGGAAGCTATGTCAATATGCTCGGAGACCGGACCGTAAGCATTGCCGAGCTATTTGCATAAAAAGAAGTCAGAAGATCAAGGAAAATTGAAAAATGAAATGGACGGCCGAGGCTGAAGACGCCATCAAGAAAATTCCTTTTTTTGTCCGCAAACGGGTCAGAACCCGCGTGGAAAAAGAGGCGGAAGGGGAAGGAAAACCCCTGATTACGATTGCGGAGGTCAACGCCACGCAGGCCCGGTTTCTTTCCAGAATGGAAACCGATATCAAAGGATATCAGATCGAGACCTGTTTTGGCGCCGGTGGATGCCCCGACCGGGCCAATGCCTGCGACGAACTGATGCAGAAGCTGGAAACCCTTCTATCCGAAGAAAACCTTCTGGATTTTCTAAAAAAAGAAGTCAAGGGACCGCTCAAATATCACCACGAATTTCGGATCACCCTGGCCGATTGCCCCAACGCCTGCTCCCAGCCCCAGATCAAGGATATCGGCATCATCGGGGCCTGTGTTCCGGAAATCACCCCAAGCCCCTGCTCGCAGTGTGAAGCCTGCGTGGACGCGTGCCGGGAGCAAGCCATCTCCCTGGAAATCGGTCTGCCCGTGATTCAGCCAGAGATCCAGATTGATCGCTGCCTGTACTGCGGCAAATGCATCGAGGTCTGCCCCACGGGGACTCTTGGCGCGGGCACCCGGGGATATCGCGTGCTGCTCGGGGGAAAGCTGGGCAGACACCCCTGGCTGGCCCGCGAACTTCCCGGCATTTTCAGCGAAAATGCCGTTTTATCCATCGTCAAGGACTGCCTTTCGTTCTACCGTCTTCACAGCAAAGGCGGCGAGCGTTTTGCCGAAATCTTCACGGAACAGGCTTTTGAAGAAACAAGTGCACGCATTGACAGAAATTACAGGCTCATAGAGGGTATAGGCGATGGACGCAAAAAAGGATGACGCACCGCAGTTGAAGACTGATATCGGCCTCATCAGCGCGCTGTCCATCGTGGTGGGCATGGTCCTCGGCGCCGGGGCATTCATGAAACCGGCGGCGGTAATGGCCGCATCCTATGATTCCACGTGGGCACTTGCCGCCTGGGTAGTCGGTGCCCTCTTCAGCATCGCCGGCGGCCTGACACTGTGCGAGTTGGGCGTCTTGTTTCCGCGCACGGGCGGCGTATATGTTTTTCTCGAAGAAACTTACGGTCCCAAGGTGGCCTATCTGTATGGATGGATGCTGACTTTCATTTTTGGACCCGCGACCATTGGCGCACTGGCCGGCTATTTCAGTTCAGTCTTCTGCCTGCTCTTCGGCATTCCGGATCACTATATTGCCGTCGTTGGGCTTGCGGCTATCGCCTTTGTCGTTTTCGTGAACAGTGTCGGCGTCAAGCAGGCAGGATACCTGCAGGTCGTGGCCACATTCTGTAAGCTGATTCCCCTTTTGTTTCTGATCGTTTTCGGCCTGTGGAAAGGCAACGGCCAGGTTTTGAACATCGCAACCCACACCACCGCAGTGACTTCTTTTTCACTGGCCGTCATTGCCACACTGTTTGCCTACGACGGCTGGGCACAGGTGGCATCCGTGGCCGGTGAAATGAAAAATCCTGGCAAGATTCTTCCCCAAGCCATCATCGGGGGGCTCATTTTTCTATCCGCCGTTTACATTACTATCAACATCGCCATCATCAAGGTTCTTTCCCCGGCCCAAATGGTTGCTCTGGGGCATGATGCGTCTTCCATCGCCGCGCAGAAGCTATTTGGGCTCTATGGCGGCAATCTTGTTTCCGTCGGCATCATGATCTCGATCATCGGCGGCCTGAATGGTTACATCATGACACTGTCGCGCATTGTTTTCACCATGGCCGAACGCAATCAATTGCCCGTGTCGGGTGTCTGGAGCAAGATAGAGCACGACAGCCAAACACCCGTAAACGCCGCCCTGCTCCTGGCGGTTCTGGCTTTTATCTATCTGCAGGTTCTTGACAGCGATCGTCTGTCGGATATCGCCATTTTCGCCGTCTGGATTTTTTACCTGCTGAGTTTCATCGCTGTTTTTATCGCCCGCAAAAAAATGCCTCTGGCACCGCGCAGTTACAAAGTGCCCTTTTATCCGTTGACGCCGCTGATCGCTATCGGCGGCGCCCTCTACATCATATACGGCATGAGCGCAAGCCACCCATTATATGCCGTTGTCGCAGTGGGGCTCACACTGGCTGGAATTCCGGTGTTGTATTTGATAACTCACCGCTTGCCGAGGTTCCCCGGATTTGCCGTCAGCAAAAAATACATTGTCCTGGCAACGGCTTTTTTTGCCTGTGGCGCCCTGCTTCTCTTCCCGCAGATCAAAGATACCCGGCCGATGCTTCGGGTGGCCATTGAAACATCCAATCCACCCATCGCTTTCGAAGACGAAACCGGCAAACCGGCCGGTCTGGACATTGATATCATCCAGGCTGTGGCCCGCGAAATGGGCTATCGGGTTTCTTTTCGCGCGACTGCATTCAGCCTTCTCTTTTCGGCCGTGGAAAACGATCTGGCCGATGTCGCCATCAGCGAACTGACGATCACGGAGGAACGCAAGAAAATAGTTGATTTCACGAAGAGCTATTATCAAAGCGCACTGGCGCTTCTGGTCCGCCCTGAAAGCACGGCCCAAACGCTGGATGATCTGAAAGGAAAATCCATTGGCGTCAAGAACCGCTCAACCGGAGATTTTTATATGGAGAAACACCCGGGATATACCCTCCGGCGGCTGAGCATCTTCCCCGATCTGGCAGGGCTTTTGAACGACGGCGTGATCGACGGCATTGTTTTCGATAAACCCGTCATTGAACAATGGCTGGCCAGGCACACCGTTGCCGGTCGCATGATCCTTCTGCAAGGACAGGAAGAGTACGGCATTGCCTATCAGAAAAAGAATCCCGATCTGGGCCGGAAACTCAACAAGGCTATCGATACGCTGGTTCAAAGCGGAAAACTGGACGGTATTATAAAAAAATGGCTGAGTCCCCCGTGAGACCATTCTTTCATCCGCCATCTCCATCAGCAGCAACGGGCCAAGCCGCCTTGTGAGGTTTCGCGATATTCAACCTTCATGTCCCGGCCGGTCAGGTTCATCGCTTCCACCGCCTTGTCCAGGCCCACGATATGCCAGACAGGCAACCCTTCACGTGCGATCAGCCAGGCCGTGTAGGCTTTGACCGCTCCCATGGCGTTGCGCTCGATGCAGGGAATCTGCACGTACCCTTTCACCGGATCGCATGTCATTCCCAGATGATGTTCCAGCGCGGTTTCGGCTGCATTTTCGGCAATCTGCACCCCGCTGCCGCCGGCAAAGGCAACCAGCGCCGCCGCCATGCTGGACGCTACCCCGATTTCCCCCTGGCACCCCACTTCCGCACCGGAAATACTGGCGTTCTGCTTGGCGATGAATCCGACGGCAACCGAAGCCAGAAGCGCGCTGCGTATGGTTTCAAGCGGCAGTTTGTAATGATGCCGCAGCAGGGAGACAATCGCCGGAATCACACCTGCCGATCCGCAGGTTGGGGCGGTAACCACAATATGTCCGGCTGCGTTTTCCTCAGCAGCGGCAAAGGCGTAGGCGCAGAGATAGACCAACGAGCGTTCCGCGTTATGCGATATCCCCTTGGCCCGCTGGTATAACAGGGCCGCCTTGCGGTGCAGTCCAATCGGGCCGGGCAGGAATCCTTCAGTATGCACCCCGCGTTGCACCGATGCTTCCATGACAGCGATAATCCGGTCCAGGCGGCGGTTGATCTCTGCCTCATCCAGCCCGGTAATGGCCTTTTCGTTGGCCATCATCAGCGCATCCAGATTGAGCCGGTGCTTCTTCATCTGCTTCCATAACTGTTCGGCATTTTCGTAGGGATAACGCGGCGTGCCCCGCTCTGACTCCTGCCACCCCTTCCACTGCAGAAAGCCGCCGCCAACCGAGTAATACTCTTTTTCAAGGATGACGCCGTCCCTGCCGGAAAGGCGGATCACCATCGTATTGCTGAACGGAAAGTCAAAGCAGCCGGCGTCAAACAGAATGTCCGCGCCCCGAAACGGCACGGGCTGCGCACCCGCCTTCAGGGTGAAGACGGCATTCCGCTCCAGGATCAGCCCATCGAGGAAATCCGGGGGACAGTCTTCGGGAGATTTTCCCATGAGCCCTGCCAGAATCGCACGGTCGGTGCCATGCCCCTTGCCGGTGGCAGCCAGAGAACCGTACAGAAACACCTGAATGCCGGAGGCGGTTGCCTGTTTTTCCGCCGGAAGTTCGGCCATCAGCCGGAAAAAATCAAATCCGGCCTTCATCGGCCCGATGGTATGAGAACTGGACGGTCCCGGACCGATTTTCAACAATTCAAAGATGGATGTGGTGATGATGGTCATGGCTTTTCCTTATGGTTTTCAAATCGCTATTCCCGTTTCCAGAATATTCTTAAAAAAGGGATCAGGCGCCAATAGGGATTCCGTGCGGTAAGGTACAGGCGATAATCGATTATCCACTGCAAGCGTCAGCCGTCTGATTCTATTGCGATCTTTAAACCAGTCCCCTTCAAAATCATCCGACACCAGCGCGATATCAATGTCGCTCCACTCGTCCGCCTTCCCGGTGACATAACTGCCGAACAAAACCACTTTTCGAATGCGGATGTGATGCGCCTCCAGGGATATGAGATAATCGTTTATGATTTCCAGGATTGAATCCGGGATGTTATCCATCGATAGTCTCCTTGATATCATCAAATTTTTTTCATTGGTGATGTCGGTTTAAATGGAATCCACTTCAATTGAATGTTATGCACCGGTTCCATGTTGAATGCTTTCGGCAGTATGCTTAACAGGGATAATCCGCTGTTCAATATCGACCCAGATCTTGCGCTTCATCATTCTCAGATCATATTCGGTTTGAAGATTCAGCCAGAACTGGGATTCCACCCCAAAATACCGCTGAAGCCTCAATGCCGAGTCGGCTGTAATGGCTCTTTTCCCATTTACAATTTCACTTATCCGATTGGGGGGGACCGAAAGGTCACGGGAAAGCTGGTTTATGCTGATTCTCATAGGCTCTAAGAAATCCTTACGAAGAATTTCACCTGGATTAATTGGATCAAGCATGTCATTTTTACTCACTGGAACACCTCGCGCAAATAAAACCACGAGCCGTTTTTTTGCCGCCTTCCGAAAGCATGTAAACGGGCGTACCCGTTGATCATTAAAAAATATTCAGTATCTTGGCAAATGATTTAATCATATGTGATAGCGATATTACGCGATTCGTAATATGTCAACCGATATTCACATGCGCGAGCATAACTGACATGAAATCATCAGCAACCTCCACGAAGGAACCGCCAAAGACCTTGCCACGAGGACTGGCTGCCCAAGACCATTAAGGTTCCCTGACCGAATCCGCTATCAAGATGTCCTTGGCTCAGTCCGTGATTATGGCTACCATGACCGGGAAAAATGAGAAGCGTTCAGCAAGTGGCTGGAAAGCCTGGATCTTGAATCCGGATATGGCTGCAAATAGGAGTTGCTTACTTTTTTTGGAGGAAAGATGCCTGACGGGCGAGCTTGCGAAATGGGAGGAATCATTGTAGGATAATGACCGTTATGGTTTTATCTCTACAAAAAAAATTGACAAGTAATTCTGAGGTTGTGTTTTTTCTCTCCGATGTGGCAATAGCCGTGGAGTTTGCGCGCCATGCCTTCCCTCTTTAGTTTTATGCGATTTCAGTCCGTTTTCCGCCATCGCGCCTATGCCATGATGTGGATCGGCCGTTTGTTGACCACGATTGGCTCCCTGACCCAGAGCGTGGCAATCGGGTGGTCGGTCTATTCTATCGCGCGCCAGACCCATGATGAGCAGCAAAGTATGTTTCTTGTCGGGATGATCGGACTGGCGCAATTTTTGCCGATGTTCGCCCTGGCCCTGATTGCGGGCGAAACCGCGGATCGGTACGACCGGCGCAAAATATTATTCTGTTGTGGGGCATTGCAGGTTTCCTGCGCGGCGGCCTTTACCCTGCTGTCGCTGCAGGCCCACCCGCCGCTGATGCCGATCTTTGTCGTTGCAGGATTTTTCGGCATCGGCCGCGCTTTTTCGATGCCCGCCGGGGCTTCCCTGGTTCCGCTGCTGGTGCCGATCGATGAACTGCCTAAGGCGATAGCCTGGAACACTTTCAGCGTCCAAAGCGGCATGATTTTGGGGCCGTGGGTGGGCGGCGTGCTGTGCGAGCTGACGCCGGCTTATGCCAATGCCACGGCGTGCGCGCTTTTTCTGCTGGCCTGCGCCGCGTGGGTGGTTCTGGTGAAAATGCCCCTGAAAGTCAAAGCCAAGCAAAGCGACGCCTCCCGCCTGACAATGATCCGCGAAGGACTTTCTCATTTATGGCGGAGCAAGATCGTACTGGGCGCGATATCGCTTGACCTGTTTGCCGTTCTTTTGGGCGGGGTCACGGCACTGCTGCCCGCCTATGCCAAAGACATCCTTTTCACCGGCCCCGAAGGTTTCGGGCATCTGCGCGCGTCCTTTGCCGCGGGGGCGGGGTGCCTGACCCTGTGTCTTGCGCTCCGGCCGATTAAAAGGCATGCCGGAAAATGGATGATGGGTGGCGTGATGCTCTATGGCCTTGCCACGCTTTGCTTCGCCTTTTCACGCGAGATGCGGCTTTCCATGCTGGCACTGGCCGTAGCCGGGGCCGCCGATTCCATTTCCGTTTTCGTGCGGCAGAATCTGGTGCAGATTATTACCCCAGATGCGATGCGCGGAAGGGTATCCGCCGTGTCGGGATTATTCATCAGCGCTTCGAACGAGCTCGGTGAATTTGAAAGCGGAGTGGCTGCCCGTTTCCTGGGCATTGTCGGCTCCGCGGTCTTTGGCGGCGCAGGTTCAATCGTCGTAACCGGCCTGTGGGCCAAAATTTTCCCCGCCTTGCGCAAAGCGGATCGCTTGATACCGCCGGTGAATTAACCTACTTTGTTTTTTCGCGTTCCTCGGTGACGCAATAAATCCCTCTGCCTTCAAGGCCCGGTCCGAAGCACAGATTGTCTGATTTGCAGGTAGCCCTGCGGCGGTCTCCGGATTTCCAGCGGGAAATCAGATCCGGCTCCCGGATGAGCGGCCGGCTCATGGCAATGTAATCCGCCGTGCCATCCGCCACAAGCTGTTCGGAAACCTCAATTGAGCGGTTGCCGCCCACCAGAATCAAGGGAATGGCAATCCGTTTTTTAAAGGCCCGCAGTTCTTCCCTGAAATAGGCTTCCTTGTCCGCCGACTTGATGCCGGGGCGACTGGGAGACAGCTTGCCGCCGGTAAGCAGCCCACCGCTCAATTCGATGGCATCCAGACCCGCATGGGTCAATAACTCTCCTGCAATCAGGGAATCCTCCAGACTGAGCCCGTTTTCCGCAAAATCCTGGCAGTTCAATTTGATTAGTACCGGAAACTCTTTTCCCACAGCCTTTCGAATGGCGTGGACCACTTCGACATGAATACGGGCGCGATTCTCGATGCTTCCGCCATAGCCATCAACCCGCCGGTTGAAAATAGGGGAAAGGAACTGACTGAGCAGATAACCGTGGGCCGCATGTATCTGAACCCCGTCAAAGCCGGAGGATTTGGCTCTTTGCGCTGCATCGGCAATTGCGGTAACCAGATCCTGAATATCCTGCATCGTCAGTTCTTTTCGTGGCGTCTTGCTGAGTCCTTCGTAAATGGAAGCCACCACAGGGATCTGACCCGATAATTTTTCTGGCGTAAAATGACCGGCATGGGCCAGTTGCATAACGATTTTACCACCGGCCTCATGGACCGCCTCCGTCATTTCCCGAAGCCCCGGAATCAACTCGTCCTTGTAAACGCCAAGCTGCCAAGGGCTGGCCTGTCCATCCCGCCGGATGTAGGTGTGGCCGCTGATGATCAGCCCCACGCCGCCCCTGGCAAGATCGGTCATGGTGTCAATCAGTTTCGGCGTCACCGCGCCCTCGGGGCTGGCCATCCCTTCCCAGGTTGCCGATCGCACGAAGCGGTTCGCCAGTTTCATGCCGTTGATTTCACTGCTTTCAAATAGTCTGCTCATGCTATCCCTTTCCTTCAGTTCCAATGCAATATAAGCCCTGCCGAATGATCACGCCCTGACCATTCAGATCTGAAACGACTTTGTTTGCAATAAGCTATCACACTTGATAACAGGAGGCAAGGCGCCGGCATTTCCAGCGCCGGCGTCTTTCAGAGGGAAGGACGGTATTTCGTCATCCCAATTTTGATGGTCTCGTAAAAAGTCTAAGAATCTAACTATCTGAAAAAACATATAATAGACGTAAATATCTCTTGCTATTTTTGTGATTTATTGATATGGAACATGCATAATTTCAAACCCTTACGGACAATAAACATGA
>CAIVVZ010000017.1 GCA_903909505.1 uncultured Desulfobacteraceae bacterium
GAAAACGCCGTATCCCAAATCTCATATCATTCACCTTCATATTTGATTGATCCCATAAGCGACAACGGAAAGGGCAAGACGTGCAGTGTAACGCTAACGCATTGTAATATGTACACCAATTACACAAAAACGCAATGATATCGCGTTCTCGGATTGTCATTTGTGCGCCCTGATCGGGATGTGACGTCCAAAGCAAACGGGGGATTACGGGCCTCGGCAGCATCTTGGCACGCTCCTCAATTTCAGCAACCCGGTGCTCCCATTCAATGGCCATGAGATGAACGCCGGCAACGCCTTCCATCTCTTTAAACTCCTCGATCTGCTCAATGGCGATCTTGATGCATTCTTCGGTCGCTTTTCCCTTACCGGCGCCTCTCAGTCGCTTTTCCTCCTTTATTAAAAGCTATAACCATTGGTGATAATTGATGACACATTATAACTATAGTGAATTTGACACATTCATATCAATGTAATAGAAAGTTAAACTAATTTTGTCATAAAAATCTGATTTTTTAAATTGCAACGGATCCAAACAGCAATGCACCAAGAAATTCCCGACTGGCAGTTTGACGACGAATTTGATGGCGGCGAGGAGACCTGCGGCAGGGTGATCATCAACCTGCACCTCTATCTCCGAACCCAGCCTTCAGGTTACCGTATCCTGGTGGTTTCCCGGGATCCGGGAGCGCCCATGGAACTGCCGGCCTGGTGCCGCATGACCCGCAACACGCTCGTGGACCAAAAACATCCCTATTATCTCATCACCCTCAAATAACCCATTTCGGAGGTACGCTTTTCATGGCAAACACTTTCTGCGTGACAATCACTCACTGTAAAACCGACGGCGACAAGGCAACACTCGGCTTCGTCGTCGCCAATGCCGCCCAGGGCAGCGAAAAAGAAACAATGGTTTTCCTCAGTTCCGACGGCGTCTACTGCGCCCACAAGGAAGAGATGGTCAAAGTCAATGAAGGCGCGCCTTTTGCCTCGCTCAAGGAACTCGTTGATAAATTCGTCAAGGCTGGGGGAAAAATCTATGTATGCACCCCCTGCATGAAAAAACGCGGCATCACCGAAGACATGTTGATCGAAGGGGCCACGCCCGCCGGTGGCGCCAGTCTCGTGGAGTGGCTGAGCAACGGTTCACCCTGCGTTGCCTATTGATGACGACTTCGTAAAAAGACCGGATACTGCGTTGCGCTGCATCCTTTGTCGTTGCGGCGTACCCAAAAGTACGCCTCACTCCTCAAGATTTGCGCGCCTTGTCTGCGGCCTTTTTACAAAACCGTCTGACATTTGACTTTTTATGAGAGTTTCAATTTTTGACAGGCCAACCCATGATTTCAGATATGACAGACCTGCAGCCAGATACTATTTTTGACGGCGGCGACCTGGATTGCGGCTCCGGCCTCATCCTGCTGATCCGTGAAAACATGCTGAAGACCCCGGTGGACGGGATTCTTGAAATGCGCAGCAGAGAGCCCACGGTTGCCGATGATCTACCCCCCTGGTGCCGGATGGTGGGTCATGAATACCTGGGCTCCCGGCCGGCAGAGGGTTTTGTTCGCTATTTTGTCAGACGCCGGGCAACCCGGGAGGCTGAAGCAGAGACCCAGGCCCTTACCAGGGACAAGCAGAAGGCAAAGTCTTTTGAGTGGCGGGCCAGAGTACGATCGGCCGGACATCAGCACGCCAAGGTTTATGCCAGAAATTTCTCGTTTGACATTGGCCAGCCCGCCAGTTTTGAGGAAAAGGACAGCTACCCGAGTGCGGTTGAATATCTGCTCGGCGCGGTCGCCGGGTCGCTGGTCACCGGTTTCGCCAGTGACTGCGCCCGTGCAGGCCTGGATGTTGATGACATCGAGATCTCCATCAGTGCCCGTCTCCACAATATCCTGGCCCATCTGGGCGTGGAAGAAGGCGACCCCTCCTTCGAGACAATCGCGGTGAAATGTTTCGTTTCAACCTTCGAGGATGAGGATACGGTTAAAACCATCTGGGCAAGCACGGTCAACCGCTCGCCCCTAGTTGCCACACTCAAAAAAGGAATGGACATGGATATCAGACTTTCAATCGTCTGACTCCATTGCAATCATGGCAAACACAAAAACATTTACAACCACCCAGGTCGGCTCCTGGCCCCGTTCCAGGGGAATGCTCAAAGCCCTGCGCGGTTTTCAGAAGAAGGCCATCTCCCGCAGGGATTTTGACAATATCGCCGATGACGAGATTCGCAGAACCGTGCACCTGCAGGAAAAGGCCGGTCTCGATATCATCGTCGACGGCGAACACCGCCGGGAAAGCTTCTACGCCTTTATCACGGACAAGGTTGAAGGTACCCAGCTCATGTCGCTGGCCGATATGCTCGACTATGTCGAAGACAAGGCCGAATTTGAAGAAATGCTGCGGACCATGGACATGCCGGCCTCGGCCGTGAAAAATCCCACCTGCATCGGCAAGCTTTCGCGCCGGGAACCCCTCGCGGTCAACGACCTCAAATTTCTCCGCACTTTATCAAAGAAACCGGTCAAAATAACCCTGCCCGGCCCATATCTGCTTACCCGTTCCATGTGGGTCGGGGCACTGACAGGCAAGGTCTATCGCAATCACAAGAAACTGGCGGATGATATCGTCAAAATCCTGCGGGAGGAGCTGATCGACCTGCGTGATGCCGGTTGCGACTTTGTCCAGTTCGACGAACCGGTTCTCACGGAAATCGTCATGTCGGAGAACTGCCAGCGGCGAACCTTCATGTGAGCCACCCTGGCAACCCGCCGTGACGCGGGAAAGGAACTGGAATTCGCGGCGGAACTGATCAATCGAATCACCGCCGGCATTGAGGGCGTCCGGACAGGGATTCATATCTGCCGGGGCAATTGGAGCAAACAGGAGGAAGTGCTCCTGCAAGGGGATTACGCCAAACTCATCCCGGCCCTGAAGCCCATGAAGATCGATCAGTTTGTCCTGGAATATGCCACCCCAAGGGCCGGTGATATTGAAGTGGTGGGATCGGTTCTATCGGACCGGGAACTGGGACTGGGGGTGGTCAACCCAAGGACGGATACTGTTGAGACGCCGGAGGAAATAGTTGTGAAGGCCACAAGAGCGCTTGATTTTTACAGACCGGAACAGCTTTTTCTCAATACTGACTGCGGTTTTGGTTGTTTTGCCAGTCGCTCCGTCAACGTCGAGGAGGTTGCTTTTCAAAAACTCTGCAGCATCGTTGCGGCAGCCGAGACACTACGCAAAAGGTTTGGATGAGAGGCCAATACCGCCTTCTCAAGCCATATGTGGTTAAACAATTATTGCATTCAGAAAGGAGACTGTCATGAAACCAGGAGCCAGAAATCAATTCATGGGAAAGGTGACGTCCATTAAAAGCGATGAGATCATGTCACTGGTCAAATTCTCTGTCGCGGTTCCAAAGGAAATGGCGTCGGTGTTGACCACGGAATCGATCAAGGACATGGACTTGAAGATTGGAGACGAGGTGGAACTGGTGATCAAGGCCATTCACGTATTGCCATTGAAGCGCTAAACGTTTGATTGAAAACGCGAAGGGCAGATCCGAAAAGCGCTTCGGACCTGCCCTTCTCATCAGTACTTATCGCATGAGTTAAAAAAACGCCTCCTGCCTCACCCGGAGCTGCTCGGTATCGGATGCCGAATAGTCGGTTTCCAGATAAAAAAACGGCTGCCCGTGCTGATCGCGGACAAAGGCAAAGATGAAAATGATCGTTTCCATATAAATTAGTCAATTATACTACGTTTCTTGTGCGCGAAAATTTAGTATGTTATCTCATGATTCAGGTTAAATTTGGAAAAAGCGACGTGCCGATGATGTTTTTCTGGATCTCGGCGGTACCTTCATAAATCGACAATATCCGGGCATCCCGGTAGTATCGTTCCACCTTGTATTCTTGAAAATACCCGTATCCGCCGAACACCTGCATCGCATCGTAGGCCACTTCATTGGCGATATTGGCAGCGTAGTATTTTGCAAGGGCCGCGGCCCTGTGATCGCGCTGACCCTGGTCGAACTTGAATGCCGCCTTGTAAACCAGATTCCGGGCGTTTTCGATCTTGAGGTACATGTCCACAAATTTATGCTGCATGGCCTGAAAGCAGGCAATGGGTTTGCCGAACTGTTTTCTCTCTTTTGCATACTGGTAGGCCATATCGAACGCCCCCTGAGCCAGGCCCACGGCCTGCGCGGCAATCTCGATCTTGCTCTCCTCGAAAAATCCCATGGCTTGATAAAATCCCTTACCCGCTTCGCCCAGAACATTTTTCGCCGGCACTTCCAGGTCGTCAAACACCAGTTCCGCGGAACTGGTCAACCGAATGCCCATTTTTTCTCCCAATTCATTGACTTGAAAATTTTTTCCGATCATGTCGCGGTCCACGATCAGAATGCTCATACCTTTGTATTTTGGAAACGCATCCGGATCGGTCTGACAAAGAACCGTATAAAAATCGGCAATCGTTCCATTGGTGATAAACGTCTTGGTCCCTGAAAGCCGGTAGCTCCCGTTTTTTCTTGTGGCTATTGTATCCATGCTGGTGATGTCACTTCCGTGATCCGGTTCAGTCAGGGCGATGGCGGCTCCGAATTCCCCGGATGTAATCTTGGATAGGTAGCGCGTCTTCTGGTCATGGTTCCCGTACCGGTAGAGAAATTTACAAGGCAGAGCGGCCAGGTCAATGGCCAGACCAATGCTTGAATCGGCCCGACAGAACTCCTCCACGATGAGCACATTTTCGAGGATACTCAAGCCGTCTCCTCCATAAGCTTCATCCACATAAGGGGCCACGAATCCAAGACTAGCGGCTTTTTTGTACAACGCTTTCGGAAACTCATGCTTTTTCTCCAGCTCCAGAGCCAGTTGTGGATCAAACTCCTTTATGGCGAATTCGCGTGCCGCAGTCATAATGCCTCTTTGTGATTGGGTCAGTTCAAAATTCATTTTTTCCTCCGAAATGATGGTTAGAATATTCGGTTCTAAAGCAGTCCGATTTTATCAAGCATGAGCCGTATCTTCATTTCTTTGCATGATATAAATACCAAATATGGATACACAAATATCATATTAGGTATTTATAGGATTTTTTTCTGTCTTGTCAAGAAAAAATTATGATGACTTTATTTTTTATACCCGAATATGCACGTCTCTTTCGTGATATTTGATCGTTGTGCAAACATCAATTGATTGAGTAACGCGTGCGGAGGTTGAAGCGATGATTAAACTGATTTAGAAAAGAAGCGCGGGATCGGATGTTCACAAGATGGTGGTGGTTACGATCGTGATATCGAAAAAGAGGAGGACTTAAAATCAGAGCTGTGTGCTCTTTGAAGTGATGAAGATCAAAACTTTGGTTTACTTTGCGTATCCCATTTTCTCGGAAATCTTTTTTGCCGCATCCAGCACCATCAGGCCGAATTTATCCACGTCCTTGAGGTCGAAACTGAAGATGCTGGCCGAGAGCCCGATGCAGCCAACCGGTTCGCCGTCGATGTTGAAGATGGGGGCGGCAACCCTTCTAACGCCTTCTCTTAACTCCTGATCTTCGAAACCATAACCGTGCTGCTGCACCTCTTGGATTTCTTTCTCCAAAATCTCCATATCGGTGATGGTTTTTTTCGTCACAGCCGGCAATCCGATTTTTTCAAGCACGCGCCGCCTTTTATCCTTGCTCATGAGTGACAGGTAGACCTTTCCGACGCTTACGGCATGCAAATAGGGGAAAACACTGCCAACGCGGGAATAGAGAGACAACCCCTCGCTGCCACGGATCTGTTCCAGCAGGATGAGCTGATCCCGATCCAGGGTGGACAGCTCGATGGTTTTGCGCGTGTCCTGGGACAGCTCTTTCATATTCTCCCAGGCAACCGTGCGAAGATCAAACTTGTCCTGGAGCCGATGCCCCAAATAGAGGAACTTGAGTCCAATCCGGTAAAGGCCCCTCTTGCTGGACTTGTCGAGAAAACCCCGGTTGCATAGGGTATTGAGAATACGGATAAGGGATTGACGGGGAATGACGACGTTGTCCATAATCTCGGAGAGCGACATATCCTTCTCGCGGGACGAGATGAATTCAATAACATCTATGGCACGATCAATAGCCGGAACCGTATTTTGATTTTTCTTGAACATCATATAAGTACCATGGTAGCGGAGAGGCAGGACAAATTACGATGATCAACCGGCTGCCCTTTTACAGTTCAGCCGGTTGATTTACACAATGCGGAATTTAAGACTTCAGATGACTATTTCATCTCTTTGATTTTTTCGGTCAGCTCGGGCACAAACTCGAGAAGATCGGTGACAATGCCGATGTCGGCGACCTGGAAAATGGGGGCCTTGGCATTTTTGTTGATCGCAACCATGAAGGGATTGCCCTTGATCCCGCCCATGTGCTGGAAGGACCCGCTGATCCCCAGCGCTATGTAAACCTTGGGCTTTACGGTCTTGCCGGAGGTTCCCACCTGCCGGGCTTTTTCCAGCCACTTGGCATCCACGATCGGTCTGGAGCAAGAAACCACTGCACCGATGGCATCGGCAAGTTCCTGGGCAATCCCGATATTCTCCTGATCCTCGATACCGCGACCCACGGAAACCAGCACATCGGATTTGGTGATGTCCACATCTCCCACTTCGGCTGCCACAACTTCAAGAAACCGGCGTTTGGCCTTGCAGTCGCCA
>CAIVVZ010000018.1 GCA_903909505.1 uncultured Desulfobacteraceae bacterium
TGATCCACACGGATGTGATTCATGCAGTCGCATGTCGAACACTGGCGCTTGAAACAGGGGCTGCATGGCAGGCCGGTTCGAATAACCTGATGCTGATTGCCCATGGGTCCGGTCCGCCAGGGTGCGGTCGGCCCAAAGAGCGCGACAACCGGCGTATTTACGGCCGCTCCTAGGTGCATGGGCCCGGTGTCCGTTGATATCAGCATGTCGGCTGTTTCATAAAGTGCTGAAAGTGTTTTCAGGCTGGTTTTGCCGGTCAGATCCACCGCCGAAGACTTCATGCGGGATAGAATGTTCCGCACCGTTTCCTTATCCTCCGGGGCGCCGGTGAATACCGGAGAAATTTGGTAGCGTTCTGAAAGGCGATCCGCCAGTTCCGCAAAGCGATCATTCGGCCAGAGCTTGGTTGTCCATTTGGCAACCGGGTTGATGCATATCAGGGGACGGACATCCTTTATCCCTTCCAGGGAAAGCAGACGGGTGACTGCCTCGCGGTCGGCATCCTGAATCGGCAACCGATATGAAACATTCCGGGAATGAATACCCGCGGCATCCAGCATCATCAGGCTGCGCAGGATGGCATGGTGGTTCATACCCACCGGTGCAACGCGCTCATTTAAAAACAGATAACTGTGTTCCTGATGTTCCATTCCCCGGTCAAACCCTATTTTTCGCCTGCCACGGCAAAGGGCAACCGGAACCCCGCTTTTAAGCAGGGCCTGGAAATCAAAGACAAGATCATAAGCGGTATCCCGAAGCGTCTGAACCCATCCGGCTGTCTCGTTGATAACGGATTTCCACTGTCCCTTCCGAAGATCCCTGATCCAACTTTTTCTTCTGGAGACGATGACCCGGTCCAGCGCTGAATGATCGATAATCAGGGGTGCTGCCGCTTCTTCAATCAGCCAGGTGATGTACGCCGATGGATAGGCCGAGCGAATGGCGTTCAAGGCCGGCAGGGTGTGAATGACATCGCCGATGGCGCTCAGTTTGATAATCAGAATATTCATGATAACCGCCTGCCGGAGAGAAGCTCCATGGCAAGGTCCAGGACGTGATCAACGGTGATGGCATCCATGCACCGGTGATCGATTGGGCAGTCCGGTTTCATACAGGGGCTGCAATCTACGGGCATGCGAATGATGTGGCTGAGATGGCTTCTGGGAGAGGTGGTGGTGTGGTCCGTGGAACCGAAGATGGCGATTTGAGGAATATGCAGCGCCGCGGCCACATGCATCAGTCCGGAGTCGTTTGTGATAAACAGGTGGCACTGATCAATAAGTGAAATGGCCTCTCTCAGGGTGGTTTTCCCGCAAAGATTGATGCAGGTATCGCCCACAGACTCGGCGATATTTTTCCCCAGTTCTTCCTCGCCCGGGCCGCCGAAAATCAGAAAACAGCTATCTGGAATGGATTTGAGGCGGTTGCAGAGTTCGGCAAACCGATCGGCAAACCACCTTTTGGCGGTCCCATAGGCAGCGCCGGGGTTGATGCCGATTACGCAGGCTCTGCCGGAACACCCGCTGGCTCTGATGCGCCGGATGGCCTGGCGTTTCTCCGCATCGGATATGAAAATCTCCATTTCAGCAGGACCGGCTGCCAGCCTTGCGCCTTTTAGAATCTCCAGATAATATTCTATCTGATGCAGCCGTTTCAAAAACGGGTACCGGTGAACCGGATGGGTGAGCAGTATTTTGCGGGCATCCGTGTCATATCCCAGCCGAATGGAAATTCCAGCCATCCAGACAAGGAATGCGGCTTCAAATGCGTTTTGCAGCAGCAGGGCCAGATCAAAATCGTGTTTGCGCAGGTCTTTAGCCAGCCTGAATTTCCCGACAAGGCCCCTGTGACGTCCCGCGACATCATAGGTGAGGATGCGGTTGATGTGTGGATTGTTTGCATATACCGGCGCCACCCAGGGCTTGGCCAGAAGGGTGATGTGCGCATGCGGAAAATTCTTTCGCGCTGCCCGCAAAAAAGGGGTGCTCATCACGGCATCGCCCACCCAGTTGGGCGTTCGAATGATCAGACGGTGAATGGATGAAGGGTTCAATGTTTTCATTTTTCGACTTCTCTGGGCCACGGGCAAAATGGCCGGGTTTTCCATCGCTGGTGAACCCAGAACCACTGGTCCGGATAACGCCGGATCACGGCTTCTATGGCCTGATTGTACTGAAGGGTGTTGGCTTCGATATCATGGGTTCGGTCCCCGGTCAGGATCAGTTCCAGCTCCGCACAGAATTCAATGATGTATCGGTTCTGATTCCGTATCAGAAAAATGGGTATCACCGGTGCGCGGGTTTTCATCGCCAGAAGGGCAAACCCCTTGTTGGTGCAGGCCCTGTGATTGAAAAACTCAACGAATACGCCTTCGTACCAGTCCACGTTCTGGTCCATCAGAAGAGCAACCACATGCCCGTTCTTCAATTGCCTAAGGATTTTTCGCATGGCATGGGCATTGGGAATGAGTCCTGCGCCAAAACGGGTTCTGAGGTGTAGAAAAAAAGCATCCAGCGGCAAAAAATCCAGAGGCCGGTAAATAATATCGGCTGAAAAACCGGCCAACGGTGCCACCACCGGCAGCAGTTCCCAGTTCCCCATATGGGCGGTCAACGCCAGAACGCCTCTTCCTTTTGCCAGTGCTGCCTGCACATGATGCAATCCGCGTATTTCAACATGCCGATACAGCTCAGGTAATGTCAACCGATCGCTCCATCCGATTTCAAACGGGATGCGCATGATGTTGTAAAAAGACTGAAAGGCCAGCGCCCGGATCTGATCCGGGCTTTTTTCGTGGCCAAAGGCGCGTGTCAGATTCTGAATGGCGATGTTGCGGTGCTTATTATCGATTCGAAACCACAGCTTGACTCCGGCTCTTGCCAGAGAATCGGCGATGGGATCGGGAATGCGTCCGATCATTTGAAACAAGGTCGTTATGAGTCGGGTCAGGAAAGAATTGCAAGTATTCATGATGTCGGGTCCTTGAGTCCTTTTCCCCAGACTTTGGCATGTTTGAGAAATACATACCAGGCTGAATTCATGGCAATGACCAAACCGGCGGTGCCATCCATTGCTCCCAGCTTCCACAGATAGCATTCCAAGAATTTTCCCAGGGCATGCAATACGCCGGCTGCCGCAAACCAGGCCCCCCTTGCCGGACGCTCTTCGGCATATACATCGGAGAACCGGTTGATGGTCATCACCTGATCCGAGATATTCCGGTAGACCTCATGCAGAATGGGGCTGGATAGCGACTGGATCTTGCCGGAAACTTCCAGTTTTTCGTGAAGGCCCCCGCCTTTCCACTGGCCGCAGCCTTTTCGTACCAGTCGTACCTTTCGATCCGGGTACCAGCCGCCATGACGGATCCAGGTTCCCAGATACCGGGAAAGTCGCGGCATGGAAAACCCGCGAACTTCCGGTGGCGCACTCTGAATCGTTTCCTGAAGCTCCGCGGCAAGGGAGTCAGAGATCCGTTCATCCGCATCCAGATTCAAAATCCACTCAAATGAAGCCAGCTCCATGGCATATTGTTTTTGCTCCGCGTATCCCTGCCAGGGGTGAGTGACGACCCTGGCGCCGCCGGCTCTGCAGACTTCCTGCGTGCCATCGGTACTGCCGGAATCCACCACGATCACTTCATCGGCAAATGCCGCGCTTTTCAGCAGGTCCGGAATCCGGTCCGCCTCATTCAAGGTGATGACAACGACACTGATCATGGGGCCAAGGATATCCGATTTTGGATAAATCTGTCAAACGTCAATGTATTGTCAAGGGACAGGCGAATGCCGATAACCACGCATTCCATGGGAAACTGAAACCGGCCATGCAATCTGGCAAGGTCCTTTTCGGTGGTGGCAAGGGTGGTTGCGCCGGCCTTGACAGCGGCGTTCAGGATAGACCGTATGTCTTCGGCCGAATAGAAATGATGATCGGAAAATCCTTGAAAACCACGGACATCGGCACCCATTTTCTGGAGGCTTATTAAAAAATCATCATTCTTGGCAATACCTGAAAATGCGTAATACCGTTTTCCCATTAATATCTCATCGTCGATAAAGGGTTCATGGGTTTGAAATGCCAGTTTTTCTCCGGCAGAAAATCTGGCGGAGAAAAAGGGTTTATGAATCGCGCAAAAAACCGGGCGGGTCATGGCCCATGGCTCTGCGGGGGTGCAGAATGGCTCGGGAGAGCGGGTCATGATCACCGCATCGCTGAAGCGCAGGGCTGAGGCCGGTTCCCGCAACGTTCCGCGGGGTAATAGATGACCATTGCCAAAAGGATGCGTGCTGTCCAACAGCAGCAGGTTCAGGTTCCGGAAAAGTGCCAGATGCTGATACGCATCATCCAGAATCACCACCTCTGTCTGAAACCGGTTGATGGCATGCATGCCGGATTGATACCGGTCATGTCCGACCAGAACCGGAGTACCCTTAAGAGATGCCGCCAGCAGAAACGGTTCATCGCCTGCGGTATTCGGGTCCATCAGAATCGCGTTTCCATCGCTGACAATGCCGCCGCTCTTTTCGGCCGTGCCTTTATATCCCCTGCTGATGACGGCAACCCGATATCCCATTCGCCGCACCCGTTGGGCCACGTAGAGGGTCATCGGTGTTTTTCCGGTTCCCCCTGTTGTCAGGTTTCCAATCGAAATAACGGTGCAGGGGAGTTTTCTCGATTTCAGAAAACCCGAGGCATAGCCGTCTCTACGAAGCCGAACGCCTGCACCATAGGCTTTGGATAGAAGCGTCAGGAGCAGATTGAGCGCAAATGGGGGATGGGTCTTCCCGGTCATAATGGATTCGATTGATTTTTTAAAGGATGTCATGCTTGAATAAACCGCCCGATGGCGTTCAGGGTCTTTTCCAATGCTCCCTGATTCTCCTGCAAGATTTGAAACGCATTTTCGCCCATGGTTCGGGAACGTTCGGGACTTTTGAGCAGGGTCAGGGCCGCCTGAACCAGTTCGGTGGTGTCATGAACCACCCGGGCTCCGCCCGAGGCCAGCAGGCGATTGCAGCTTTCCGCAACATCGCCGGTATGGGGACCCAATAAAATCGGCTTGGCAAAAGCTGCGGGCTCCAGTGGATTGTGGCCGCCGAAATCGGTCAGGCTGCCTCCCACAAAGGCCACATCAGAAAGCGCATACAGGGTCTTTAGATGGCCGATGGTATTCACCACGACCACATTCGGCGGATCCAATGCCGGTGAGCCCTCCATTAGCGTCAGCAATTCCGCTGTCAATCCATCTGAAACCGCCAGGTTGCGAATTTCGTTCGCCCGATCAATGTCTCTGGGCGCAAGGATCAGGCAAAGTGCCGGAATCTGGGTCCTCAGTCGGGAAAAGGCTTTAAGGAGAATGGCTTCCTCGCCGGGGTGCGTGCTACCGGCAACCAGGCATTGCTGATGGGTTATTCCGGAAAGAATTCGCCGCAGAGAACGGATCGTATTTTCAGAAGATAGATCCGGGGGCGAGTCATATTTGAGGTTGCCGGCAATCGTCACTTTACCCGCGGGAAGACCCAGACCCATAAACCGACGGGCATCTTCCCCGCTCTGGGCGCAGACGAAAGAAAAACACTGAAATATGGGGGAAGTCAATCTTGAAAAACGTCGATATCCCGAATACGAGTGGTCTGAAAGTCTGGCGTTTACCAGAATGACCGGAATCAAACGCCGTTTCATCTCAGACAAAAAATTGAGCCAGATGTCTGTTTCAACGATAACGACCAGGGCGGGATGAATCCGGTTGATCACGGAGCGAATGGAAAATATCAGGTCATAGGGAAAATAAAACACCGCATCCAGATCATTCTGGAAAAGGCGAGAAGCGGTTTCAAATCCCGTAAGGGTTGAAGCTGAAAATACAACCGGTCGGCCCGGATATTTCTGTTTGAGCGCTCTGGCAAGAGAAACCGCGGATAAAACCTCCCCCACGGACAGGGCGTGAACCCACAGGGGACGGAGGCCCGAATCGGATGTTTTCAAATCCAGCAGCTCGGGTGTAACAGCGATTCCCAGGCGCTGAAGCACGGTTTTTCGCCGTTTTCGGGATGTAATGATTGAAAGCGTCACCCAAGGAAATGCCAGAAATATTCCGAATATCCACAACAGGTTATATGCCAGGACCATTCTCATAACCTCAAATCTGCTCCGTGTGCATCAGCATGATGGCGCCGAAACACAAAAAAATGGCGTTTGTTGTCCAGGCGGCAATAATCGGTGGCAGCATTTCCCCGTATCCCAGCGAAATGCAAAAACTGTTCAGGACCCAGTATAGAAATGCCATGCCGATGCCGTAGGCAATGCCGGCTGGAAGACCATCTTTCAGCTGGTTTTTGCAGGCAATACCGACTCCTGCCAGAACCAGAATGATGCAGACAAAGGGGAAGGCGATCTTGGAGTGAAAATCCACCCGGTACTGCGTGGCGGAATATCCTTCATCCTCGATGTCGTGAATATAGTCCAGGAGCTCCTTGATGTCCATTTCCGATGATTTTTTGGTAACCTGTTGAAGCCTTTCCGGATTCATGTCGAGCTGGGCAGGCATCGAATCATGAAAAATGATGTTATAGCTAAATCCCGTGTCATCCAGGTTTTGCTCCAGAATCTCGGACAATATCCATTGGCCGTTTGAAAATACGGCGCGTTCCGCATCTATCCGCCGAATCAGCCTGAACTGATCATCAAATGTGTTCAGCGTCACTTTGTACAGGGTTTTTTCGGCTGGGTTGTAATGACGGATATGCATAATGCCATTATGGCTTTTCATCCAGATATCGTTTTCCCGGGTTGTTACGGCTTTTTCCTTTCGGACTTCATTCAGCCAGATCCGGTTAGCGGTGGCCATGGTGATGGGAACGATGGCTTCAGATAGAAAAAACAGCGCGAGAGTAAATACCAGTCCCAGTGCCAGAATGGGTTTGGTCAGCAGATAAATACTGATTCCGCAGCTTCTGAGGGCTGTCAGTTCATTGTGTTTATTCATCATTCCAAAACAGATGAGCACCGACAGCAAAATTCCGACAGGGATGATCTGTGAAAGCACAAAGGGAATGGTGTGTAGTAAAAAGTCGATCATCCGGGAAAATGGCAGTCCGGCTTCCATGAAATCATCGATTTTCTCAAAGAAATCGACTGCCAAATAAATGGCAACAACCAGGATCAATACCATGAAAAAGTATCGAAAAATTTCGCGAATGAGATATTTGTCAAGTATGGTCATAAGTCGTATGAAAGATGTATTATACAGCGCGTTTTCGAAGGCGCCGAAATATTCGCGCAATGCCAGCAGCCACGGTTGAAAAAGGAGATGGCATTTCCTGGTTTGCGCGATGAAGCAACGCTACTCCGGCCCCTGCGGTAATCAGATTGGGAACCCACATTCCCAGAAGCGGAGGATATATCCCTTTTTCACCAAAAACCCAGCCCGCGGACAACAGCATATAATACATGAGAAAAAAGAAAATTCCCAGGCTGATGCCAAAGGAGCGCCTGCTGGACCTGGACTGAATTCCGAGTGGAACTGCCAGAAGGCCAAGGGCAATACAGGCAAATGGCAAGGAAAATTTTTTGTGAAATTCCATCAGCGTCAGGTAATATTTCGAATTTTTTTCAGTGGATGCGGCCAAATACTGCCGGATTTCAGACAGGGACATTTCCTCCGGATGTTTTGGACCCAATGCCACAGCGGCTGCAAGAGCCTGACGGGTATCCAGATGAATGTCGTAAGTGGCAAACTGCACGGTATTGACGGACCGGCTTTTGACATCCACCTGGTTGATGGTCCCTTCATAAAGCCTGAGCAGAAACTGATGGGTGTCCGGATCGCTTTCCATCTGGCCTTTGGGCGCCACAACGGTGATGATTGCGTCCTGAGTCCGCTGATCTTCGATAAATACATCGCTGAGGGTTCTGGTCCTGGCGTCCATTTTATTGACGTACAGCATCACCCCTTTAAAGCTGTCGATGAATGTTCGCTCTTTGATGCCGATGTCCAGGTTGGTCGAGGCGACCTGCGCGGTCAGTTTTTTAATGGACATTCTTCCCCAGGGAAGGCCGTATAAAGCCGTTGATGCGGTCAGAAGGGCCCCTACCAGGCAAAACAGCATTACCGGCGGCATCATGTTATAGACACTCAGCCCTCCGTTCTTCAATGCCAGGATTTCATTGTCCCCGGATAATCGCAGAAAGGTCAGCAGCACCGACATCATCACCGACATGGGAATGATGAATTCCATGAAAAACGGCAAGGTATAGAGAATCATCCATCCGACAACAGACAGGCCGACCCGGTGATTGACAACCAGATTCATGATTTGAATGATCTGGGTCATCAAAAAAATAAAGGAGAAAAAAATAGCGTTGATTCCGAAAGGTGGAATCATCTCATTGAAAATATAGCGGTATATGATTGTATTAATTCTCATCCCATCCGGCCTCAGATTTGCCCGTTCACCGGCTTGATCTTTACCGGAATACCCGCCACCATCCAGATCACCTGGTCCACGCAGGCGGCGATCTGCTGATTCAATTGTCCCACGGCATCCCGGAACGCTCTGGCGAGCGGATTGTCCGGAACAATCCCGGCGCCGACTTCATTGGTAACCAGTATGACCGGGCATGCAGCGGCGCGCAAGCTTTCCATCAATCTGCCGGTCTGGACTGCCAAGAAATCTTTTGGCGCATCGGGATCAGCGTGTTCCATCATCAGATTGCTTACCCAGAGCGTCAGACAGTCCACCAGCAGGACATCCGCATTGGGGCCGATGTCCCGGATTGCTTCGGAAAGAAAAACCGGCGTTTCCACGGCGGTCCAGCCCGCTCCCCGTTCAGCCCGATGCCGGGAAACCCGCTGGTGCATTTCATCGTCCCGGGGAATACAGGTTGCCAGAAAGATTTTTCCGGCATTTCCTATCCTGTCCGCCAGATACAGGGCATGGCTGCTTTTACCGCTTCGGCATCCGCCAATGACAAGGGTCGTACTCATTTATCCTATCCTGCTTTTTATTATAAAATCATGCATTCCCAAACACACAACACGATGTATGGGAGGCATTGGGCAAATTTAAATCTGTCCCCAAAGACCACGGTACTTAAATAATAATACTTTGATTATGAAAATAATGCAAATCTGGATATTCTGAAAGCATAACCCAAATTTCCTGTAGGGCAGTTGCCAACACCCGCAGCACATCAGATAATTGGATTACAATGCGCCTGACCTTTCGGGTATTAAACAGCGCAAGCACAAGCGATGGCGCGATAGAGCTCTTCTATTTTGGTGCGGGTAATCGACTCGTCAAAATGAAGGTACTGATGCGGAAGTTTTGATGCTGCAAAAGGATCCTGGTCCGTGCCGACCTTTGCCGCAATGTACCGGTGGCCATCCCCGATCAGAAGGCTTGCGGCGTAAATCATCTCCTGTCCGGCGTTTTCACAGTCTCTTCGGGAAAGCGACCGACAGTATTCGTGGTCCCCCAGGTGGATAATAATGGCGGATTCTTCCCTGCGTTTTTCGAGCATTTTTCTGACCGCAAGAAGAATCGCGGCATCCGGGTTCCATCCGCTGCCGGAGTCCAGTCCCTGCCTGCAAATAGAGGCAAGTCCGGCGTTTCCGCAGATGGCTCGCGTCTTTGAATCGTAGATTTGGGTGAGACGGTAGAATTCGCTGCTGGTGTTATACAATTGCAGTTGCAGTTCAAATTGCTCCCGGAGGCCTTCGGCCAGAATGATGGCGATATTCTTGGCGATGCTGACAAGGGGAGCTCCCATGCTGCCGGAGAAGTCAAAGAGAATGCAGATAAGATATTTTTTGCCCGCGATGGGCTCCGGTCGATATGCCACTGTGGAAAAAAGACAGTGTCCCAGTTGAAAGAGATGGAGCCGATTCGTGTCAAATACCGGCCCGCTTTTGGCATATCCTTCGATAGCGGCGGCCTCCTCCACCGGCTGAACCTGAAGCCGGCGCAGCAGCCGGATGAATTGTTGATTGAGCTGAACCAGACGCTGATAGCGCTGGGAATTTCCCGGCGGAGCCACAACCAGTTCCACCGGCGCCAATGAATCATCCACCAGCATTGTCTTTTGCGACAAATGGGCAGGCGCTGAAAACAGAGAATGCGTTGTCCAGGAAAAGGGATTGGCAACTGTTGCGTCGTTGTTCACACGGCTTAGGGACAGATCGTGGATATCCCTGAAGATGCTGTCGATTTTAAGTTTGACTGCCTCCCAGTTTCTGTTTCGGATATCGGTAACCAGGGTGCTCAGCGTCTCTCTGATGCTCAGCCATACAGATCGGTAAACCCGGTTTTCTCCTTCGATGAGCTGCAGAAAACGTGTCCGGCTGAAAAAGAAAAACGGAACCAGCAAATCATCCACGCTGTCCACGCCGTGGCCCATATAGGTCAGCATCATTTCACCAAGCGTTGCCCAGGCATCATAAAGCCCGCCTGCAGCCGGGATTTTATCCAGGATATCCAGGACGGTCATCCAATGATTGAATACCGTGGAAAACTTTGCGTGGATCTGTTTGTAAGCGTCCGCTTCGGCTTTTTCCATGTCCGGGTTTTCCTTAAACTGAAAAAGATGCTCCGGCAGGTTTGGTTTTTTTAAATCTTCGGTGAGTTTTGCAAACACTGCCGCCTTCTGACGAATGGCAATGGGAAAAACCCCGCTATAGGGCATGGGACAGTCGGGAACTTCCTTTCCACCTGCTTCATAGAGATCCGTAATGCCGGAGGCGGCCATAAATTGGGGAAAGATTTCCTCCTGAATCTGGGCTGCGGCAAGAAGTTTTCGGGAGGGCTGTCGACTGTCCAGATCAACGATATCAACCGCCTGGCCGCGCAGCGCCGGAGCGTTTCCAGGGTTTGTGTTCGATAGATCTTCTATGAGAATTTCAAGGATTATCTGAATGCAGGTTTCAGCCGTCCGGTTGATTTCAACCATCTGTCCGGGAGGCGATGGGTTGGCGCCTCCGGCCAGACTACCAAGAAGAATGCCGGCTCTGGAGCGCACAGGAAAAATGGAATCCCGGTCATCTTTTTCCGCCAAAAACCGTCGAAGCGGCGTCTCGATTTCTCTGATCAGCGACTGAATTTCCTTATGGGCGCTTTGCGAAACCGACAGGGGTTTATTTGCCGGAAATTCAAGCAGGATATCCTTTCCAAACGCGCATCGAGTGGCAATATGTATGATTTCGGTATCCAACGGTATCCGTTTTTCCGTTGAAGCAAGCAGGACGGCATCCACGAACACTTTTATGCGAAAGACATTTACGATGTCATTCAGACCCATGGCCTGAGCGATGCCGGCCATTTCGAAATAATCATTTTTCTCCAGCAGATAGTGCTTCTGAAATTCGATTTCGGTAAAAAGGTCATAGCCTTGAAAGACCTTCCATTGCCGGTCTTTGTCTTTCTGCATCCAGTCGACAAGCATCGCGTTCAAATCCGTTCCATCGATAAAACGATTCTGGGAAGCGTCGGTTAACAGCCTTTCGCTTACAGGAGAGAACGCATGAAACGCCTTGCGGGATCCGGCCAGAATTTCCAGAATCAGAATGCCGTGTATCGCGTAATCGATCTGGGCCAGTGCGATCCAGGGTACCGGGTATTTGTCCCTGAAAATGTGATAGCCTGAAAAGTGCATGGCAGGGGACTGATTGTTCAGCCAGTCCTTGAATGTCTTGTCATCACTCATCTTTGCCGCCATAAGGCCCGAAAGCTGTGTGAAGCATTTCTGAATCACCCGGTTTCCCTCACCCTGATTTCCGCAAATAGCTGAGGGAATCGCATGCACCGTATCGGCAATGCGGTTATTCCGCTCGATCAAGCTCTTGAGCACTTTCAAATCCGCGGGGCTGACTTCCGGCGTACGCCGCGGATATTTTTTAACGATATGCATGTCCCCCTCCTTTTTTTGAAGGAAATCAGAACGCAAACCGGCGCAACTGGACTTTGCCAAAGGTGCTGTTGATAAGAAACTCCACACGAATGTTTTCCTCGCTGATTTTGCTCACTGCGCTCAGAAGCTTTCGTGCAGCCTGGATTTCCGGAACACCCGCATGGATGTGCTGTTCAACAATGGGTCGGATCTGACGCAGCGAAATTTCACCCACGCCGGTCAGAGAGCCCTCGGTAATTTCCTTTTTGATATTCATGCTCAGGTTGACGAGCTTTTCGATAAATCCGTGATACTGGGGGGCGAACTCGTTTTTGAGTATTTCGGCATACATCTGCTCCTCGACATGATACACAAAGAACCGGTTATACACCGCCAGATCCACCCCTTTGGCAGCAATGTATTTGCCTTGTGAGGTGCCGCAGATGGAATTTGAGCTTGCCACGCATTGAAGATTCAGATACCGCTCCGGATCTTTCGGATTCCAGTGAAATGTATGACGCTGGTTTTCGATGAATTTCATAAACGAGTTCTGAATGGACGGGTGCTGTGTGCGGTCAAAATCATCCACGTGAAGAACCCGGATGATTATTTTTCCGAGGCCATTGCGAAGAGCAGTTTCATTTCTCTTTTTTTCCGCCATAAATTCGGTTTTTGACAAATGACCGTTCAGCAAAATGAATGCCGCAATATTTGCGGGAATTTTTGAGGAAGTACCGTTTTCAATGACACAGTCGTAGTTGAGTTCAAGATTGGCCAGCACGGTAATCAGATCAATCTCAATGGATTTGATCTCTACCTCAATATTTTCCCACCGTGTCCCCGCCAGAAGGCTGGGGTAGTTTCCGGAGATCTGTAAACTAAGGCTCCTCAGACTTTTGCCGCTTCCGGTCGGGCCAATAAAAAGTACATTTCGGCCGCTCAAAAGATCAAGGGCTGCTGAAAAAATCGGATCATCCCGTTGAACCCGAAGCACATCGGCGCCGCCCGTATCGAGCGCAACCAGAACGTCGCAGCTTTCCATAGTTTCTTTCATGAATCGTTCTTCTGTTTTTTTTCTTGTCATACTGGACATGATGTTCCTCCCTGTCTATTAAAATGTCTTGCATACGGCATCAAAAGCGTCGTTCCACAACCCTTCGACGGCATGCAGCATTCCCCTGGCGCCGAGTTTAACATCAAGGGTATCCGCAAGTAACCGAACCGCGGCTTCATTGTCCGGAATGGGCCATGCACCGTCGATGAAATGCACAAAGCGCTCCTGCAGGTTATTGAGTTCCTTTACACCCAGTTGGATGAGTTCCTCGCGGCTCAAATATCCAAAGAAATAGGATCGACTGATCCGTCCCCGCAAAGCCGGATGGATGCTGCGCTCAAAATAATCCCGATAGTGTTCTTTGACTTTGTCCTTATCGATCGTTTTCACAAAGCCGATTTCCCGGCAGTTTTCCCCGGATGCATCCGGCCCGGCATTCATCGTGAGAACGATCACGCAACGCGGCAGACGAATCAGCCGTCCATGACCGTTTCGAAACGTGCCGTCTTCCAGAACAGACACCAGAAAGTCCTGCATATCATTCTGGGAAGAGACCTTGTCCATTTCATCGATACTCAGGACGCCGCCGGTCCCGATTGTTTCCAGAATCCCTTTTGAATGCATCCCCTTGAGTCCGGCCTGAACGCCCGTAAGCGCCCACAGGCCGGTTCGCCCCACCAGGTTTCCCGCATTAAACGGGACGTATTGCTCGGAGGATGTGTTCAAAAGTCGCCGGATGAGCATAGCGATGACCCGGCAGATGTGATTTTTCCCGGTACCGCTGGGACCACAGAAGCTAAGCACCAGCGGTTTGTTGATTCTAAGAAGATGCCAGGTAAGAAGGGTTTGAATAAGATTTGGGAGGATTTCGGCATGGCCGGCGACATGTCTTTCAAACAGGTTATTTGCCATCAAGCGAAGTTCGCCGATACTTGGTCCGGTATCTGCACTTTCATCTGTTGGCAACCCGTCTTCCAGAAGGCACATGCCCGAAACGTCATCACTCTGAAGCAGCTTTGATTCTTCTTCCAGTTCGGAGATGATTTCTCTTTGCGTCAGGCCTGTTTTCATCAGGCACGGCAGCGCATGTAGGGTGCTCACTTTCATGGGGATGCCCGCACGCTCCAGCATCGGCGAATATGCCGATCTGTAGATATCCGGAAGAGAGATACACGGAACCGGATTGTTTTCCATTCTGGCATCCACGGAATGACACAGAATAAACCGGCCGCATCCGTATTCAGGGAGCTGGTTAAGGCTTTGGAAAGATGCCATGAACACCGTATAGCTCAGGTCTTCCTGAACTAGAATATCCATGTTGACGATGACAACGGCTCCCTTCAGACGGGTTGCATTCTCCATCAAAAACCCCAGGGTCCGCATCCGTTCAGAAACGCCCAATAAACAAACCGGCTTTACTTCATATACCCGTGGCACGCCCATGGCATCGAGATAGGCAGAAAGGGTATAGGATGCTGCGTGAACTTGAACGGCCACAAGTTGCTGAAGCCTTCGCCCCAGAAGCCGAAGGACTTTTTCTTCGATCTGCTCTGCCGTATATGACGTTTTGGGAAATGGAGAAATAAATTCCTTCAGCTTATCGAGCAGGTCATCATCCTGAACAAGAATGTCTAGATTCGAAGCCCAGGTGACGATTTTTTCATAATCGCCGCTGCTTCGGGCGATATCCTTTATCAGAATCTGGTCTTCCATGACGCGAAGGCTCGATGTGGGTCTTTCCTCACCCGAAACCAGAAAATGGAGAATATCCTTGGATTTGTAAGGCACCATCGTTTCACAGCACACCTGAAAATCACCGGATGCATCCGCCGCGGACGTGCGAATCCGGATATTTTGTTTCTGCCAAAGCAGTCCGTATCTTCTGGATTTCCCAAGGTAGTCAAACCCATGCTTAGCGTTGATTTCGCGGATTTGATTCTTTGACATGAATCCCTCTCTGTTCCCGATATTTTTCATGTACAGTAAGCTGGATGGCTATGCCAATACTCGAATCGAGACAAAGCAATGGCTATGCCAATGCGATTTATATTTTACATCTATTTGATATTGTTATTATTTGTTAATATTAAAAGTTGAGATTACTGGAAGGATACAAACTCAATGGCTGATCAATTCGTGAAATGCGAACTCAATTCGCCGTACAGGTTGGGGCAGGACTGTCGCAATATGCGCTGTGCGGCCTTCAGGGTATTCATCCGGATGGTTTCAAAAAATGTAGATAGTTGGATAATCAGGCCAATTGGGATTTATGGTGGGATGTGGCGGGAAGTGGTTATCCCGGAGATGGCAGCAACGGCTTGCCGGCGGCGCTGCCATCTGGGTTCCCAGCGAATGTTAATAACACGCAACAAATCAGGATGGTCGGTTTGTCGCGATGCAAAACCCCGCAAGGTTTGCAATCTCTGGAAAGTTCAGGACTGCCTGTCTGTCCTTATTCTGTTCTATCTCCTCCAGTTCACGATAAGGTCGCAGACAATGCTGAATTCGCTTATGAATATCCTTTTCTTTCCCCAGTTTCCATCCCTGCTGTATTCTAAAGGCCATCCACAAGTCATGTTCTTCTTCGGCGAGGACTTCGATAAGTTCATGCAGTATTTTCGGAACTCCGGGATCACTGGTTTCCGATAGTTCTGTTTTGCGTTTCAGAAACAGGCCGGCAAGCTCCAATATCCATGGGATTCGACATGCGGCCGCAACATTGTCTGCCTTGATGTCCAGAGGAAGTTTATCAAATAACTCATCGTAGTCAACCTTCGAGTTTTGTCCGCTTGAAAACTCGCAGTATTTTCCGTGAATCGCCGGCGCAAGCTCATGAGCCAGCCTCTGATAGTCCTCGGCCCGGGTCAAAATGCTCTTGAAATTGGAAAGTTTCGTATTCATGCGAATGATTTCATCATGCGGAAGCTGTGAACGGCTGATTCCGGCAGGGTCCTGGCGGTGCAACGATTCAACAATTTTCTCAAACGACCGGGCGCCGAAGGTGTAACGATCCACCTCCAGAAGTGCGGAAAGAAGCCCTCTGTCGATATTAAGCTTGCTATCGCCGGCATTGAGCCAGACCCTGAGCAGCAGGGCGCGGCGAACCGGAAAGCAGATGTCGGAAGGATCGTCCTTCCACGGGCTGGTTTCTGGACAGTCCGGGGCATATAGTTGACGGCGATTCGGTCCCAGCACATTGAGATAGCCGTTCAGCCGGCTCTTGAAGTCCGGTCCTTTGAGAAGCTTAAACTCATTCCAGGCGGTGTTTTTGTCAGTTTGGCCACAGGTGGGCTCCGGAGGCCCGAAGTTCTCAAAGTCAAAGCTGGTGGCTCCGGCAAACACAAAGATACTTTTTCCGATGGGATGCGTAATCTGCCCTTCCTGAAACTTGCCGTCCTGCATCGGCGCCAGCAGATACTGGAGCCACTTGTAATTACCGGAATCAAATTCATCCCAGAATACAACCGGGGTATGACCCTCCAGAACCTTGTCTCGCACTTGATGAAAAGCGCCGATCAGGTCAGTGACGCCGTTGAACTGGGAAAGGTTAAACACCAGAAACGGCGTTTTATCGCCCAGTATTTCTCCGGAAATCTGCTCGATTCCAAATGATTTCCCCGCGCCCGGCGGTCCGAACACTGCAATGGAGAGCGGCTTCGGGTTATTGGCCGACTTTAGGTGGTAATCACGAATAAGCTGCTTGAGATTGTTCAGAGCCTCTATCTCATCCCGATCAACTGTAACAAGTTTTCCGAATTTGGCAATCGGCGCACTGATGTGCTCTTTCAGGCCCCACAAAGCGATGCGTTTGGCCACCCCAAAAAGCGGCTCTCGTGTTTTCTCAGGATTGTCGATGTGGTCCGATTCTTCCAGGATTTGCCAGCGATGCGCTTCCTTCTCACGCTGAATCACATCGTCTGGAATCACGACATGGCCAAATTTCCAAATTTTTTCGCAATTCGAGATCAGTTCCTCAATGGCAGTTTCGCATGACGATTTATCCATATCAGCCATTTGGTCTCCGACGATGGTTCTGGCGATGTGCGCATAGGGTAACTCCGGCTGATCACCATCCGTCAGGCCATGACCAGCAATTCTCAGAATTCGCATGGTGCGTAAAGCCTGCTGGATTGCCTGAGAAGTGATGTCCGCGATGCCCTTAAACATTGCCATGTGGGCCGCAATCGCAGAAGTAAAACAAGATCCGAAACCATACGTGCCGCCCTTTAAGCCAATCGAATCCGCCCATTCCTCATGCACCATATGCTCGGGATCGAAAATCAGATGAAACTTCCGTGTTGAATCATCTTTCGATCGTTCCATCCAAAAAGCGCCTTCTCCATCCAGAACGACAATGACATGACGGGCATCCCGAAGATTTAACAAAGAAGGACTTTCGTTGATTTCCCGATACAGATCGATGGCTGTTCGTTCCCAGGATATGCCTTTGCTCACTCGCAAATTCTCACGCCGCAGATCCGCGGTCGTCAGGACAACGATCAGGCGATCGCGCAGCCCCTGGTTCTGCATCAGGTGCCACCAGATATCGCCCTGGCATACGGGTGCGGTCATTTTGAGGATGATCCAATGGGGGCTGTCTCCGGGCTCCTTCAGTGCTTTATGCCAGATTCGGGATTCAACCGGAAAACGAAAACCCGCCCAATCATCTTCCACCACAAGAATGTCGGGATTGTAATTGTCCCCTGAATTTTCAGGCGGCGTAACGTCTTCAGCCAAAGGCAACCCAAGAGCCTTATTTAATCGTAGCGAATGCGCCAGGCGCCATACTTTTTTGCGTTCCTTTTTCGGGTCCGATGTATTGAGCTTACCCATTGGAAAAGGCTTCCAGAGTGCCGACATCGGGGGCGCTATCATCTGAGACCCCTCAGCGCCACGGGCAAATCCAACTTCAAAAGGGACCTGCCCATCTTTCAGCTTCAATTGGGAAGCCTCCTTCAGCAGGCGATGAATGATTCCCGCACCTCCGAGGCTGGTTACCAGCCTTGCTGAAGAATTGTTTTCAGGTACAGGGGCGTGTTCATCGGCAAGATAGAGATTGTAATCCAGACCGTAGTCGCCGGTGACAAGAATTTTTCGAGGTGTTTGCGGTATCTGGGGTTCATTCTTTTCCACGTGGGATGACTCCTTTCAGGATGAAATGGATTTTGGGAGAATGGCACAAATTCCATAACACCTCAAAGCCTTTCTGACAAGAAATTTCCAACCGGCAGACCGATTCAGGTTGCCAGAAAGGCTTTTGCACATATGTGGCCTACATTCCCTTCAACGCCAGAGTTACGACTACAACGGTAAAAATACGCAGCTCTCATTTGCATTGAGATTGATTTTATGATAGTCGCATGATCTAAACTCAATATACAGGATGGAATAATATGAAAATTGAAGCCCTCAAGTATACGAAAACTGACCACGAAAATCCCCCATCACACATTACTCTCAAAATTGACTGCGAACAAGATCTTGAAGAGATCAAAAAGGAGGCATCCTGCGCCGTTTATGTGATAACGGATAGCGATCGTTCTAAACTCATTGAATTTAAAACCATCGATAAAATTATCCATAATTGCGGGAAAAAGGATAATCGAAAAGGTTTGGCGGAGTACCTGCTCAAGTCCCAAAAAATATCGGTTTTAAAAGGACAATACCCTTCTTCCAAGCAGATCAACAGAAGCATCAGGGCACTGATCGAGAAGATGCCGGTGGACAATATTTGTAACACGAGCATCATTGGCATCCGGGATGATATTTTTGCCGAGCTGTATAAAGGCAATAAATCCGTATCTCCAAAAACAGTATCAACCCGTCGGCAATGGCAATGCGTCGGTAAAGAACCGGGCGACGATACAGAAAGTACCAAACCGCGAAAATACCTGGTTGATCTGCTGGATTCTCCTGAATGCAACAAAAAAATGACCAGCCCCTACATTGGAGAATCCAGAGAATGTGAACGGGTGCGTAATTTGATTGCCAGGGCTGCAAAGCTGGATATTCTTGTGCTCATTTTGGGTGACACTGGTACGGGCAAAGAAATCGTGGGGCATGGAATCTTTGATCTGTCGGATAAATACAAATTGACCTTTGTTACAGCCAATTGTGCCGCAATTCCGGAAACTCTTTTTGAGAGTATTATGTTCGGGCATGTGAAGGGCAGTTTCACTGATGCTGTAACCGACCATAAAGGGTATTGGGAGCAGGCGAACAACGGAACACTTTTTCTGGATGAAATTGGCGAGCTCTCATTATTTCAGCAGGCAAAAATTTTAAGAGCTATCGAAGATATGAGCATTCGACCAATTGGAGGAACAAAAGATATCCATCTTTCGTTGCGCATTATTGCAGCCACCAACCGAGATCTGTATTCAATGGTCCAGACAGGGCAGTTCCGAGATGATCTATACTATCGATTGAGCGGTTTTATCATCCGCACACCGTCATTGCGGGATCATCCCAATGACATTGATTTGATTGCCAATTATCTCTGGAAGACAATATCCCACGATGACAAATCCAATCTGCCGGTTGATTTGATAAAAGAACTCAAGGGTTACCACTGGCCGGGAAATGTCAGGGAATTGAAAATGATCCTTAACACCCTGAATGGTCTTTTTTGCTCCGACGAAAAAAAAGCTTTGACGGCGGATCACCTGCGGTTTGTTTTCGAGATGCAGGGGTATAAAATCAACCCCCCCGTTAAGTCGCCGGATTCCGCCGGTCAGAACAAAAGAGATGATTTTTGTAATCCCATCGAATGCTTTCGCCATTTGAACCGTATTCGGGAAGCCATTTACTTGAGTGAACTCACCCTGAAGCCAATTCTTGTTGATCGGAAAACAGATCAAGCCGCTGCCACCACAGTCCACGAAAACCTGCAGAACCGCCTGGACGAACTGGAGCTGCTGTGTCATTATCCGTTGAGATTTCGAAGCAGCGATGTATTTGACCGGATGAATGCATTGAGATCCAAACTGCACTATTTCAACAGCATTCTGAATCTGGACGTTTTCCAGGCAATAAATTTCTGGAACGAAAAAGCCGGACAGGAACTGGTATTGGCCAGAACCGGCGTACAGGAGGAATTAAAATTGATCGAAACTTCCATGGGCATCCCCGATATGGCAAAAAAGAAAAGAACAGGTAGCTGAAAAAAACTTCTTCCTGATTCCGGTGAGGAGCAACGGGGTCCTCACCGGATTTGGACGGTTATGCTTTCCGGTTTTGATATCGAACCAGCTCATAAAAGCTCTGGTTGAGAAACTGGCTGATTTTATGCCGCTTGGGTTCGACATTCCGTTCATTCATTTTCCAGACCAACGCCTTCTTATACGCTCTAAAATATGCGGTTTTCATGCACGCAAGGGCGGCGTCCCGACGAATGGCTTCACAGGTGGAATCGCAGGTGGCTGATTTGATTTCATAGCGTTGAATGACTTCATCAACAAGGCGGTTATAGGTGCTGACTTTGTCTTCCGAAGTGGGTTCTGATGCCGCCGAAACTCCGGCGCAGACGAAGAGGGAAGTAACCATCACAATGAGTGTAAAGATCCGAGCCATGTTAATCTCCTTTGTTTGTTTTTCTTTTGGATCGTTGATTGATTCTGCCGCGCGGCATTTGTCGTGAAGCATATCAAGATGCGTGCCAAATAAAACGCATTGAAGACAAACAGCATGATATCAGATAGATACATTATTCAATTGGGGAGTTTTCAGGGAAATGCAATTGTTGAGATAGTCAAGGCAGATTGTAACGAGGTTTTTTTGAGTATTTCGCAGGTTGTTGCAGCATATTGAGTTGAGATTGGTAATCTGATCAATCATCAAATAACAATTGAGACAATGTCTGCTGAAAAGGGCTATCCTGCTTGCTGATTTTCTCTGATCCTGGCGGATCGATCTGTCAGGCTATGTGATGTACTAACCTCACGAACCTCTTTCATCAGGTCGGGATGTCGTTCCACCAATTTTAGAAGTTTGATCAGCGGTGCCGGAGGTTGTGTTTTGCCGCGCTCATAGCGCGAAAACGCCAATTTGCCGACGCCGAAAATTTCCGATAGTTCAGCTTGTGTAAGTTTCAAGTTTTTCCGGATGCGCCGAATATCCGCGCTTAGATCACCTTTCACGGCGCTCAGCAATGCTGCCTGTGCTTCTGCATAGCGGTGATAGCTTTCAGCATCCCATACCCCCTCGTGGCATTTGAGGCAGAACTCGCCTTTCATGCCATGAAGCGTCAACGACTGGCCGCCGAAGGATAATTTTTCATCCTGTGTTCTTTCCACCATTTCCGCATGATCACAGATTGGACATTTCATTTTGTTACCTCATTTTGCTTTAAACTGGATCACCGGCGGTCGTCCATCGGTGAAATCCGTAATTTTGATATAAACCGGGATGCCATCCCGGGTCATACTATGATAAACATCCTGCCATACGCGATGGTCTTTATGCGTGGTCATCGTTTTGTAAAAATCATGTCTCGAAAGGGCGAGTACGACCTGCCTCATTTCTTTTTCCTCCAAGCCCAACGCGAGCCCCCCACGAAGCGCGGATATTGTAAAGGGTTGACTTGCCGGATCTGCAACCGTTTGTTGCACTTTTGAAAGCTTGTAATGAGGTGTGCGTTTCTCCATTGCCTGTTATATGGACGATATGATAAAATTAGTCAATATGATAATTTTTTGCTCCACGTCGACTCTGGCGTCCCACATTTGGGGCATTTTATTTAATGATTATGTTTTTTCGCGCTAAAACGAAGTCACCGAATGGATTACGGCGCCACGTGAACCTGCACGGCATTGAAGTACAGGGGGGAGTCGAGCACCCGATTGGGGGTCATATCAACTCCGAAGTAGAAGGTATAATCCCCCACGGGAAGATTCATATTCAATAGTTCGAAGGCTGGGGAAAGCGTGAAGAGAGGGGCCTGCGCGGTCAAATTGACATTCTGAGCCCAGCCGCTGGGATAGACATAGGAGTACCAGCCGAAGGGGGTGATGGCTGCAATCCACCAGTCGGCGTTCTGGCCGGCATGGGTTACCGGATCGAGAGCCACAGTTATGCTGACTGGAGTGCTCTGCAAAACGGAAACCGATCCGGCGGTACCGTTGGCTTTGATGGCCGGCAGGGGAGCGTTGACCATTACCGAAAAGGAGCGCGATTTAAGACCGGTACCGCCTTGCCAGATTTCAAACTCAGCTTGGACCGAGATAAGGTACCAATTCATTTGAACCACGCCTTGAGACTCAGCGTCGCTAAAGAACGATACAAGATTAAGATTGCTGACAGTTCCAGTGGTTTTCACATAAGTGATGCAGTTTGAGTCATTTTTTATCCAGACATCCCATGTTTCGCCTGCAATAGTAAGTGCATTAGGCATTTTATCGCCGTTCGGTTGAATACTTCCTCGATAGTTTAGCCAGATCATCAGTTCGGCTCCGTCCGGCCGTTGATTGGGGATTATGCTTAAATCCTTATTGAACCAAATGTCATAAGCGGCGTTATAGACCCCGGTGTTGGGTTGAACGGTACTCCAACTGGTAAATGCACTTACGATATTGCACACCTGAACGGGGGGCAGCATATCGCTGGAACTACTGGTGCAGTTGCTGCCCCAAGTGCAACCTCTATAAACGGAGGGATAAGAAGCTGGATCGCCGTCCGTGTGGCGTTTTGCGTCGGAAGTTGCGACAATAAAGTCCCCGGATACATTGTCAATATCTATGCATTGTTTCCAGGTCGAATCCCAATTCCAAGCGTTATTCTGAACAACGTAGGTTTTATTGTTAATTTCTGTAATACCATATTGGTCGCAGGACTGTACAGTGGCGGACATGGCCAACTGAACTGAACCCATCAAAACAGATACAAGCGTTAGAAGCAAGAGCATCCTTTGAGTAGATAGACGTACGTAATTCATAATTTTTCCTCCTTTAAATTGTTAAATATTGGGGACAGCCATATCCTTTAGATATTGAGTAACACTTGCCGGTTTGGATGAGCAATCATCGTGCCA
>CAIVVZ010000019.1 GCA_903909505.1 uncultured Desulfobacteraceae bacterium
AGCCCGACCTCACCATGTATGTGGAGGAAAAAATATGATTCGCGCCCTCTCATTCCTTGCAGCCATGATGGTCTTTCTCGGCGGCTGCACGACCCTTGCCCCTGAATATTCAAAGCCCGAAGCGCCGGTCCCCGGGGCCTGGCCAAACGGTCCGGCATATAAAACCGAAGTGGGTGAATCCGCCGGCATGCCTGCTGCAGAACTTTCCTGGTATGCGTTTATTAAAAACGAAAATCTGCGCAAGCTGATCACCCTTGCCCTTGAGAACAACCGGGACCTGCGCGTTGCCGCGCTTAATATCGAGAAGTCGCAGGCACAGTACCGGATCCGGCGGGCCGATCTTTTTCCGGCGGTCAATGCCGGCTACAGTGAAACCGAGCAACGGGTTCCGGCCGCGCTTTCCTCAACCGGCGAAGGATCAAGCGTTCATCAATACACCGTTGGCCTTGGTTTCAGCGCTTATGAGCTGGATCTCTTCGGCCGCGTGCAAAGCCTTAAAGATCAGGCCCTGGAGCAGTATCTTGCCACCGAACAGGCCCGACAAAGTGTTCAGATCAGCCTGGTGGCCGAAGTTGCCGGCAATTACCTGAACCTGGCTGCGGATCGGGAAAGGCTCAAGCTCGCGCAGGAAACCCTGGCCAGTCGGCAGGCTTCGTACCGTCTCATCAAAAGCCGATTCGATGCCGGGGTCGCCACGGCCCTGGCGCTTCAGCAGGCCCAGACCACCGTGGATTCGGCCCGGGTCGATATTGCCCGGTATATCACTCAGATCGCCCGGGATGAAAACGCATTGGCCCTGGTCGTGGGGGCTTCGATTCCGGAAGGACTTTTCCCTGAGGATATGGGTGAAGTGATATCTTCAGTAAAGGATATCCCCGCCGGATTGCCGTCCGAAGTGCTGCAGCGCCGGCCCGATATCCTTCAGGCCGAAAACCTGCTCAAAGGGGCCAATGCCAATATCGGTGCGGCCCGGGCCGCATTTTTCCCGCGCATTACCCTGATCACTTCCATTGGCACGGGCAGCGACCAGCTCTTCGGACTCTTCAAGCCCGGAAGCGATATGTGGAATTTCGCCCCGCGAATCGATCTGCCGATTTTTAACGCCGGCGCCAACCAGGCCAATCTGAAAGTGGCCCAGGTCAATCGGGATATCGCCGTGGCGCAGTACGAAAAGACCATTCAGACCGCCTTTCGGGAAGTGGCCGATGCCCTGGCCCAGCAGGGAACCATCGATGATCAACTGGCCGCGCAGCAGTCTCTGACAGATGCCACGGCGGAAAGTTATCTCCTGTCCGAAGCGCGTTACGACAAAGGAATCGACAGTTACCTGACCGTTCTGGACTCGCAGCGATCCCTCTACAGCGCCCAGCAGAACCTGATCACAACGCGCCTTTCCCGGGTGACCAATCTGGTGACGCTCTACAAGGTTCTGGGCGGAGGGATATCGATATGAATGTTCATGATTAGATTGAATCCGGGAACGAAAATGAACGCTTCCCCCCTTGCCAAAGGGGGGAGTTTTGACTTTAAACTTATTCTACGCCCTCTATCGGATACTTGGCGCCTTTCCAGGCAAAAATGCCCCCGGAGTAGCGAAATACATTTTTATATCCGAGCTTCTTGGCCCAGACCGCGCCGTTATGGCTGCGAGTGCATTTGACAAAACCGCAGTAAATCACGATGGTTTTCTCGGTGTCGGGCCCCAGCAGGGCCATGTAATCCTCAGTGGTTTTGCCGCTGGTTTCCTTGGTATCCCAGGTGGGCATGTCCGGAATCGGAAACAGGAATTGTTTGGCGCCGGGGACGTGCTCTTTTTTGTAGCTGTCTTCAAAGGGCATGGTGTCGATGACGAGAATGTCCTTTTTTTCATCCAGCATTTTCTTCAATTCCTCGGTGGTCACAATATCGTAACCGCCGCGCTGGACTTCCCGCACTAGCTTGACCGCGCCCTGTTCTTTTTCCAATTCTTCCTCAAACTTGTCTTTGCCAAAGGCATGAGCGAATTGGGCCAGTCCCAGAATCAAGATTCCGATCAGCAAATTTCCAAACATTTTTTTCATTCGAATTTCATCTCCTTTTGTATGGTGAAACGGGTGAACAACTCTTTCAACCGATCCGGTCGAACGGATCGGTAATAGCGCCAGGCATACAAGTACAGAACGCCGGCCATCAACACGAAATCTCTGTAAAGTGCCGCGCGCAGACCATGAAAGGCTTTGAATTCGGGGTCCTGGGGACCAAAGCAGCCGCAGTCGATATCCAGGCCCATGTAAATGCCATAGGACAAAATGACAATGAACAGGACCCCCATGCCGGCTATGATTGCAAGGCTTCCATAAATATCAGGAATCAAACCCGCACCGGCGATGATTTCAAGGGATGCAAGCAGGATTGCCGCCGGCATCACCCAGGTTTTGGGGATCAGGCCATACGCCTCGATCAGGACACCGAAAGAAACCGGGTCCAGCAGCTTGGTGATTCCGGACCAGAGAAACACAGCGGCAAGAAAGTATCTCACTCCCCGATAAATCAGCATTCCGATACCCCGTAGTTTTCGTTCATATTTTCTCTCCTTTGAAAAAGGGGGGACTTGTAGAATTGTCTTGATAATCTGATGTTATGGGTTATAACAATCACTGGTCAGGGCAAGTCTTCTGCATTTCGAATGAAACCATTCTTTGATACTATTTATTAGAGGCCGTTGAATATGTCAAATTCATATAAGTTATCGTCCGTGCCGGTTTATTACTTTTTGCTATATGGGCGGAGTAATGAAGATGACCCCCAAATGAATACGGACTGACACGGACGAATTCATATTTATCTGCGTTCATTCGCGGTTTAGAGGTTGTTTTCACGTTTAAAAGGAGAGAAGAAAAATGAAACCCATTAAAATCGTTGTTGTTCTGTTTTTGCTTTTCACACTTGGATGTGCCCCCTTGACGGGTTCGGAACAGCGGATTTCCCGCAGAAGCGCCGACTCGCCTGAAAACGTCCTGACCCCCGTGGATTATTCCCAGTTCGGCAGACCGCCGATTCCGGTGAAAATTCTGCTGCTGATTCCGTCCGAGTTTGAGCGCTTCGAGCATGTCAGCAACTATGAGGGAAGCCGTATCCGTCACCGCCTCGGCCGGGATGCCGAACTGGAATTCAAAGATGCCTTCGGGATCGAATTCGCCAAGGTTGAGGTATGGCCGGTGCAAAGCGAAGACAGGGCAATGCAAATGCTTTGGCCCGAGGATCCGGAAAACGCCCAGATGCGGGCCTACGATTATGTGGCGATACCCAGGTTCCTGCGCGTCGATTCCCTGGAAAGCAATGAAAAATATGGATTTGAAATCGATATGCAGGTGGAGTTCAACGCAAAAAACGGCTCAAGCATCACCATCAAAGGGCACGGGGAATGTCTGATCGGAAAAAACGCGCAATCGACGCCTGAAAAAGGCGCCGTCCTGACGCTGCAGTATGCGGTGTCCGGCCTTTTGGACGGAATTGAAAAAAGGCGGAGTCTTTTTGTGCGCTGATGGTTGGGCGTAAGCATTTTGGAGGTGTTCATGTCGGATATTCGTCCCATCCACTACAAGATTTCCCTGGAGCCGGATCTGGAACGGTTCCAGTTTGCCGGAACCGTGGAGATTACGCTTGAAACCGGGTTCGCCATTGAGGAGGTCTCGCTCAATGCCCTGGATCTGAATGTTACATCGTGCGGGATCAGGCAGGCGGAAACGCTTGCGTCTTGTTTGCTGTCATTGGATTTGAAAAAAGAGGAACTGAAATTTCGTCTGCCCGATGCCATCCGCGGGCGGTTCACATTGGTCATCGCCTACCAGGGGCAGATCAACGACAGCATGGCCGGATTCTACCGCAGCGGCTATGTGCATCAGGGCAGCAGCCGGTTTATCGCCGTCACCCAGTTTCAGGAAAGCGATGCGCGCCGGGCCTTTCCGTGTCTGGATCATCCATCGCAAAAGGCCACATTCGACATTGAGATCGTCGTGGATCCAGGACTGACCGCTGTTTCCAATGCCGCCATCAAAGAGGTTCAGGCCCTGGATAGCGGCCGGCGGCGCTTCGTGTTCGAGACTACGCCAAAAATGTCCACGTATCTGGTATTTTGGGGCGTGGGTGATTTTAAGCGGGTTCTAAAGGCTGGTGAAAAGCGGGTAAATGTCCTGACCCTTCCGGGAATGGAGCCATATGCCGGTTTTGGTCTGGATTTTGGGTGCGGGGCTTTGGAATTTTGCGAAAAATATTTCGGCAGTGCCTATCCGTTATCCAAGCTGGACCTGATCGCGGTTCCGGACTTTGCTTTCGGTGCCATGGAGAACTGGGGGGCCATCACGTTTCGGGAGAACTTGCTGCTGCGCTATCCGGGCATTACGTCGAAATCCGGGGAGGGCAGAATCTGTGAAATCATCGCGCATGAAATCGTGCACCAGTGGTTCGGCAATCTGGTCACTCCCTCCGACTGGAAATATCTGTGGCTGAATGAAAGCTTTGCCACGTATTTTGCCTATGGTATCGTGGATCATTATCACCCCGACTGGGGTGTCTGGGACCAGTTTCTTTATGGCCAGACCGCGGTCGCCATGTCCCGGGATGCCCTGATTGAAAACTTTCCCATCGAAATCCCCGGCGGAGAGCACGTCGTCATCAATTCCAGCACCGCGCCGATCATCTACAGCAAGGGCGGCAGCATTCTCCGGCAGATTCACGGATATATCGGAAAGGATTATTTCCAGGGCGGCCTGCAGCGATATTTGAAAACGCATGCCTATGCGTGTGCCGCAAGCGATGATCTCTGGAAGGCCCTTGAAACGGCCTCGGAACTGCCGGTAACCCGAATCATGAAAAGCTGGATCGAACAGCCCGGATTTCCGCTGCTGGAGGCGCGTCGTGAAGGACGGAAGCTGACGATTAAACAACATCGGTTCACATACCTTCCGGGCGATTTCGCCCAGACCTGGATCGTACCGGTGACGATTGCGGCATTTTCAAGTTCCGGAGCGTCCACCCGTCTGAACAGGATACTGGATCAACCCCTTCAGACGTTCGATCTGCCGGAAGATACGGCAGCATACAAAGTCAATGCCGGTCAAACCGGCTGTTACCGGGTTAAATATCAGGACCCCGCGAATCTGAAAGCGCTTGGGATCGCCATCCGGAACAAAACCCTTTCGCCGGAAGACCGCTGGGGACTTCACGCGGATCTTTCCGCCCTGCTGGTCCGCGGTGATGTGACCCTGAAAGCTTACCTGGACTTTCTGAGCCATTATGATGACGAAGACGCATTCCTGCCGCTTATCAGCATCGCCGATGCGCTCTGCCATCTCTGGCTGATCCTTGAAGACGGTCGCCGGCAAATTCCCTCCGCGGCAATTCCGCGGCTTGAATCCATTCTGAATCGTATCGGATATGAGGCACGTCCGGACGAAGCTTATACCCGTGCGATCCTGCGCGATCAGGTTCTGTGGCAAGCGGCCTTGATCGGCTCTTTGGCTGCGACTGATTTTGGCCGTTCTCAGTTCGCCCTGCTGAAAGCGGGCAAAGCCGTCCACCCGGATATTTTAAAAAGCGCCATGCAGATCGGTGCGCTGACGGAAGGTCAAGATGCCTTTGACTGGCTGGAAAAGCGGTACCGGGAATCCGCCAGTGAGCAGGAGCGGGTGAACGTTCTGATCGCCCTGGGGGGTTTTTCTGAAAAAACAGTCATTGCTCAAGCCCTGGATTATGTCATTCATCAGGTGCCGGCCCGAAATCAGTTTATTCCAATTGTTTCCATGGCGGCCAATCCTGCGGCGATTCCCCTGCTGTGGGACTGGTACACGGCCAATCTGCCCAAAATCGAAACCTTTCATCCGCTCCTGCATGAAAGACTCATCACCGCGATTGTTCCTTCGGCCGGGCTTTACCGGCCGGAGGAAATCCGGGACTATTTCACCGATTATCTGAGCCGGTCGGAAAAAGCCAAAGACGCCATCAAGCTGGCCCTTGAAAAACTGGCAATCAATCTTCAAATAAGAAAACGGTAAATCGGGCTTGTCCCTTGAATCATGGTAATTGCGTCAGCACCTTTTCGGCTTCATGCCGGGCCTGTTCAAAAGGATCCGGGGAAGCGGTTTTTGCCTTTCTATCGCTGTCGGCCGGAACGATGTAAAAATAAAGGGCCTGCACCAGGATGAAGACACCGAGTCCCAGTGGCCACGCAGCCCTTGAATGGGAGCCGAGGGTTCCCACCAGGGCGATGCCGCCGGCCACGGTGACCAGCTCGGCAATCAGGGCCCGAAGCGGCGTGTCGCCAAAGCAGATGCCGCTTCGCACCCAGCACAGAACGCCCAGGGCCAGTGCATAAAATCCGATCCAGGTGTCCGGCCACAAAGCCACTCCCAGCAGCAGCGCCAGGGGAAACAGGATCGGCAACAGACGGGTGTGGCTCCACCTGGCCAGAAGCAGCGCGTAGATGGCCAAATCCATCCAGAGGACCCATTTAAAGGCGGCCGGATAGCTGCCGAACCTGCTCAATAATTCGCTCAGGGGCAAGGTCAGAGCGCCACTGACCAAAGCAAAGACAACGGTGGTGCGGATGGGTTTGTTCATGCTGCACCTCCCTGTTTCAGGGCCTCTTTTCGTTGCAGCAGCTCGAGCTCGATCTCTTCTTCCGTGGGAGGCGATGAGAAGCCGGATTCAGCCATCACTTCGGAGGCCTCTGCAAACGGCCGCTGCTCGGTCCAGCGGCCGTATTCGGCAGCCTTTACTTTCAGCTCCTGGTATTGCAGTTGCTGTTGATTCAGGATTTCGGCCAGATGCGCCCCTTCCTCTTCAATGCGTTGCAACTGACGCTGCATCCCATCGCAGCCGCTTTGGAGCATGCGTCGCTTTCGAATCAGCATTCTGGCGATATCATCCTTGTCTTTGCAGACGGCCAGCTCCAGCTCCTTTTCCAGTTTTTCCCTCTCCAGATTTTGTTGGGAGAGATCCCGTTGGATCTGCCGGCAGCTCTCGTTCAACTGTGATTGACGCGCCTGCTTTTCCTTCAAGGCGCCCTCCATCTCCCTCAAGTACTGTTTGAGCAGGAGCCCCTTGTCTTCGATCTGATCCATGACACCATGAAGATCGGCCTTACATAGACGAAACATACGTGATAGAATGGTCATGTGATTTTCCTTTTTTATGGCAAAGAAAAGAATTGTTTGCTTCTTATTTCTTGTCACGCCGGATCTGATAACTTTCGTACTGTAACGCTTTTGAATTCAGTTTTTTCTTTTCCGCCACGGCGGCCGGCGGTCCCGCAAAGGTGTCTTCAACGCTTTGGCGCAGGGCCCGGACATCTGTATTCAGATTCCCGGCAACGACAGCCGAACCCACGGTTGCGTTAATCGCCTGGTTGCGCGTCTCGTACTCCCGAATTTGATCCATGGCCTTGTCCTTTTCACCCTTACCGATTGCGTCGGCCACCCCTTCCTTGAGCTGATTGTAATCTTCCTGTATCACCCGCGCTCCCCAGGCCGGTGCATCAATACTGGCCGTCACTTCCCCGGGATCCGTCACGCAGGCAAGGACCATTTGCCCGGAAGTGGCGATGCCATGGGCCGCGCCGTTGTAATTGAATCGCACCTGAAATCCGCCCAGGGTAAATTCCGCCTCCTTGTCGGTGGGCACTTGAAAGGTTAAAAAGAGATTGCGCTGTTGGCCGGAGAGCAGATCTCCGGGACGAATTACGGCCTGGCCGTCATTAACCTGGATGGGATAACCGCCGGCGTTTACCAACCGGATTCCTTTTCCCAGAGGAACCAGAATTTCCACGCCGGAAGCGGCGACATTGCGCGTGTCTTGAAATTCCTTGTCAAACACTATCGCAAAATTTTTGGGGTCTTCCAGGAAATAATAGCGCCCGGCGCCATGATCCGCCAAAGTGGTCATGAGTATTTCGTTGAAATCAAAGCCGACGCCCACCGTGCTCACGGCAACGTTCTGCGTTGCGGCGGCGGAGGCCATGTTGTCCAGTTCCAGGGGATCGGTGATTCCCTGGTTGGCCTGACCGTCGGAGATCAGAATCACCCGCCGCTGACGGCCATTGGCGGGGGACTGCATCAGGGTCTGAATGCCGTGCTTCAGTCCGGCACCGAGGTTGGTGCCGCCATCGGCATTTATCTGCGCCACTACCGTCTTTAATTGACGCCGGTGGGCCTCATCCATGCCGACCAGGGGAGAGAGCACCTCAACGGCGTTTGAATAGGTGATGATCGCCAGTCGGTCATCAGCGGTCATCCGGTCGATCAATTGCGTCACGGCCAGGCGGGCATCGCTTAGCTTTCGGCCCGCCATGGAGCCGCTGCGGTCCAAAACGATCACCAGATCGGCGTGCGCGGCCGACCGCTGATCCGACCGGGGAATTTTTGCTGCATCCAGCGTCAGAGATACCGACACCTGTCCGTCCGAGCCTTTAAGAACCTTGTCCTGAACCAGATGCGCACGGACGGCTACCAGATCCGTATGGATGGACACCGGATCCTTGGGGGGATGACTTAAACTGAAAAGCTGCGCAAAAACCGAATTGCCCGACCCCACGTAGGCCAGCGTCGCGCTTGCGGCCACAATCAGGCCGAGAACCGCCAGAAAGCTGTTTTTATAATTTTTCATTGGACATCTCCTTTTTTGTGTTAGGGGTGAGTTGAATGTTTGTCCCGGATCGTTTGATTGGATTCTAAGGGAGTTCGAAGAAAAGACAATTCAAAGAAATGCAAAAGGTTAGGTCTGTTTTTTTACATAAGTTTTTCTTTGCATGAAGGGATGAATCGTGTAATACAGTAGGGCAGCACCTTCACGCCGAGGCCTGGTACGAAGCGCCGGCGTTTGGTTTCACCCATGTCAACAAAGAGGTCTGCCATGAAACAGCCCAAAGCCCGAATCCTTGTGGTGGAAGATGATCCGTCCATTTTAAACGGCTTGCTGGATGTGCTGGTTTTTAACGGCTATGCGGCGGAGGGCGTGGCGGACGGCGGCCTGGGGCTGGCCGCGGCCCTGGAAAAATCCCATGATCTGATGCTTCTGGATGTGATGCTGCCCACCCTGGATGGTTTGTCCATTTGCAGACAGGTGCGTAAGCAAAAACCCAATCAGGCCATTGTCATGATCACCGCCAAAGGGTCTGAAGACGATGTGATCGCCGGCTTCAAAGCCGGGGCGGACGACTATGTGAGCAAGCCATTTTCGCTCCGGGAGCTCATGGTCCGGGTGGAGGCGGTGCTTCGCCGGAGCGGGAAACAGGTGGGCGGGGAGCAAATCGTGTTTTTCGGTATCCTGTTTGACGGCCGGAACCTTCGGGCGATTCGCGGCGAAGCGGTGCTGGAGATCACACGCCGGGAGATGGATATCATCGTCTATCTTTTTCGCAATCAGCAGCGCATCGTCTCTAAAAAGGAGCTGCTGACCGAAGTGTGGCACTATGCCGATGCCGGCATCGAAACCCGCACGGTGGATATCCATATCCAGAAACTCCGCAAAAAACTCATGGCGTTAAACCCGGAACGCGCCTTGATCCAAACCATACGGGGGGAAGGCTATCGTCTGGAGCCCGAGCCATGAAGCGCCTGAAACTGCTGATCCTGGTATTCTGTGTCGCCATATCCCTGCCGCTTGCCTATGTGGTCCGGCAGTCGTTTCAAGGGCTGGCCGAGGAGGAGCGCGCCCAGTTGCGCTTTTTCTGCCAGGCCCTCTTTGACGAGATGGAGGGAAAGCTTGCCGAGTGGGTTCAGCAGGAAGAAAATCGTGCCGTCGATGAATACCATCATACCCTGTCCGATGGCCGCGGCGGCAGCCTGTCCCCGCTGGCCCGGGCGCCCCGGGAAGCATACATTCTGGGCTATTTGCAGAACAACCCCGACGGATCGTTTCAAACGCCTCTGCTGGCCGATCCGGAGCATGTTCCGGAAGAGAAGCGCGAAGTGGTCAACCAGCTTGAAGCCGCAAACAGCATTTTCAATCGTAAGAAGCTCACCCTGGCAGTAACGCCGCCCGCGCCTGAACCCAAGAAGGTGGCCGATGCGCCCAAAATGGAAGCCGAGAAAAAAGAAAAGGACGGCTTTGCCGACCGTTACCTGGCCCGACCTCAGGAGCAGGCGACAAAAAGCTATCTGGGACAAAAAACCAAGCGAACCGAAGAGATCACCGTCGGCCAGGCACTGAACCTCTCCAGGGAAGATCCGTCCATCCTGGGCTCAGAAGCGGCCCAAGACAAAGGGCAGTCGCCTGTCCTTGCGAAAGCCGGCGACAAAAAAAGCTCGGTGGATACACTGGAATCAAAGACAAATGAAATACGCCCGGCTCCGGCACGGCAGTTGAAAGAAGGTGCTTCAGCCCCTGCAGCCTCCGGGTCGTTATCGGAACTCAAACGCTTCGAGGTCGAAGTGGCGCCCCTGCAATCGATCTCAATCGGCGACGGTCAATTTTTCATCTTCCGGCGCGTTGCCATCAACAATCAAATCTTTCGTCAGGGGTTCGTCCTCAAGGTCCGGTCTTTTTTAAGCCATCTGGCGGCCACGCATTTTGAAACCCAGCCCATGGCCCGGTTTACCGGTTTGAGCCTCCAGGTGATGGACAACGGCCAGAAAACCGAGATGGTGCGAGCCGGCGTGCCAGTTTCCGCAGCCGGTTTCATGACGCAGCGGACCTTTCCGGCGCCCTTTGATTTTTTAAGCGCCGCGGTCCGGGCCGATGCCCTGCCAGCCTCCCCGGTCCGGCGCACCCTCACGCTGGCCCTGATGGTGCTGGGCATTTTCATGCTCCTGGGGCTGTTCGCCATCTACCACAGCGTCCGCACGGTGGTCGATCTCTCCGAAAGGCGCTCGCAATTCGTCTCGTCGGTCACCCATGAACTCAAAACCCCGCTGACGAATATCCGGATGTATATTGAAATGCTGGAGCAGGGGATCGCCGCGACTCCGGAACGGGAGCAGGACTATTTTCACATCCTGGGTTCGGAAAGCGCCCGCCTCTCAAGGTTGATCAACAATGTGCTGGAACTGGCCAAACTGGAAAAAAAGCAGCGCCGCTTCGATCTTCAACCGGGCAATCTGCAGGAGGTATTGTCCGAGGTGCGGACGGTGATGGCTCATAAACTGGGCCAGGAAGGCTTTATCCTTAAAATCGATGTGCCGGACGATTTGCGGTTTGCCTATGACCGAGAGGTGATGATTCAGGTGCTGATCAACCTGATCGAAAACAGCATCAAATTCGGCCGATCGTCGCCTGAGCGGAGCATCGCCATCGCCGCGGCCTTGCGGGACGGCCAGGTTCATATCGCTGTTTCCGACACCGGGCCGGGGATTCCGAAAAAGGCACTGAAAAAAGTATTCGATGATTTTTACCGGGTCGATAACGCGCTGACCCGCGCCACCGGCGGCACCGGCATTGGACTGGCTCTGGTGAAAAAATTCATCCTGGCCATGGAGGGACAGGTCCGCGTGGCCAATAATCCCGGGCCCGGATGCACGATTACCTTAAGTCTGCCAGCGATCATGAGAAATGTTGGGGCCGTGTGACCGCTTGCTTTTATTCTGTAATTTCTTCAGCAAACGATCCCGGTTTTTCCGAAAAGCGTCTCCAATTATGTTCCCAACTGTAAATGGATCGGCGCATGAAAAATATCCTGAAACTGTTATATTCATTTTTATTAGGTGATATACGGAAAAATAAATAAAATTCCGGGAATTTATTGTATTGCATTTATCTTTCATATATTACATGATTTTAATAAGATAGTGAATTACATGCAGGCAGAATGAATAATCCGATGTCGCAGGTACTGTCTGAGAGCGTTCAACTGTTGTGAAGATACACAGAAACTATATTACCACTTGATAGGCATACTGCACCCATCATCTTGAATAGGCACATGACCAATAATCAGCTCACGGTTGCGAAACAGGAAGCCCAGCCAGATGATTTTTCACCAGCAATTCGCGCAACGCTCGAAAACGGTGACAGACTGGTGGAGGATGCTCGCTGGCTTCTCGATCTGGATCGGCACGCGACCGCGTTTGCTCTCTCTATTCTTGCGCAGGAGGAATATGCTAAGGCTTTCGTTCTTCACCTTGTTCAGTCGAGAGCGATTCCGTGGAACTCGGATGTTCGTCGCACCTTGCGAGATCACACATGCAAGCAACTTGTCGGGACAATAATGGACTTCCTGCAACCGGACTGGGATGAGTTTTTGGCGCGACTTGAGGGGCGGAAACAGCGGCCACTCTCGCCAAAAATTGCAGACGCCATGAACATCATTCGACACGAGAAAGTGTCGAGAGACAGAGATTCGACTTGGATTTGGGATGACCAGTCTCCGTGTGATCAACAAGCGAGGAAGATCGCTGAAGGACATATTGACAAGCAGAAACAGGATTCACTTTATGTAGGTGTTGGAAGAACGGGCCAAGTAACGAGCACACCTCTCCGAATCGCGCCTGAAGATGCGGAAAGGGAGTTCGAGAAGAGTGAGCGATTGAGTCGGGTTTTCTCCCGACCAGACGCAGACTTCCAGGCAGAGATGGCTCTTGAGTATGAGATCGTTTTTGAATCATTCAGACTGCTTTTTGGGTTCACGACTATCGAAGAATACAACAAACACTGGTGGGCCTGATGCCCGAAGACGGGTATGTCTAACAAAATCGGTCGAGCGAACTGCCGTCCCGTTTCCCCGATCACCGTTGGGCGGCAATTTGGATACGCCTTTCCCACTCCAGCTCACCTCTCGTTAGGCCTCCCAAAATCAAAGGAAAAGCATGGATCAATCCCAACTTAACTGGCTCACCAACTTCATCTGGAACATCGCTGACGACGTCCTCCGTGATGTCTATGTGCGCGGCAAATACCGGGATGTCATCCTGCCGATGACCGTCCTTCGCCGCCTCGATGCGGTGCTGGAGCCGACCAAACAGGCGGTGCGCGACATGAAGGCGGCACTCGACCGGGAAATGATCACGAATCAAGACGATGCCCTCCGTGCCGCTTCCGGCCAGGCGTTTTACAACACTTCGCCCTTTCTTCTGAACGACCTGAAATCCCGCGCCACACAGCAAAAACTCAAGGACGATTTCGAGGCATACCTCGACGGCTTCTCGCCGAACGTGCAGGACATTCTCACCAACTTCGAGTTCCGCAACCAGATTCCGCGCCTTTCCAAGGCCGATGCGCTTGGCCAGCTCATCGAGAAGTTCCTCGACAAGGACATCAATATCAGTCCGTACCCGGTCGGAGACCTTCCCGGCCTCGACAATCACTCGATGGGCACCATGTTCGAGGAACTTGTCCGCCGCTTCAACGAGGACAACAACGAGGAGGCCGGTGAGCACTGGACGCCCCGCGATGCGGTGAAGCTGATGGCCAATCTCATTTTTCTGCCGGTTGCGGACCGGATCGAATCGGGCACGTATCTTCTTTACGACGGTGCGGTGGGAACCGGCGGCATGTTGACTGTCGGAGAAGAAACGCTGCAGGAAATCGCACGGGCGCACGGCAAGCAGGTTGCCACCCACCTTTACGGCCAGGAAATCAACGCCGAGACCTACGCCATCTGCAAGGCCGACCTCCTGCTCAAAGGCGACGGCGATGCTGCCGACAACATCATCGGCGGTCCGGCCTACTCCACGCTGTCCAACGATGCGTTCCGCTCCCGTGAATTTGACTTCATGATGTCGAATCCGCCCTACGGCAAGAGCTGGAAGAGCGACCTCGAACGCATGGGCGGAAAGAAGGACCTCAAGGACTCGCGCTTTGTCATTCAGCATGGCGACAATTCGGAATATTCCCTCATTACCCGTTCCAGTGACGGCCAGATGCTCTTTCTGGCCAACATGCTGAGCAAGATGAAGCACGACACCCCGCTCGGCAGTCGTATTGCAGAAGTGCACAACGGCTCACCGGGTCGCCGGAGGCGGTTACCCGCCTCCGGCTCCCACACAACGTAGCGTGCAGATTTCCCGCACTACGCTCTTCAGAAAGCGATTCACAGCACAGCAATGGCCTGAAGTTCCCGATAGGGAAGTGCAAGTCTTGGCTG
>CAIVVZ010000020.1 GCA_903909505.1 uncultured Desulfobacteraceae bacterium
TCCCGGCAAGCCCCGGAATCGTCGCCATATTGCCGCAGTTTTGCCTGAAAACGCTCTTCCATGCTGATTTTTCGGTCTTCCTGAATCCATTTGTCGGCCAGAAAAACCACCTCGGCTTCAGTAATCAAGGCTTCTTTATTCACCGTATAATCCATGTGAAACTCAACAATATCGGCAATACGCGGAAACCCCAACGCCCGAAGGATTCTAGCTCCTTCGACGGCATGGCGGGGACAACCCCTGGCCAGATCATGAACCCGGGCCGCGGAAACCATCCGTTCAATGTCCAGCCGGCACCCCGCTGCGTTCAGCGCCGTTGCCAGGCGCTTGACCAGATCCGCCACTGCCCGGCAATGGTCAATGACTTTTTGCGAAACAGCCTGCCGGATCATGAGCGCCAGACATTCGGAGTCGGACGGAATGTCGCGGTGGTCCATGCAGCCCAGAGCCCATGCATAATCCTCCGGCGTATCGATATCCTTTAGAATATATCGATCAACAACCGGCACATTCATCGCATCGGCTTCATGTCGGTTCAGAAATTCCCGAAGGCCGCCCTGCCCCATCCCGGTTTTAAGGGCTTTAACATGATTTCCGGAAATCAGGGGCGGATGCCCGCGGGTTTCCAGAAATGCCGGATAATAAATGCTTGCCTTTCCCTGATTGAACGCATTTTGCAAATCGATCAGGGTCTGGCGTCTGACAAGGGGAATATCCACCGGATGAATAAAAAAACCGGCACAACCCGGCAAAAGGTCTGAAACACCGGCAACGACCGATGAAAACATGCCCTGAGCAAAATCGGGGTTGAAAACCGGCCTGGCGCCACAACGCCCGGCAAGCGCCACGACATCCCCGGCCCGATGCCCGGTTACTACCCGGATGTCCTGAACGCCGGCGGACCGGTAAAGCGTTATGACGTGCTCCAGAAGCAGTTCTCCCCTCAAGGGCAGGAGCGGCTTGAAATCTCCGAGCCTGGATGACAGACCCGCCGAGAGAATAATGGCTGTAAGAGCTTGTTTTTCCATATTACTTCCCATATTACTTCAGGGAACGGGCGTGAATCAGTTCCGCCACGATGCTGACAGCGATTTCCTCGGGCGTCTGGGCGCCGATGGAAAGACCGATGGGACAATGCACTTTTTCAAAATCTCCCGCGGAAAACCCTTCATTCTCCAGTACCCGGTAAATGGCGTCCCGTTTTTTCCGGGATCCGATCATGCCGATATATCCTGCCGGCGTTTTAAGGGCCTGCTGAAGAACGGTTTTATCATGGAGATGACCACGCGTCAGAATGACGACATAGCTGTCCGCATGCATTTCAATCCCCTCAAAGGCCTGTTCAAATGAAGCCAGAACCCGCACATCATCGGCATCTGAAAACCGGCTGGTGTTGGCGAATTCTTTCCGATCGTCCAAAACCACGATTTCAAACCCAACCCTTTTGGCAAGAATGGCTGTTTGAAGGCTGACATGGCCCGCGCCGAAAAAATAAACCGTCCCTGCCGACAATACCGGTTCGATGAAAAACCGCCGGTCGCCGGACTGAGTCAGGACGGGCGCGCGCAACTTTTTGGAGATGGAATCGATTTCCGTTTTAAAATCCGAATCCCCGATAATCCCGCCGTCCTGACGCAGCACTGCGCGCCTGACCTGAAGAACGGCTGAACCCGATTCCATCAGTTCGGTAACCATCAGCCCTTTTTGGCGCTGATCCAGCATCTGAAGAAAGCTTGTAAAGAACAGACGGTTTATTTCATCCGGAGCGATCGCATCTATCAGGATTTCCAGCTTCCCGCCGCAGATCATATCCATGGCATCGGCTATTTCAGAAGTCAAATCAAAGGATCGGATCACGGCACCCGGCCGGCCCAGCATGTCGCGGGCTGTCTCCATAACGCAGGCTTCGATCCACCCCCCGCCGATGGTACCCACGAAAGCGCCATCGCCGCCCAGCATCATCCGCGTTCCGGCGGTTCTGGGTGTGGATCCTTCCTGACTCAAAATCAGGGCCATGACCAGCGGCTTTTTCCGGCTCAGTATTTCATGGATGGCGCTGACCCATTTTCGCATTTTTTACGCTCCTTTCGATTACACAGCAATTTATGAACTCTTAAAATAGCAAAATTGGGATGGCTTCGTAAAATGTTCAAGATCAAGGCGAGCAAATCCTGAGGAGTGAGGCGTACGACCAGTACGCCGCAATGACGAAGGATGAAGCTCAACGCAGATATTGGACTTTTTACGAAGCCATCCATCAGCCTTTACCGAAACCGCACCGGGGATAATGACACGAAGCGCAACTGGCGCAAAACCCGCCGTGCCCCAGGGCAACGATATCCTCTCGCTGAA
>CAIVVZ010000021.1 GCA_903909505.1 uncultured Desulfobacteraceae bacterium
TAAACCTGTATCTTATTTGATTATGTTTCTTTTGATTGGGTTTTCAAAACTACAAAGAGGGAGGAAAAAGTGAGAGAAAGTGTTTCGTCGGTGGGTCAGTTTTCTTGAGCAGAGGCGGGTCAATTCAAATTAGCGTCAAGGATCTGTACGATCCAAGGTTCTCAATTACATTGTTTCTTTCAGCTTCATTGATCGTAAAGAAATGTCCGCATGCAATTGTATTATAAAAACGGTATACGGGCTTAGAAGCATTTGTCGGTATGGGTATGGGTATTGGTGTTGGTGTTGGGGGAACCCTCTCACTGTAGATCCACTGGATGCCCAAAATGTCGTGGGCATGCAAAGTCCTCTTTATTGTTCCAGAGCTTGAGGTCCCGTACATCACCTTGGCAGTGTCCTTGGTAAAACCCGACTTGTTACCATATAAATCGCGTAATACAAGAAAGTGTCCGATTTCATGCATAGCGACTGATTGGATATCGTGTTGCCCGGATGGGCAGGTGGCCGCATAGCTCCAGGTATAGGCCGTAGAAAAGGCGAAGTCGCATTCCAGAATTTCGCCACCGACAAACCACATGGTAGCCTGACCCAGGGTGCCTGCAGGTAGGGACATCCATAAAATCTCGTTCTCACTGTTTTTGCTTTTATCTGTTTGAGAGTGAGTACCGCCGTAGGTAAATTGTAATTTGGAGCCGGCGTTGGTCCAGGAAGCCGCTGCTGCCTGTATCGCCGCGGACCGACCCGCTACACCGCCATCATTCACCTTATAGCTGATATTCGGGCTGTCGCCGGGCCACCTTGACTGCCCGTAGCCAAAAGTCACACTAAAATCTTTGTAAGTTCCCCACTTGTTCCCTTTAAATATACTTACCGGCCCGCTGGCGGCGGAATAGGGATATCCAGAGTTGGGGGTGCAGCTATCGCATACTGGCACGTAAGCCTGTATCTGCGTATCACTCCATGAAACATATGAACCAGGAAACATAAAATAATCATAGCCGCCATATGTTGTATAATAAAAACCAAGCTGGTCGCTCGGTTCTCTGATAGCTCCAAAACCAGAGCCGGTGACAGTCACCAGCGTATTGGTGCCAGCAGAGGCACTGGAAGGCGAGATGGTGCTGATGTCATAGATGTTGGAGCTCCCTCCATCCTGGAATGTTTGTTTTTCCTCTTCGGGAATTATCTGCCCGTCCAGCGCCATCTGTACGTTCTGTTTAAATTTATCTGTGGTAATCCCGCTGCCGGCAAACTGGCTGTCCTTAGCCAGGGACAGCTTACCCTGCAAACCGCCGATTATCTGGACAACAGAGCCATTTGCTACAATTTGGGACGTCAAGTCAAGTCCCATCTGAAAAACTTCGTAGCTGTTCAGTTCCTCAAGGAAAAGCCCCACCAGTTCGCCTGACATAAAAGTCGCAGTATCTTCCACCCACTGTGTTATTTCGCCATCCGTTCCGCCTGGTACGATAATGGTAATCGTCTTACCGGCGCTGCCTTTAAGACTGTCCGTAACCGAGACAACCACCTCCGTGTAGATATTATTATGCTCGGTGTTCCAGTGTGTGTTGCTGCTGACCACAGTTCCCAACACAACAGTGTCGGCCAGCCCGGTCAGCTCTGACTGGCTGAGTGGGATGGTAAGTGCCTGTGCCGCGTTGCTGCACAGCAAAAATACGAGGCATGCAGTCATATTTAACAAAGAATTCATTGCCTTGCAAACGCTACTCATGTCATTCCTCCTCACCTCAATTGTTTCTTATGTCGGTTAAATTAGCAAAGTCCCCTTTCAATCCATAACACATACTGTCAGACACCACCTGCTTGGCTTACTGCCCGGCAGGTTAATAAAAAGGGATACAGTCCACGCAAATCCTGCCGTCCAGCGTGTTTGATAACTGCTATGACAGTACTTCGCGTGACTACCGGCCTATCACTTCAACCAAATACACAAACCCCTTGCCAGGCCAGGCGGATGTAAGTGATATCAGTACTCCATACTTGGTTGGGTCGTATCACATCCAGGCCTCTGAGCAGTTATTTTTTTCAAAGACAAACTTTGTTGAATTTGAACTTTGAAAACTTCCTGCTCCAGATTGCAATGACGTCCAGAAACCTGAATTTATGGTTTTTCCATCGGGATTCATTTGCAATGAAAATTGAGTACCCTGATCAACAGCTTTATTATTAACGAAAGTATATCTGCCAGAGGCGGATTTATTATTACAATACAAGCTACCAGCAGAGGAGACTGCTAAGCCACTTACTACTACACTCCAAGTATTATCACTGTTAAAATGAATTGTTGGATACTCGGAATAAGTGAATGAACCACGCTTTTGTAGTGTCCCTGCCCAGGTTCCCACGATAGTTGTTGTAGCTGGTGTTACATGCACCTGAACAAAATCATAATATAGCGGTGAATCCAAAACGGCATTGCAACTCATATCCACGCCGAAATAAAATGTATGATCACCGACTGGCAGTAGATCCAATGGATAAATCTTCACAGATGGTACGCTAAACTACGGATACTGGAACAGCATTTTGATTCCCGGTGACCACGTATCTATTAAGTAATGAAGATAAACCCGATGGCGTGCTTCTCACAATCCACCAGTCAGCAAGTTTTCCATCTTGATCTCCTGGCGCAGGGCTGACTGTAATGGCAACATTCGTTCCGTATGTGACAGTAATCTGCCCGCCCTGCCCATTTGCTTTTATATCAGGAGCGGGTGGGGTAGGTGCACCAGCAGCCGTTATAACAGGCTGTTAACCGCCTGATTAATATCATTTCATTGCTTTCCTGCACATCATTTATGAGTCTACAACGATACCTTCCGCCTGTCCGGTATCAAGAACTGGTGATGCCAACGCAACCGCTGTAAACATCAGAACATAAAGCCGAAAGCACCTATCCAAGTTTTTTTCATGATGTTTTCCATTTAACGCAAACGCGCCCTGTATTTGTGTTTTTGCTCAATGAGTTGATGGTAACGCTACGTAAAAAATAACGTAGCCCTTTTACTGAAATGATTTATTTGAACCAAAAACCTGTAAAAGATTTTACATTCTGAAGACAAATCACTTGGAGGTAAAATCTTGATAATAACCAATTTTAACATATTGGTATCATAATAATTTACAAATTTATTATGATTTTTAGATATCATGATTTAACTCAGTTTTTAAACGCAGTTCAAATTTTGCAATATTACTCGCCAAACTCTTTTCCCAAGCTCTATCTAATGTTGCCTTAGGAATCCCCCGGTATATCGAGGATGACCTCGTCAGTGAATTGTGCGGCAACGCTCAGGGACTCCAGTCCAGCCGGCAATTCGATAGCTCTTGCATTCATGGGCTCTACACTGCCGCCATGGCCGCGGCCGCAGTTTCATAAATATCAAAGATTCTGTCCAGATGGGTCATTTTAAAAGTGAAAAGCACATTCTGAATAAGCCCGGTGATGCGGAATAGCCCCCCCTCCTTGTCCACTCTGCGAAGAATGCCAACCAGTGTTCCCAAACCGGAGCTGTCGATAAAATTGACGCCCGCCATATCAAAGATGAACCTCTTTATTTTGCCATCCAGCAGCAGCGATACGACATTTTTAAGCTCGCGTGCGCCCAAGGCATCAAAGCGGCCATTTATGGAAAGAACGGTAAAATCTCCATCTTGATGATGTGTTACAGCCATAGTGATACGCCTCCATTTTTTAGCGCCTGATCAAAAAGTCCGCTCAGGGGAAAACCAAAATTCAAGATCCGGTACATATTCAAAATTCCGATGTCGGCATCACAGCCTTCATCTGTGCTCTGCCCATCGTTCAATGGCAAGAAATGAAATGTCGTCTTCAAACGATTCACTTCCATGGTGCGCTACAAGCTCGCGCCCGAGTCGATAAGTAATCGCGTTCAGCGACAGGCCGGAACTTACAATTTCAGCAAACGCGTGGCTGCCAAATTCCGCTTCGCTTTGATTGTTGCATTCGGTCAATCCGTCCGAATGCAGGAAAACACGATCGCCATGTTCAAAAAAGAAAACCTCTTCAGTAAACTCGGCATCCGGAACAAGACCTATCGGAAAACTGCCTCCCCTGATGGTCTGAACCGATCCATCCGCGAAACATAAAAGGGGGGGCGGGTGACCTGCCTGGGTAATCGTGATAATATTTTCTTCCATGTTAACAGACCCGTACAGCATGGTAAAATACTGCATATCATTATCATCATTGCTCATGAATAGCCTGTTCAATTCCTTAGCGATTGTCGCAGGTGAATTCAAGGAAACATTTATGTTATTCTCGATCAAACAGAGATTGCCTATTGTCAGCTCCGAAGGCGCTGTCAAGGCGTTGTTGCTGGGGGAGAGAAGCCTGCGCAATGTCATGGCAAGCAGCGCAGCGGATATTCCGTGGCCGCTCACATCGATTAAGTAAAAATTCAAGCAATTCTTGCTGATCTGGAAAATATCGAAGATATCGCCAGATATAAACCTGGAAGGCTTAAAGAGCCAGTCAATGTTCGTATCCAGCAAGAACGTTCTCTTTTTGGGGAGCAAGCTGCGCTGAATCTTGGATGCCATTTCCAGTTCATCTTGTATAGTTTTCAATGCCAGAGCCAGTTGCTGCTCACTTTTGCACAGCTCCTCTTCTATTCGCTTACCTTTGCTGATGTCGCGGGCGATTCCCAGCACGCCGATCAGCTTGCCATCGGCATTATTCATCGGGGTCTTGATGGTATCAAACACTCCCCTGTAACCATCTGAGGCAAAGGTGAGCCATTCCTCATTGCTGATGGGCTTTCCTGCTGCCATGGCCTTCCGATCGTTCTCCAAGAAAAAATCGGCAAGCTCCCTGTCAACAAAATCGTAATCGGTCTTGCCGATAATGTCCTTTTCCGCGGCACCGAAGAAGCGCCCGAACTTATCATTACAGTAAAGATAGACGCCTTCCGGGTCTTTAAGCCAGATCAGGTCGGGGATGGTTTGCACCAGGGTCTGCAAGCGGGATTCACTCTCGCGCTGCGCCTGTTCAGACAGTTTGCGGTCGGTAATGTCGTGGATTATGGAATATAGAAATACCTTTCCCGAAATTTCGATCTTGGTGCTGAAAACCTCCACATCACAGATTGAGCCGTCTGCCGTCCGGTGTCGAAATTCATGCCTCGTTGACCCCGATGACAGGGTCTTCTCGATTTCGCTCTTCACAGTTTCAGGTGACAGCGTGTTGATTTCCTGAATTTGCATCTTCTTGAGTTCATCAATCGACCACCCATAATAGTCCGCTGCCGCTTTATTGGCTTCGATTATATTTCCCGTATCTGGATTAAGGATCAGCGTTACCGCGGAATTAAGTTCAAACAGTTTCCTGAAACGATCCTCGCTTTCGCACAGCGCCAATGCGGCCTGCTTGCGCTTAGTGATGTCGCGTATGATTCCAACTGAATGCCAACAATCCTGAAGATGAAGCGATGAAAGAGACAATTCGACAAAGATTTCATGGCCGTTTTTGTGTCTGGCTTCCAGTTCGAGAGTTGAGTCGATGGCATTTCCTTGGCCAGTCTGCAGGAATCCGACAAAGGCTGTTTGATGCGCTTCATGATAACGTTGCGGCGCTATGAGCTGATGCAGGTCCTTGCCTATCGCTTCATCGCCGGTGTAACCGAATATGCGATCGGCGGCAGGATTCCAAAAGGAGATGCGGCCGTTTTGATCCATCATGAGGATGGCATCCTGAGCGGAGTCGGTTATGGCGCACATCTGAGATTCGCTCTTCCTTAACGCATCCTCAACCTTTTTCCGCTCAGTGATATCAACCATGGCTATATGGCTCTGCTCACTATTTTCAGTAACGATCCCGGTAACGTAAACATACAAGGGTGCTCTACCGTCAGCAGACAGGGTCACCTCGCATGATTCTTTGATTTTACTTTTAAATACTTTCTCTACAAAAAGATTATAGATCGGTTTTGTATCGTCGGAAATGAAAAAGCCAAGTCGTTTGGTTTTCAACCGCGAGCGTTCCTTACCGAGCATTTGCGATCCGCTGATGTTCAGCTCAATAATTTCATCTTCTTTGGAAATGGTAAAATAACCAGATGGCGCAAAATCATATAATTCAGTGTATTTTTCGGCAGCGTCCTGTGCGGCGGATTTTGATAGCAGGAGTTCTTCGTTCTGCAATTCCAGCTCTATCTGGTGCACCTGGAGCTCATGAACGAATTTCAGTGCATCGCTTTCGGTAAGCTGTGAACCTGATTTTAAGGGTTTACTTTTTAGCGAATCTTCCGCCTTTTGGCGAAGAATTGCGGCGGCAGTTTTTTTACCGGTATTTTCCATATTTGCGTCCTGCTCTGAAATATTATTTTTCATCTTGTTTGAGATGCAAGATATTATGGGCTTTTCTTGCTTTGTAATAGTAAATCTTCCCTCTGTTTGCGTTCGGAGATGTCACGAACAATGCATTGGATTACCTTGTTATCAGCTACCAAATACACATTGCTGATGAACTCGACATTGATTTTTCGCCCATCAGCCGTTTCAAGCGGTAAATTTTCATAACGGACAAATTCCCTCTGCTGCAATTCTGAAAATTTATCTTGGTTAGCGACGATATCTTTAAAGAATCCAATTTCCCAGATTGCTTTTTCAATGAATTGTTCCTGTGAGTATCCCAGCAGCTCAACCAAAAATGGATTCACGTCCATAATCTTTCCGGTTTCCGCATCGAGGATAAGAATTCCATCCTTCGCCGATTCAAAGAGGCGTCGATAGCGGGTTTCCGAAATGGTAAGCGCCTCATTTAGTTTTTTCTGGTCCATTTCCATCTTTTTGGCTACGGTCATATCGGAAAATGTTATCACCAAGCCGTCGATGTGGTCATCTAAAGTGCGGTAGGGCATAATCCTTACATTAAACCACCTCTGGTCGTTTGTTGTAATTGCCGTTTCGATGGATATCAAGGTTTTTAGTACCTGCCGGGCATGGCTATCAAGCTCGGGGTACTGCAAATCGGTTACAATGTCGGTAAAAGGCCTGCCGATATCCATACTGCGCAGTTTAAATATGTTGATAGTATTTTCAGTAAACCTTCGGATGTTCAGTTCCTTATCTAGAAAAAGGGTGGCAATCTCGGTACTGTTGAGCAGGTTTTTCATGTCGTTGTTTGCCTGCACAAAATCATTTACCTTGCTCTGCAGTTCGATATTAACCGTTTGCAGCTCTTCGTTCAGGCTCTGCATCTCTTCCATGGAGGTGGTGAGCTCCTCGTTGGTCGATTGCAGCTCTTCATTGGTGGATTGCAGCTCCTCGTTGGTCGATTTTAGCTCTTCCTGTGATGTTTGCATCTCTTCATATATGCCTTGCCGGTCTTCTTTACTTCGTTGCAGTTGAATCTCCAATTCTTTCTGCCTTCCCGTTGCTCTTCGTTTTCCCGTTTTCGTGTTCACGACATCATGCTGAGCTGCTGCCGGCACATCGGTAAACACGACCATAATCATGCCTTTTATCGAATCCGGTTTTTCGATGCGTTGAATCGTGACGTCCACAAATTGAGTGCCGACACCGAGGGTTCTTATGTTAATATTACGTAAAATCACTGCATCAAAGCATCCCCCGGCCTTTCGGAAGGCTCCCGGTAACTCCTGACGCAATTCTTCACGCGCCATCGCATAAATGTTCCAGTTTGCTTTGCCGGCAATCAGTTCAAGGTATTTGCCTATTCTACCCGTAATGTAAAGAATGTCGCCTTGGGCGTTTACCAGCACACTGGCAGGGGCAAAGCGCTGAAGCAAAAACTGATCGGCTAGGATCTGCATATTTTCAACTTCTTTAGGTGCTGTTGCTGTTGCTTTTGCAGCTACTTTGTTACGGCCAAACGAGCTTGGAAAATCAATGAGTTCAGATGGCAAAGGTGCTGCGCGTCTGAAAATTTTCAATCTGCCGTCAAGTTCTTCAAACCCTTCTTTCTGGTTTCCAGGGGTTTCGGCAGTGCCAAGGAGCAGAATTCCTCCGGGATTAAGGCTGTAATTAAACAGTTTCAGCAATTTATTCTGTAATTCGGACTCCATGTATATCAGCACATTTCGGCACATTAGAATGTCAAGCTTGGTAAAGGGCGGATCTTTAATCACATTCTGAGGCGCAAACACCACCATTTCGCGTATGGCGTTAGCCACGCGGTATCCTTCATCTTCAACAATAAAAAACCGGCTGATGCGATCGGGCGATACATCGGCGACAATGTTTGCGGAGAAAACACCTCTGCGAGCTATCTCAATGGCTTCACTGTCGAGATCGGTGGCAAATATCTGCAAAGACAAGTTTTTGCGAATTTCAGTTTTTTCCAGTACTTCCTTAAAAACAATCGCCAATGAATAGGCTTCTTCGCCGGTTGAGCAGCCTGTAACCCAGGCGCGCAATACGTATCCGCTGGGCAATTCGTTCATCAGGTCAAGAAGAACGTTTTCCTGGAGCTTTTTCCACACGGCAGCATCACGGAAAAAGCTGGTAACGCCAATCAGCAACTCTTTGAATAGTATCTGGACCTCTGTAGGGTTTTCCTGCAACAAGCGGACATAGCTTTGTATCCTGGCTATCTGGTGCACACCCTTGCGCCTGTCGATACGGCGAAGCAGCGTATTTTTCTTATACAAGGAAAAGTCGTGGCCCGTCTGTTCGCGGAGGAGAATGAAAATTTTTTCGAGGTTGCCTGTACTATCCGTATCTGGTTCTGATTTGACTGCCGGCGTAAACTTAAGTAACGCGATCAGTTTGGCGGGCAATTCTTCGACAGGCGCCACAATGTCCGCGATTACGGCTTCGGTTGCGCTACGAGGCATGCTATCGAATTTTGCCGTGGCAGGATCTTGCACTAGCACCACACCGTTTTTTTCTTTGATGGCCTTCAGTCCCAGACTGCCGTCAGAGCCCATTCCCGAAAGGATAATGCCGATGCTGTTTTCCTGTCTGTCGGCAGCCAATGAACGGAAGAAAATATCAATCGGCAAACGAAGCCCCCGTGTTTCAACCGGATCGAACAAATGCAGTTCGCCATTCAGCAGTGACAAGCTCTTTTTTGGGGGTATCACATAGACACAGTATGGCTTTACTTTAAGACAATCGCTTGCTTGAAATACCTTCATCGGGGTAATTCGTTGCAACAACTCGGGCATTATACCAACGTGGTTTGGGTCGAGGTGTTGAATAACCACGAATGCCATGCCATTGTTTTTGGGCATATTCCCAAAGAACAGCTCCAATGCTTCAAGCCCGCCTGCAGAAGCACCGATGCCCACAATGGGGAAAACCGGCTCCGGGGGAACGTCTGATTCGCCGACAGTTAAAGTTTCAGTGATGATGGGCGCTTCATCTGAGTTCTTCGGCGGTTTATCTTTTTTGGATAGAACCTTTTTACGTTTGGTTGATTGGCTTTTCAGTTCTTTTATCATGGGTTCTGGTTCCTCCTCAGCGGCGGTTTTCTCCGCCTGCGGATGCTAATTGTCCGCCTGGTTTGAAAGGGTCTCTGTTTCAGCCATTGCCCTGATCCTTTGATCGACTTTCAGTGGGAGTAATGGCGTCCTCTTACCCGGACGCATTCGCCGATACGAGACCTTCGGCTTCATCCAGCACTTTTCTGACCATTTCGGCCAGATCCCCTGTTGTGACGGGTTTCTTTAGAAGCCCTTTAACGCCCATGGCTTTGGCATTCTGCTCATCGTTCTCACTCATTGCTGAAACCGGTACATATAATGATTGGAATATCCGGTCTGATTGAAATCAATTCCCCGGCAAGTTGTACTCCTGTCATGTTCGGCATGCCTTTGTCGCTAATCACCATATCAAATTTGTTTCTTGCTTTCGTGATGGCCTTTATTGAAAACGGACGAAAATCGGTATGGTTTTGACCTTGTAAACATCTTTCGAGCATACTGTTTTGCATTTGCGAAAGTAGGAATCCAATGCTTTCTCACCCAACTCCAAGATGTTCCGAATATTGCGTGCTTGCTCTGCTTTTTCTACACGCCTGGACTGCCATGAGAAAAACGGATATAATCGATCAGACACAAGCTCAGTGTAATCGACACGCGGTTAAATTTTCACGGCGATTGGTGGATATCTTCAGTGGTGGTCATAATCCTTTTCAAATAACGAAGCCTATCGTCCAGCATACACTGCTGGGTAAACATACAAAACATTTCACTATAGAAAATATCAGCAAAAAATATGCCAGCAGCACAAATCGCATTTTCTACTCGAAATATTACTTCACCCCCATGCCCGGGGCGGGCACAACGAACAATGACAATGGCTACCACAACCAATTGAATTAAAGAGTAAATTATCCATTTTCACATAAAATCATCTTGATATTGTTTAAAATATAGTTAGTGACACTGGAAATTCAACAAAAAGGACTGGCCGGCTCCAGGGAGATGAACTCTGTCAAATTGATAGAGTTCAATCAATTTGACAGAGTTCACGGAGACAGGGGGAATAATATGGGCATTATTTGGTTCATCACGGTTATGCACGGGAAACCTACCCGATATAAGGATGAATCATATTTTATCGGTTTTTTAAATTTAATGAGGCTACCGCGCCTATTAGGGACACCTTTAAATTACTTGGAATCCCTTTATCGGAGGGTGTTTTGGGTCTTCGCTCCCTCTCTGATAACCAGTTAAATCTGTAAACACACGCCTGTTTTTTGTGATCGCTGTAGATGTACGAATGGAGCGATTTTACGCAGAATCCGTGTGCTTTTTTAGCAGAAACCCAAGCATTGGTTCTCTATTGACCTGAGCTGTTACCAATAAAAGAACATATTCATATCAGCGCCTCATAAAGAAGAACCATGCCAGCAACCCCAATACTGCGGCAAGCAGGACGATAAGCAGATACCCCGTCGGGACCGGCTTTTTCTGATCCGTTTTTCCGATCTCGCCAAGGATGAATGCATCCGGCGAAGTGACGCTGATCCCGCTGCGCGCGTTGACAATCCGGCTGCCGCGCACCACAAGATGCGACAGCTCCGTGTGGGGACCAGTGGCGGTTCCGGGCAGCAGCACGCTTTCTTCTATCAGATCCGTATCATTGACCAGACAAAAGGGTGCGATGACGGCATTCGGCCCGATTGTTCCACTGCCGTCGATACGGCAATGATGGCCTATCAGCAATGGCGGAACGAGCGTTATCCGCGATGCGATCGTTACATGGTCGCCGATCCAGATGCCGTCCTCCCGCCGTGTGCCCGGGATGCGCACCCCCCCCGGCCAGGATTCGTCCAGAATTAAACGCTGAGCTTCCAGATATTCTTCCAGGTTTGTCAGCAGGCGGCATTGTATCTTGCAGCTGAACGGCTGATTTCCAACGCTTTTCAGAAACCTCAGCAGTCCGATGTAATCCGTTGCCCCGAAGGTATGCAGCGCTTCATGCAGGAAGCCGGCATCCGCCACAAAAAGCGCCGGCGCCCCCGGTTCTCCGGCAACCACCGGCAGAGAGCCGGATGCGGCTTCTGCCGCCGGCAAAGAAAAATCGCCTGTAACCAGCATATTGGCGGGGAGACAGCAAATTGCCCCCTCCAGCCCTTCGAACGCAGCGCCAAGCTGAAGGGTCAGCGGAAGGCTTCCATCCACAGCCTTGACCTGAATAACCGCGCCCCAACGTTCTCCGGCGCCGAAATACCGTTCAACGGCTCCCGGATCATCTTCAACGAGCAGGAGGATTTCACCGATCCCGGATGAAACACAGAACTCCACCAGGTGTTCTGCCAATGGCTTTCCGGCAACCGGAATCAAAAAATCCGCGGTCAGATACCTGAGCGGCCGCAGTCCTGCGGCAAGTTGGAACGGAATAATGGCGGCTTTCATGATGTCACCTGTGCAGAACCATGATATCATCAGTGATCGTAAAGAGCTGCTCCAGCCGGGTCAGGCGAAGCAGTTGGCGCACCCCCTCCGTAGGCGCACAGAGAATGCAGCTCTTGCCATGCGCGATGACGGCCCGCTGGATCTTGACAAACAGCACCAGTCCGGAACTGTCAACGAAATCAAGCAATTGCAGGTCCAGTATGCAATCGCGGCCCGAAACCGCAATGCAAATTGCCGCCAGATCAAAGTTGTTCAGGGTAAATGCGTCTAGGCGTCCCTCGATTGTGACAACCGCAGTGCCGTCTTTTTTGTACGTAACCCTGTTAGAGCGACGGAAATCCAGGGTATTCAGAAATTGCTTCGCCAGTTGAATGTCGTCAAAAACTCTGTCTCCGATCAGATCGTCCAGCCGGCTCAAAGCAAAAGTCCGGCGGATATCGTCATTCATACCGGCCACCACCAGTGTTTTATTCAGTTTCAATGCCGTGCGCCACATCTCGACAATAAATCCGAGCCCTGCGGAATCCACAAAGGCTGTCTGTGTGAAATCGAGGATCAGGGCAGGCCTGTCCTGCCAGAGCGTTTCGATATTGCTTCGCAGGTTTCGCACCGCCAGGGCGTCCAGCCGCTTGGGAAGGGCCATGGAAAGGTTTTCCGCATCTGCAATCGACTGTTCCGGGATTGAGGGCGCCGTCAGCGGTTCCGGCCGATGGCGGGCAAGAAGTTTTCGCTGCCTGCGGTAATCCAACACCGCCGGCCAGAGTTGCAGGCCAAAGGTCGTAAATGCCCTCAGATACCGCCGCCAGAGCCGCATCGGTTCGACAGCCAGGCGCCAGAGCCACTCCAGTCCCGCCTGCTGCATTGCCAGCGGCGCGCGGCTGACATCACCGGCAATGAAGGCAAGGGTGCCGCCGATTCCGATCGAAACCGGCACCTTGAGACGGGTGGCGTTTCGCCTGAACCAGAGTTCCTGTTTGGGGTTGCCGAAGGCGATTAACAGAATGTCCGGTGCGGCTGCATTCACCGCCGCCACGATAGCGGCATCCGTTTCCTCGTAAAATTCGAGATGATCCCCTTCCGTGTAGACCATCGGGAACAAGACGCCGGCGATTTTCAGGGCGGGGTTGCGCGTTTGAAGGATATCGGCCGCGCGCTCCGCGGCATTGGCCCGCCCTCCCAGAAAAAAGAGGGAAAGCCCCTCCCCTGCCGCCCGTTTCGCCAGAGCCGGCACCATGTCTGCGCCGGTTACGCGTTCCGGAAGCGGATTTTGCAGCATCCTGGACAGCCAGACGATCGGCATGCCGTCCGCGGTTACCAGATCGGCGCGCCGCAGGATATCCAGCAGCTCGGCATGGCGAATCTCACTCAATGTTTTGCCCAGGGTGTGTACGATGAAATCCACATTGGCGGTCGCCACCAGCTTCGGTATCCCGTCCCGGTGATACTCCGCCACCAGATCCACAATTTTGTCAAGCGCCCGGGGCAAGGTCAGGCTGTCAATCGGAACTCCCAGGATAACAACGGTGTCTCGCTGCATGTCAGTATGCTCCTTTCCCGAACAATACCGCCGGAATCGTTTTTAAAAGCAGTATGATATCAAGCCAGAAGGATCGGCTCTCCACATAGCGGGTATCCAGACGCACCTGCCCGGCAAAATCAATGTTGCTGCGTCCGCTCACCTGCCAGATGCAGGTAATGCCGGGCACGGCATCCAGACGCCGGCGATCGTCGAGGGTATACTCGGCCACCTCTCTTGGGATGGCGGGGCGCGGCCCCACCAGCGACATGTCTCCCCTGAAAACGTTCCACAACTGCGGCAGTTCATCGATGGAAGTTTTCCGGATAAAAGCCCCGACCCGGGTGATGCGCGGGTCTTTCTTGATTTTGAAGATCACTCCGGCCCCGGATTCGTTCTGATCTTTCAGCGCATCGAGCAATGCTTCGGCGTTGGTGACCATCGAACGGAATTTATACATTTTGAAGGGTTTACCCCAGCGGCCGATGCGCGTCTGAGAAAAAAATGGGAAGCCGGGAGATTCGATCCGGATACAGAGCGCAATCACCACAAAAAACGGCAGCAACGCAAGCAGCAGCAAGCCGGAGATGACGATATCAAGTCCCCGTTTGGCCAGTTCCGCCCCGCCGACCACCGTTTGCCAGGCCAGTCTCTTGTGCAGAAAATAGAGCCGCTGCCAGAAACCATCGTGGGCGTAGGTTCGATAGAGGGTTTCAAGCAGTTCCTGATCTTTATGTAGGCTCTTCGGGTGTTCCATGTCAGTCATACAGCACCTCCACCTGATCCAGGTACCACAGCAGGTTTTCGATCTGCCGCCGGGTTTCACCCGTCTCGTTTGCCTTGGCTGCGGATGCCATCCAGGAAGCGATTTGCGAAATCATTTTAAATCCGTAAATGCCGCCTGAGCCTTTCATGCCGTGGGCAATCGCATAAATGGGATCAAAATCGCCATGATCCAGCAGCTCGCTTATCTTGCGGCAATGATCGCGGCAGTGGTCCAGATACCCCGGGGTCAGCTCGGCCAGATCTTCAATTGCCGTTATCCGCAATTCCGCGGCAGGACATGTTTTAGAGAAACTATCGATATTCTGATTGTTCATGGTTCTTCTCCATCTCAGTCGTTTTGCCGCCTTTCCGCTTTCCTTTTTGTTCTGATCCACTCATTGTCAGCTCCGCCTTTTAAGATCTTCAGATAGAGTGGTATCTTCCAAAGGATAAAAAAGGGTGCAGCGAACAAGTAGAGCCAAACGGCAAGAGGCGCTTTTCGCAGCACCATCCCACTTACAACATAAAATACCAATCCTGTGAGGGCAAAACCCAAAGGCAAGGACATGAACGGGCATAACCATAGTGATGCAATCAGCAAAAGCGCAATCGCCAGAAACAATGCAGACAGCGGCGGAACGAGCAGATCCATGAATCCATCAAAATAACAAAAGCGACGCCGGCTTAAACATTTGCGCAGGAGAGCCGGGGCATACTTACGGAAGATTTCATACCTCCCCCCTTCCCACCGCAGGCGTTGGGTCTCAGCCTGTTTTCGGGTCGCCGCCATTTCCGCCAGGACGACGGCATCCGGATTGTATTGTACGCATATTCCGTCAAGCAACATTTGTGCACCAAACTCAAGATCCTCAACAACAGAATGGGCCGGCCATCCGTATCGCTTCAACACAGAAGTTTGAAAAGCCATTCCGTTTCCCTTCAGGCCCGCCGAGCCGCCTAAACGATTCCTGCCGGCGGGTCTGACATGGTGGAAGACAGCGAGAGCCGCTGACATAAGCGCAGTTCGCCAGCTTTCTTCAGCATTGGAAACGCCGTAATAACCTTGAACTACCTGAACGTCAGGATGGGACAAAGAAGCGGAAACCTCATGCAGAAAGTTCTCATCAACCAGCGTATCGGCATCAATGATCGCGATTCCATCATATGGGGCATAGAAATCCTGTCGCTCTTTCAAGAACCAGTCCAGGGCCTGGCCTTTGCCGCGTCGAAGCACGTCCGACCGCACAAGAACCCGAGCGCCGGCCTGCTCCGCCACCGCCGCTGTATCGTCTTGACAGTTGTCAGCAATTACGATGACACCATAGCAACATTCCGGATACCGGGAACGAGCGACAGCTTCGATCGCATCTCGGATCAATAACGCTTCATTATGGGCCGGAATCACCACTGCCAAGGTAAGCGGAACAGACTTAGTGTCGGTCTTTTTTTTAAATAGAAAAGACCCTCCGGTTAACAACATAAGATATAGGCTGACACCGATGAACAAAAAAGATATCAGACAAAAAACTGTCATCATTGCGTGTTTCCCTCTACCCTTGCTGAGAACTCGGATCAGTAAAGGTGCGTATCACTTTGGCCGGCATGCCGGCGGCCATACAGTTGGCAGGTATATCCTTCGTCACCACACTACCGGCGCCGATGACTGCATTATCGCCGATACTCACGCCTTTTAGCACCACCACCCTCACCCCCAGCCAAACATTTTTCCCCAGGATAATCGGGCTCGATTTGCCTGGCTTACTACGGTCCTCGACACTGTGATAGTCGTTGTCCATCATACACGCATAAGAGCCAATCTGGCAGCCATCACCAATGTGTAAAAGTTGGTGAGCCGAGAGGCTTGCCCCGTAGTTGATGAAAACGTTGCTGCCAATCTCCAGGCGCCCACCGGGATAAGTCACCATTTCTGAAGGGACCGTGTTGCTGAAAAAGAGAAATTTGTCACCAATGATGATCTCACCAAGATTGGTAATGCGAGGACGGCCATAAACGCGTGGAAGACTACCGACATGCGTGCAACGGCGCAGCCACCACAAGCCCTGCAAAACATGCCGAGCACTCGCGATCTTAAACATTAGGCCCATTTATTGCCATTTGCCTCCGCGTTGCGGCATATGCCGATAATGCAAGTAACGAAATGATCGAGTGTGCGCGTCCGACACACCGACTCGAGACCCGCATTTGCTATTGTGACGGCTTCTCCTGGCTTGCTGCTCAGTCGGATAATTGCTTCGCGCATGGCCTTTGCGTCTCCGCATGGTACTGTTACCGCAGCCCCTGGGTCAAGTGAGTCCAGAATGCCCTCTGAAGCCGATATCACGACAGGTCGGCCGCACGCCTGGGCCTCGAAGAGTGAAGTGACACCCGCCGGCCAGTCGACATTCATAAGCGGCACCGCCACCACGGCAGCGCTGCGATACAGATTGCGCAACTCAGCATTGCTCAGTCCTTTACGCAGGACCACGTTTCCGGGGATGTCCCTCTGCCGCGTCTTGTCTTCACGTTTGGACCATGGACTGGAACCTACAACAGTCAACGGAATCCCCGTCCCATCCATGGCTTGGAAGAGCGTCATATAGTCGCGCAATTCGCGTCCGACACTCACCACACCATGGCCGGGAATAAATTGTTCCAATGGTGAAAAAAACTTGTCATCCACCTGAAAGGAAATGCGATGAACCTTGTCGGTCGGCATGCCCAAGCTTTGCAGGAATTGTACTTGCTGACGACTATAACATAAAATTGCACTGATTTGATTGAAGAGTCGGAAATATTTTATCATCCGGCTCTTAATCGGCGTCGTGAGGCGGTGCCCTATGAAGACCAGTGTATCGCCGCGTCTGATTTTCAGCAACAAGGCAAGCGGAAGAGCCGTGTTTTCTGCCGTAACAAAATAGAATGACCCGCGTCGGTTAAAACCAAGCCAGGCTAAGGCAACGGCCTCACTTATGCATCTTTTCAGCAGGCGCGTAAACCAGGATCCGCGTATGACGTCCGAAAAGGAAAGGATTTCGGCATTGAGCCCCTTGGCAAGTTCGAGAAAATCCTGGCGCGGGGATTCCGATTCCCCCCTTAAACGGTCCAGTACAGCCTCGACATCAGCCGTCACCAACACGAAACGTCTTTTTCTATCGGCTCTCATCTAAGCAAACTCTCATAGGCTCCAAACAAGCGTTCAGCCTGCTTACGGCTGTCGTATTCCGTTTCGGCACGCAACCGGCCGAGTCTGGAAAGTCGTTCACGTTCCCGCGGGTCTTCAAACAGTTTTTTCATGGCGCCGGCTAACCCAAGGAAATCCGATGGCGGTGCCAGCAAGGCGGCCTCGCCCACAACTTCCGGAATTGAACCATGAATCGTGGTAATGATCGGCGTGCCGGAAGCCATTGCCTCTGCCAGCACATAGCCGAACTGCTCCAGCCAGCCAGGGCGAGCCGTTGAGGCCATGAGAAATACGTTGGCAAGATTATACAGATTATGCATTTCTTCGTAGGGAAAGCGCACGAATAACACCCGGCTACTCAAGGCAATGCGCTCCGTCAGCTCGCGCAACCGCTTCTCCTCGGGACCGGATCCGGAAAAAATGAGTTTGAGTCGGTGACCGGGCAAATCCAAGGTGAGTCGCTTGAATGCGTGAAGAATGTCATAAACTCCCTTTTCCCAGCGCAGCGCTGCCACGGAAAGAAACACGAAATCATCGGGATGCAAATTGAGTCTCTTTTGCAAATCCGCCGGCTTGGAATGAGGCTTGAACCGTTCAGTGTCGATGCCGGGAGGCAGTACCAGGATTTTCTTAGGATCCGCGCCTTCAAGTTCCAGACAATTTGCAGCACGCGGTGTCATGGCCAAGAATAGATCGGCGCCATTCAATACCGCATATTTCATTCGCCGTTTCGCGGCAAACCGCTCTGCTGCATAGGGGCGATTTTCCCAAACAGTTACGACCAGTTTGGTTCCATAACGCCGCTTGGCGCACAGCGCCTGATATGAGAAAGCGTTGAACGTCTCCATTGTGTGGGCGATATCTCTTTGGGACAACACTTTTCCCAAGCCAAAATGGTAATAGTCCAAACCGCATGTGGCCTGCAGGAAGAGATCAAAATAAAAACCGAGTTTGGCGCTGATCATCGCAAAAGGGTCGTCTATGCACCTAAGCCGCTTGATCGGCACCCTGATGATGTTGGTAGGAAAACGGTTGATATGAATTTGGTAAGCTTCGAGGTCTAACCGCTCCGATAGACGCTCATAGGTCTGCATCTCAAATTGTGACAGGTAGGCCCCGCGGATCAGCCCGACTTTTATCTTCGTTCCATGGTTTATCATATCAACAGATCAGTCCTCTCCCTGCCGGGAACTCATTCTCGCATGGACAGCATGCCTTTGATGGCTGCTTCTGGAGGCAACACCGTAGTACCTGCCGGCACATTACCCCGGACAATGCTTCCGGGGTGAATGTAAGCACCGTCGCCGATGGTAACACCCTTTAGAATAATGGTGCGACAACCGATGTAAACATCGTCACCAATGGCTACAGCCTTGTTCACCAGTGGTTTGGCGCCGATCTGGTGCAGGTCGGTATCCATTATCAAAACATCCCAACCCAGATAACACCTTTTGCCTATGGCCACACGCTTCCATGCAATTACTTCCACTCCCCCGTCGAGAACAGTATCGTCATCAATTTCCAGTATACCGCCTTTGTGGGACCAGAGCCGGGAACCGGCCGCAAGGAAGATCCGACCCAGCTTCATCTTCCCGGCTTCATTGTGAATTACCGGTAATGGACGTCCCGCACCTAACGTAACTTTCGAAAGATCCACGCCGGAGAACAGGCCCTTGATCCGCAGCAATCCGCTCAAGCGGGAGGGCCGCTGCATGTTCTCAGGCAGAAGCGGGAAGATTCGATCACGATTCACGACATCACCTCAGCCGACTTGCCCGCAATCACGGCATTAGCCGGAAAATCACCCTGTACGATACTGCCGGCAGCTACCACACAACCGCGGCCCAGCCGAGTACCCCCTAAAATAACCGCCCTGCTGCCGATCCACACATCGTCTTCGAGCAGCACGGGAGCATACTTTTCACCTGTTGCCGATCCGGTAAAGTCCGTAATCACGGTTTGCCAAGATATCATACAGTTCCGGCGCAGCACAACCTGTTTGCCGGCCCAAATGCGTGCCTGACGATTCAGGAACGTACCATCACCGATGACGATGTGACCTGAACCACGGCAGTGAAGTCGTACCCCCGGATATAAACCCACATGGCCGATATCGATCTTACCCGAGCCTCGACGCAGATCAGGAATAGGCCACCCACGCAGCCAGGCGATAGGTCCGGTGCCACAATTCTCCCCCGATAAGAATACGCCGAAGATGTAGGCTATCAGCGAATAGCGGCGATCGCAGGAGTTGATAATCCTCAAAAGCGGTAGCATTCGTTCATTCATCATTTTGTGACAACCGCCTCCAGAATCGCATTCAGCTTTTCACCAATCACGGACCAGTCAAAATGTCGTCGGACAAAAGACAAACCGTTGCGAACAAGCGACTCCGCCAGTTCCGGGTTGGCAAATACCTTGCCGACCGCCGCAGCGAATGCATCTGGTTCATCAGCCAAAAGCAATTCCCGCTCATCGACAACGTGAATGCCTTCGGCACCGAGGCGTGTGGAAACCACCGGCACGCCGGCTGCCATTGCCTCCACAATCTTGAACCGTGTGCCCCCTCCCATGCGCAGCGGTACGACGAACAGAGAAGCGGCCCACATATAAGGCCGGACATCTGCCACGTACCCGGTTATCTCAGTGTCGTCGGCACGATACCGAGTGATCGCAGGAGGGGGATTGCCGCCAACAATCGTAAACTTGAAGGACGGCCACCTTTTTCGGATTTTTTCCCGGATCTCCCGCAAAAAAAACAAGACCCCGTCCTCATTGGGAAAATAGTGGGTGGCGCCTACAAACACGGCGTTTTCAAGATGACGAGGGCCGTCCGGCCTGGCGAAGTGATCGCAATCCACCCCGTTGGTGATCACAGCTGTTTTAAGCCCAGGATTGAGCGAAACCAAAATCTCCTGATCGCGCTCCGAAGTGACAAGCGTGAGAGCCGCATTCTTGACGCAAGCAAGCTCCTCAAGACGGAATTTGGCCGCTTCGATGCGATTGAAGAGTCGCCGAATGAACCCGCCTTCGCGCGCAGCCATACGCTCCAGGAGGTCGAATTCAATATTGTGTTCATCGATCACAACAGGTACGCCGACGGGGAAGCGAAAAACCGCCATCTGGGAAAATTCGACGATAATCAAATTTATGTTTTGTTCACCTACCAGCCGGTCGAGCGCTGTCTGCATGACACGGCTATAATGAAAGCGCCATTGAAATGAATGCGGTGACAGCAGGGAAATCACCTGTTGCCGCCTTTTATCGCCCACACGACGCGGGATAAGGGTAATAGTCCGGCAGAACGGCTCCAGTCCCCGGGGGTCTCCGGAGCCGGTTTCCTCGCGAAAGCTCAAGAGATGAACCTGGTGGCGACGACTCAACTGCCGGATCAGGTGATAGATCCGAACCGCTCCGCCAAAGCCAGGCGGATAGGGGATATAAGGAGTGAGGACAAGAATATTCATAAGTTACTCACCTGTTCGGAGCATCGCCTGCGGACCATTGGCAATGACAGCTGAAGTTTCTGGTTCGGCAATTTCCGCCAAAACCTTTTCCAAGGCACGCAGCTGGGTGTCGATAGCAAATCGCTCAAGTACGGTCCGGCGGGCCGCTTCTCCGATTCTACTTCTCAGATCAGAGTTTTGAATCAGTTCTATAAGCAGATCAGCCAGAGCCAGGTCGTCATTTACCGGAAACAAAAAGCCGTCACTGCCATGCGTGATGATTTCAGGTATGCCTCCTGACTGTGTGCCGATCACCACCTTGCCGCAGGCCATTGCTTCGACCACGACCAAACCGAATGCTTCCCGCCAGGCAGCGTTGACTAGAATGTCCAGCCCGTTGTAGATGGCCGGCATGTCCCTTCGAAAACCGAGAAAAACCGTTCGATTCGCGAGACCGCTTTTATGTGCCATCTGCCGGAGCATGGGCACGTAATCAATATTGTCGCTGAAAATAGAATCGTCACCAATGATAACAAAACGCACGCGAGATTCTTGCCCGGCCACCCTGACCGCAGCGCGCAGAAAAGTATCCTGTCCTTTGTCAGGCGCAAGACGGCTGGAAATACCGATAAGGATTTCGTCCGGGGCGGCGTTCAGTTCCGCTCGCAAGCCGGAAGGCAAACCCGGTTTGAACTCTTCGGTGTCAATGCCGTTGTACAAAATCCGGATGCGCTCCATGGACGGTCCGAGCGCCTGGATAAAGTCACGCCGCATCTCTCCGGAATTTGCTATGATGATAGCAGCTTGCACCATGGCCATGCGGTTTGCCCGGTAATCGACATAGTTATTGTGGATGTGGTAGAGATAGGGAATACCCGTCAATCGATGAATCAGAAGTGTGAGCAGAAGTGAGCGTTTCTTGTCCGAGGTGTGAATAACCTGAATGCCCGCTTTCCGGCATCGAAGCGATATGCGAAATGCCGACCACACCAGCTTGAAGATACTATTCAGATCGGTCAAGCGACAGCGCCATCCGGAGCACATATTGGCAGGTTTTGTGCCTGCATCCATCGTCCAGAGCGTCATCCGGGGAACCATCCGGAATTGTGGCAGCAGCGGACCTCGATGCACTGCGGCATGCACGTCGAAGCGAGCCCTGTCGAGGTATCTCAAGAACATAATATGTGCACGTACCACGCCGCCCACTGCATCGTTGGTGTCCATCAGCAGGGATTTTATCTTCATGTCCATTAGTATCATGCCTCGAACAACAGTTGATACTTCTTTGCGCCGGCGCGTTCGCCCATAACCCGTGATGCGCCTCAGCTCATCATCAAAGGTTTTTGATGCGAATTGCCGGAACACCGGCATACAGCCCATTGGATTCGCATGACCTCGTGACCACCGCCATTGCGGCAATGACGCAGCCCTGCCCGATCGTACAGCCCGGAAGGATGACGGCACGCGCACCGATCCAAACACCATCCTCTACCTTGACCGGCTTGTACCGGATGTCCCCTGCGCGTCGTTCCGGCCTGCCCATCTGATGCGTGCTGGTAACGAACATCACTCCCATCCCTACGCCCACGTTCGCTCCGATCACAACATCCTCATACTCGCAATCTACGTAAACACCATGATTGATCCAGGACCAATCACCGATCCTGAAACGCGTTCCACGAAATCCCACTCCGGGCCAAATATTGGCCTGACCGATCTTCATCCCGATACTTCTGTAGAGGACCCGGCGCAAGGGGCCCGGGCACAAATAACTCTTGGCAACGACATTCAGGAGCACGTTTTCCAGCTTCTTCCTGAGTTGCCTTAGGACACGCAGTGAAACAAGATGTAATCTTTGCATTTATTCAAACCATGGCCTGAAGTTTAGTCGATATCTCAACGCGTTCAAACGTTTGCCAATGACCTTTGCTGGAATGCCGCCAACTACCGTATAGGGCGGCACGTCCCTTGAAACCACTGCGCCGGCGGCAACCACTGCTCCTGTGCCGATGGTGACTCCCGGCAGCAAAATTGCACGGCTCCCGACCCAGGCGTAATCTTCAATTACGATCGGTTTGTCTTCAATGCCGAACTCCGGGTCGTCTTTCAGGTGCTGGGAAGTTATGAGCATTACCTCCGGTGAAATGCTGACATTATTGCCAAGTCTCAGTCCACCGCGACCATCCAGTGTACAGCGACGATTGACAATCGTGTGGTCCCCGATGATCATGGCTTGGGGATTACGCCCAAGAGGTCGGTAAAAATACCAGTAACATCCCATAAATATTGACGAATCCTTGCCGATGTTTACCCCGACAACATGACGGTACCATGATAGCCGCACAGCAAAAAGTGGGATGTGTCCAATAATATGATTTGTGAGATAGGCTATCAATTTGGCTATCATTTTCCATACCTTCCCGCCGTCCAAAATGTCATAAGGCGGCTCACAAACGGTGTTCCAACAAAGCATGCCGCAGGTGGTAAAAGTCCTCGCGTGGCAGCACTCCCCACAGAAGCGCCAGAGGGAGATAAAAAATGGCACCGGCGGGGATCAGGAGCCAAAGATTTTCCGTTCCCCACCAGTGCAAAAGCGCAACCATTGCCACACCGATCAGGCACCCCTTGCACCCGACCACGATATTGCGGCTGGTAAAAACACCCGGCGGCATCAAGCGGAGGGCCGCGAACATCATCAGTAATTCCGTCAAGGCAGTTGCCATGGAAGCCCCGATTCCTCCGTTTCCCCAGATGCGCAAGGTGAACGGGATGGCCCAGAGATTTACCAACGGGTTAAAAATCGCCGCAGCAACCGCCATGACGGCCCACGCCTTTTCCCTGCCGCGAGCAATGAGGGCGGTGCCAAGGACAACATCAATGCAGACCAGCAGGATGGAAACTCCCAAAATCTGCAAATTAGGGCCGGCATTTTCAAAAGGCCCGGAACCGTAAAGGAGCCGGACGAGGGGGCCGGCCACGGCGATGGTGCCGGTAGCGATTGGTATGGCAGCAAAGAGCACCAGGTTCATCAGGCGCTCGGAAGCACGGCTGAAGGCAGCCTCGTCAACGAGACCAGAGCCCATTCGCATAACAGCCGGGAACACAGAAGTCGTAAGAATATTGGGAATAAAGAGCAGCGTACCGTACAGGCGCGTAGCTGCTCCATACCAGCCGACAACGGCATCGGAGGACATCAGCGAAAGCATGAGCACGTCAATGCGGATATAAATTTCACCAAACACTACCCATACCAGGAATGGCAGCCCTCCCATGAAGATGTGGCGCAAGATCGGTCCATCCCATGCCACACTGAAATTTTCATAGCGGTAAAGCCAGCTCAATGCCAGGATAAAGCTCACAACCGCCCCGGCCGTATGTACCCAGCAAACAGATAAAAGCGAATGCCCCTGCAACAGGAGTACCACACATCCGGCAGTGATGATAATTTTTTCAATTATGACGACCACGCTGGGTGCGAGCACGTATTGCAACCCCTGAAAAGCGCCGCACAATGTCTGGGTAACCGCTCCGATGCAGGTGCCCAGACCGATGATCAGGACCGCCTGACGCGTTTCCGCGTTGTAGGGTAGAAAATAGATGAGTATTGATTGGATGACGTAGATGACCGTTGCAAGACCGAGTTTTAGGGCCAGTACGTTGCTCAGCATGGCGTGCAATTTGGTACGGCGTCCGGCGATGTCTGACGCAGACATATCGGGGGTGGGGTGAAGAATGGCCACTTCTTTCACCAGAAATGTATTGACCCCAAGATTAATGAGGGTGCTGAAGATTGTTCCGTAAGTGATCGCAAAGAATAGTTTACCGAACTGGGAGTCGCCCAGATAGCGGGGCAGCATAACCAGCAGTATCCAGGTAAGTATCCAGGTTACAACCTGGCTGACGGCTTGAATAGCGGCATTCTTCAGTGCGATGCGCGTCTTGCTCATCAGGCGGATCCTCCCTGCCAGAGAGGAAGTTCCGCTTCGATCCGCCGGATGGCCGTTGCGATGGCCATAGCAGTGCCCAGATATATCATGTTGCGGAAGAATGTTATCTGCAGATCGTAGTATGCGATGATCACCTGACTGAAAATAAGTGATAGAACCATCAGGGCAATGGATTTAAAATAAGGGTCTTTCATGCTGCGGTAATCAATGACCGCCTGAATTATGGCTGTTCCGAAAAAGAGCCAGAAGATAATGAACCCGACGAAGCCGGTCTTGACCCACATCCAATAGATACAGTTGTGCGGGATGTATTCCCAGAGCGGAAAATCAACCTTGTCAAGCGGCATGATGATTTCGTACTTATTGCCGAAGCCGATCCCCAAAGGATGGTGGCGAATGGTCTGTTTCAGATTTACCAGTTCCGCCTTACGATAATAGTTGGAACTCTCGTCTTCTGTCCCTTTTTGTTCGACGAAGACCGATTTTATCTTCTGCACCGGCATTCCCAGTTTACTGCTGCTATTCCAGAACGCACCTGCATAAAGCAACATCAGCATTATCAATGGAGCCATGATCTTGAAAGCAACAATTTTCCTGTCCCTCGGCAGCATGACAACCACCATGAAAAGGCTGAAGCCGAGTGTGCCATAAACGATACGGCGCTGAGCGAGGAGAAAGGTAAAAAAAGTCGTCGGCAGGAAAGCAGCAGCAAATTTGAATTCTTTTCCCCGGTAGTCTAGAAAGTAAAAGCAGGCCACAAGCACAAAGACCGAGCTTATGAAGAGTGCGTCTTCATGACCGGTGATGGCGCGGATACCTGTTAAATCGCCATGCAGCGTGACCACATAGCGCCAGCATCCTTGCAGCCCCTTGACGACGATCGTCATGAGGATTATCCAGATGCAACACCTCACCTGCCGCTGGTTTCGGATGACCTGAGAAGTGATAAAATACATTCCACAAAGGTAGTAGAGCGCTCTAATTTCCCAAAGCGAGTTTTTCCAATTTCCACCCCGCAAAAGCCCATAACCGGTAAAAAAAATAAGCATACCCAAGAAAACGACTGCAATGCCAAAATTGGGGATGGTATAGAGATGCCACTCCCGGCTTGTCACGGCGCGCAGAAACCAGAACGCGATCATCAGGCCTATCACGACTTCCACAGGGTTAAAAATCAGTGCGCCGATACCGGTGGTTAGATTTAAATTGAGGAAGAACGGAATTTTTTGGGTAACGATGTCCTTGATCCCGAAAATCTGGAACTGTTCAAGTAAAAGCGAGGCGCACAGCAGTGTATATACACCGAGTTCGAGATACCGCATCAGTAAAAAAAGGAAGACCAGGACGACGCACAGCGCAGGTATAATAAAGAGGTTGCCATGTGTAACGAAAAGGAGGATAGCGCCAAGTATTGAAAAAAGTACAGCCAGCATGTATGGCTTGAGCTGTTCCTGAAACGTCAACACAGACAACTGTTTTCGATCGATCGACGAAATTGCCATAAGCCTCTAAAACCGCATGTACGTGATAATAAGCACAAGTGTGATGGCGCAGGTCAACCCAACTATCACCCTGCTGTCGATGCGTTCCGCGTACGCACCGGTGAGGAGAAAAATAACGATCATGCCCATTACCATTGTCATCTCAGACCAACCTGTAGAGCCAATCGGGAATCCAGTATTGGAAATAGTTAAACACCACACCGATTATTTTTTCCGCAGGCAGTCTCTCGATGGCGGATTCGACGGCCTTGCGCTTGGTCTCATAAAGCATAACCACAAAAAGGATGCCGTCGGTATACGGTGCCAGCAGTAGCCCCCCGGAACTGGTCAGTATCTCCGGGGCTTCGATAAGGGTAAAGCTGAAACGTCCACGTAGCGTTTCCAGGAAATTGTGTAGGGAGGGTGAATTATACAGCACGTTTGGATCTTCGCCCGGGATACCGGCAGGCAAGAGACTGAGTCCTGGTGTGTCGAGTTTCACGATGGCCTTGTCGATGGTGACTCTCCGCTCCAACACATCGGCCAAACCGGGTGAATTGGCGAATCCCAGGGCCTTGGAAAGGGACGCTTCCTTGAAATTGGCATCCACAAGCAGAACGGGTTTTTTGAGATCTGCAGCCAATACGGCCCCCAGATTTATCGTCAGAAACGTCTTGCCCTCTCCGGATCTCGCACTCGTGATCAGCCAGAGCAGGTGGTCAGGCTCGGCATAAGTATTACGTGCCACCGCAACGATGTTGTGCAGCCGTTCACGGTAATCTTCGTAGGCTGTTGCTTCAGGGGTTCCCCTTAAATACAAACGATCGAAACCTGTGGTGTAGGCAGCAAGATTGGCGGGTATCTCTGGCGGTAAAACGAACAGGCGTGCGCAAAAGATCTTGCGCAACCCGCTTTTAAGGGGTCGCAGAGGGGAAATTGAATCCACCCAGGACCGATGAGGCGCATTACCGTGCAAACGGTTCGGCATGCCGGTGAATTGTGCAGGGAAAAAGCGCCGTCTCAGCCAAGCCAGTAGGTGGAATGGCTCCATCTCTCCAAAATCATACAGCTTAGGCAAGGTGCCCACCAGTCGCAGCTGTGTCCTCCGCAGCAGTTCGCCGGTTCTCACCAGTCGCGGATCAGTAAATTCCAGAAGAAAAACAAGAAGAAATCCCAAGCATATGCCACCGGCAATACCACCAATGACAAACAACTTTCGATTCGGCTTGTGACGGGACAGAGAGACCACCGGCGGCTCGATGATGGTGAATCGGTTGGCCTGCTGAGCGATCTCCACCTCACGGGTGACCCGTGCCTGTTCTAATTTTACGCGAAGGGTATCATAGAGTTCCTGGGTCAGCTTGAGTTCGCGCTCCATGCGCGCCTGTTCCTTCTCCAATCCAGGAGCTTCGACAAGCTTCTTGCGTGTCTCCTCCTGCAATTTTCGATACTCCGATATTCTTTGTTCCAGAACCTTCGTCTTGATGTGTGCATCCTCTAGCCGTGCCGATACCTCCTGATACACCGGTGACCGGATTTCTTGGGTTTCTGCTGCCTCATTCTTCTTTTTCTCATCATCCAGCAGACGTTTGATAGCATCAATTTCGCGCTGCAGCTTGAGCACCTCCGGGTGGGATTTTTCGCGAGTGGCGAGCAGATTGCTCATCCGCAGCTGCAGTTCATGATATTGCCTCTGATAGGGAGTATCCTGGAGATAAAGCGTCTGTGAGATGACCATGGGCTTTTCACCGGAGAGTCGGTCGCCGAGAAGGTTTTCATTTAAGCGTTCCTGCTTGAGGTCCAGTTCCGCTTCCATTCCCTTGGTGCGGTACTCATTCAATTGTCCCCCAAGGCTGTTAATCTGTCCCAGGATCTCGATATTGCTCTGGCGGAAATGTTGCAATGCGTTTTGGGTTTTTTCCAATTCCTGGCGATAGTAATCCACCTGCTGCTCAATCAGATTCACCGCAACGACTGCCTCGCGCCTGCTGCCCTGAAGACTCTTTTCGATGAAGAGTTGGCTGATGGTCTCCACCATTATTTTGGCCAAAATCGGTTCACGCGCCGTGCAGGCGATCTGGAAGGAATCCGATGTCAATCCGAGCAGATGGATGTTCCTGCGCAGATTAGCGACTGCATTTTCCATTTCGATGTCGCTCTTCACATTTTTAATCTTAAAACGCAACTTGCCGCCAATAACACCGGATACTGTGTTTTGAATCCAGGTATATCCGGAGTATATTGTGTTTATAGTATTAAGTTGCGTTGTAGGGTTAAGAATTCTCAATTTTTGGATTGTTTGTTCAAGAAGAGGGCGGCTGTATAAGATCTTCTCGAACGATCCGAGGCGATTGGTATCGGCCATCGCCACCGCCGTATCATATCGCACCAGGGGGTTGAGAATATCCTCTTTGCCCAACAAGATTGTCGTGGAGGATATGTACTCGTCCTTGATGAGAAAGGAGAGCAGTACCGCGAATATGGGCGTTAGTACTACCAACAGCAGGAAAACACGCTTGCGCCGAAAAAAGATCTCAAGCAGGTAGCGCAGACTGAAATCCCCGGCCACGGGGGATCCTGGATTGCGCAAGGGGTTTTTAATCGGTATCGAGGTCGTCATAATTCTTTCAGCCTATTTGATGACGTTTGCCATGGTTACTCCCAGCAGGATCGTATTCATCGACGGTGTCAGCTGGGTGATGACGTAGTTGAAGGACGCGATGCCTTTGCGCGGTACATACATCACATCCCCCGATTCGATGGAGGGAATGTGGCCGGCCTCGCCTTTCATCATCTGGGCCACGTTCACCTCATACATTTTCGGTGGTCCATCTTTCTCCCGCCGCAATATCCGAACCGCGTTGAGCTGCGCGTCACGGGTTTCCCCGCCCGCCATGGCGATGGCCCGCAGCACATCATCTTTTTGCCCGCGGGAAAAGACCCCCGGACGGCTCACCTCGCCCAAGACATAGAACGTGTTCTCATCGCTTGCTTTTACATACACGGTATCCTCTGGCATCATGGAGATGTTCAAGGTGCGATCCCCCTTACGCAGCAAGTCATAGAGGTCGATTTCAATCACGGTGCCCTGGCCGCGCAACACTGTACAACCGCGCATATCCGCTTTGTCTGTCAACCCTTCCGCCCGGGCCAGTGCGCTCAACAGCAGCGGCCGTCCTGGGAAATTATACTGACCGGGCTTCCGCACTTCACCGAGTACGAATATCCTGTTGTTGTTGTATTCCTCGACAATGATACTGATCTTTGGATTGATATAGAGTGGCTTGAGTGATTCTTCTATCTTTCCCGCGGCCTCTTCACGTGTCAGCCCTTCAAGATTAAGCACGCCGACCCAGGGCAATGTGATTTTCCCGTCCGGTCCGATCACATATTTGCGGTTAATTTCAGCGATGTCCATAGCATACAACTGTATCTGATCTCCAGCGCCGAGCCGGTAATCGCCGCTTTCCGTCTCCAACATCTTACGTTGCGCCTCTGTCAGACCACGGCGAGGTTGCTCACTTTCTGCAGAGGGAGCCTGCGGAAGAGGGGGAAGGGATTGTGTAGAACAGCCTGAAACAAGTACCTGCACAAGAAAGAACAAAGCAAGAAAGATTCTTCTGAAGATTCGTTCATCCGATTTTTTCCGGTCAGTATTATTCATTATTAATTTCTATTTTAAATTAAAACGCCAATGGACGGCGCTTCGCGCTGCGACATTGAGTATCCGCAAAGGTGATACCGATTCCGTCAGTGCCATAACCCGTGGGACTATGCTGTCCAAGGCAAAGGCCGACCCCGCATCGACCATGAGTCCATCCCATTTTAAACGGAGGTTTCGCGGTACGCCTGACTTGTTAACGGCGATCACGGATGCCACGCCGGTACTGTAATCAAGAGATGCGAAAACAGAAACGTTCTCAGGAGGAGAGGAGCCCTCCCAATGAGTCAGCATTAACGCACTGCCGAAACCGGCGCCGGCGCCGTCTGCGTTTCGATACAGGGCATAGGCTGCAGCTGCGAATGAGCCATCCGCTGGTGTAGACCAATAGGAAGCCAGGTCAACGCCTTCCCGACCCAGAATGCCAAGTATGTCGGCAAGGGCCAAAGCACCACTGATATCCTCTTCGCCGCCCCAGTTGTATTCCGTCAGCCCGATCTTGGTGCCGGGGTAAGTTTCGGCTACCCAGCGCTTGAGTCTTGGAATCAGATTGACCTTTGCATTGATCCACGAAGGATCCGGATAATTCGGATCCCAAAGCGACCGAATCGTTTCCAATCGCAGTCGTGTCGCTGACAGGTCCACCGCAGGCGAAAAAACGTTCTGTGCCTGTGGATAGAAATGGACGGTCACATAATCAAGCAACCTCACCCCGCCGATACTTTCCTGGGTTCGCATCTGCCTCATGAACCAGGGCAGAAAATCTTCGCCACCGTGACGGCGCCGATCATCGTTCCCTTTGGTCTCTATATCTTTTGCAGATTGGAAATATGCAGGCCAGCCCCATAGTTCCGGGCCGGCGATTTCCGCCTCCGGTACAGCTTTCTTAATCGCTTTGGCCATATTCACGAATCGGCTCAGGTATTCGTCATAAGACACCGGTTCGGGATGTATGTCACGGTGCGTAAGGTGCCACAGCATCGGCTCGTTTCCAAGAGCAAATACGATACGGCGTTCAGAGAAAAGCTTGGGGAATTGTTTCTTCATCTCCTGCACCCAGGCCACGATGAACTCCGGGTTGGCAACAATGGCGGAATCGGCTCTGTCGTTGCCGACCACTGGCGCACCATCCGGTCGAATCCCGTTGCCGGCGTCCGGCCGATAGGGGTCTTGTCCCTGCTGAGGCCCGTATCTTTTGATTGAATAGCTATGGGAAATGGTATCCTTAGCTACGAAGCCGATTAAAGGAAGATTAAAGAAAACGCGTGTGCCTGCCCGCTCTGCGCGTTCCAGAAAATTTTGCCAGGCGTTCGGACCGACTGCAACATTTTCAAAGTACCAGTCTTTTCCTGTATTCCAGGCATTGCCGAGTTGCCAATTGTAACGCTCAGAGGTATTTCCACCCCAGCGTATCAACGGCACTTTCCACTTTGTCACCGTGGATGCCGAAGGCGCAGCTAGCCCATAGATATCGGGGGAAATCTCGACCGGTACAGACGGTTGACTGATAATGCACGTGAAGTCCGCCTTGGGCTCTTGACCTTGCGCTTCCCAAGTAAAAAGACATAAAAGACAATAAATAAGCCTTGTGATAAAGTCTTTCATATCATTGGGACTTCCTTGAATCGGGCAGAGAGGACTCGGTTATAGAAAGTTCACGTATAATCTTTGTCGGAACCCCGCCCACAAGAAAGTTTGCCGCTACGTCTTCAACCACAACGGCGCCGGCGGCAACCACAGCCCCTTCGCCGATGGTAACTCCGGGCAGCACAGTGACGCGCGCACCTAACCATGCCCCACGGCCGACACGGATAGGCCTGGCCACAACTGCTCCCGCCCGAAAATTCGCAGTACCCATCTCATGCGTGTTGGTGATGAACAGACAGTTCATCCCCACGGAAACATTGTCTTCCAAAATCAGGTTCGCACCTAGGTTGAAGGTGATGTTCTCATTGAGATAGCAGTCCTTCCCGATGACCAGGCGACGGGTAACGGCACCGGAGCCGGTCAGTCGCATAGGACCGGATATGACTGTTCCATGGCCGATAGATATGCCGGCCAAGCGGTACAAGCTCGGACGGATACGGATGAAAGCTTCTGAAGGCAAAAGTCCGACAAGGCCTTGAACAAAGAGCAGATATGGATGGCATCCGCCAATTTCAGACTTGAGAACATTGGTAAGTTTTCCAGCCATGTTATCGACCTGTTCTACGGTGCCGTTTATTAAGTATATAAAATCTATTATTAAATATGAATACTAACAGTTCTCAAAGAGTAAGGCAATTTCAGATTATTCTTGGCTTTCGTCTCATGCTGATCTTCCATAAACATCCTCAAACCGGACGATGTCGTCTTCCCCCAAATAACTGCCGGACTGGACCTCGATCAGCTCCAGCGGAATCACTCCCGGATTCTCCAGCCGATGGGTGACTCCAAGCGGGATATAGGTGGATTGGTTTTCCGTCAGCAGAAAGACTTCTTGATCCTTTGTGACACGCGCTGTCCCTTTTACCACAATCCAATGCTCGGCGCGATGGTGGTGCATCTGAAGGGAAAGGCTTGCCCCAGGATTGACCGTAATCCGTTTTACCTGAAACCTTTCGGCCTTATCCACCGACTGATAAGCGCCCCAGGGTCGATATACCTTGCGATGCACCAGCGTCTCCGGTCGATTCCGGGCATTGAGCTGTTTGACAATGGACTTCACATCCTGAACACGGTCTCTTCTGGCAACCAGAATCGCATCGGCGGTTTCCACGATGATATGATCTTCAAGGCCGACGGCAGCAACGAGTCTTTCATCCGCAAAGATGTAGCAATTCTTCGTATCATGCAGATACACATCTCCCTTCAGCACGTTGCCGTTATCATCGGGCTTGCCGATTTCATAAAGGGCGGACCACGACCCGACATCGCACCATCCGGCATTCATGGGGCAGACCACCGCATCCGCGGTTTTTTCCATTACCGCGTAATCAATCGAGTCGCTCGGACAGGCTGAAAAAATATCCTTTTCTAGACGGATGAAATCCGGATCCATGATAGCCTGAGCGTATACTTTCCGACAACTGCCTGCCATTTCCGGCGAACATCTTTCCAGCTCTGCAAGATAGTGTCTTGCGGTAAACATGAACATCCCGCTGTTCCAGAAATAATCTCCCGATGCCACATAACCTTGTGCCGTAATCCCATCTGGTTTTTCCACAAAGCAGTCCACATTCAGGACCGCATTCTCATTACCGCTATGTTTCGGCGGGCTGCTGGCCTTGATGTAGCCGTATCCGGTCTCGGGTCCGGTGGGACATACCCCGAATGTAACCAGCTTCCCCGAAACAGCCGCATGCGTTACGGTTTCAATCGCCTGATGAAATGAGCCGATATCGTCAATCACATGATCAGCGGGCAGTATCAGCAATACCGGATTTTCAGCATAGGTCAAAGCATGCAAGGCAGCCACGGCAATGGCCGGAGCCGTATTTCTGCCAATGGGCTCCAGTATGATGGACAATGGTTTTATGTTCAACTGCCGCATCTGTTCGGCGACCATGAACCGATGATCCGCGTTGCAGACCAGAATCGGATCAGTCATATCCGGAATGCCGACCGTTCGCAAGACGGTATTTTGGAGCATCGTTTGCGAATTAACCAGCGGCAGAAACTGTTTGGGATAAAGCTCCCGCGACAGGGGCCAAAGCCTGCTGCCCGTGCCGCCCGAAAGTATTACTGGAATAATCATATCTTTTTCTCCACTTTTTCTTATCGGTTACCACAATCGAAGCAGATTCATCACAGATTGATTGATTTCGACAGATCGGACCATGGACTCGGCTTCGGTGTAACATCGGAGTTCCGGTGCATTTCCGGATGGCCTGATGTGAATGACTTCCTGATTGAAAAAAATCATTCGAACACCATCCGTAAAGTCTATCTCAAGCGGATTCCCGGAAACCGACCCGAATAACTGATTGATATATGCGAGTTGATCTTCTTTGGATCCAGCGGAAAAATTCGCCAGGTGTTTTCGATTGAGTTCAGTCGGTATATTCTGAAGCCTGTCACTGAAGGTAAAACGGGGTGGTAACGTTTTCATGACGGATGAAACCGGTATCCCTTGTTCGCAGGCGCTTGCCAGTACACACAGCATGGGCAGCAGCGCATCCCGCGTGGGTAATGGCGCCAAAACCTGCCGGTTTTTATGGATGGAACTGGCCAACAAAAAACCACCGTTGGCTTCGAATCCACAAACGCACGACCGTTCTTCAGAAATTCCTTCAAGCAGGCCTTCAATCACGTAAGGTGATCCGATGCGTGTTCTGATCACTTTTTTGAACCAACCGCATTTTTCCAATGCAGTATTGCTGCTGACGGGTGTTACCACACAGTCCGCACCCAAATATTTTGCAGCAACGATCCCCAGAACATCGCCGCGAATCCAGGTTCCGGATTCATCCGCCATGAACGGTCTGTCAGAATCCCCATCCGTTGAGATAATGGCATCCAGATGGAATTTCTCCGCCCAATTTCGACCCAGATCGATATCTTCCGGACGGACTGCTTCCGTATCGACCGGAATGAATGCTTTCGATTCTCCAAGGGCGATGATTTCAGCCCCCATGGCTTGTGCCAAGTTTTCCAAAATATCACGCCCTACTGCAGAATGCCGATAAATTCCCAGCCTCAGACCATTCAATGCGTTTTCGCCAAAAAAGTCGATATACCTTCTGTAATATAAATCGATTGCATCATCATTTTTTCCAAACTCTATAGAAGAACGGAGGGCGCCCTGTTCATCAAAAATGCCTTCCGGCAGCATGACAGATTGATTGCGCATGGCTGCTTCGTCCGATTTTAGAAATTCGCCTGCGGATCTGTTGAATTTGATTCCATTTCGATCGTCAGGAATATGACTGCCGGTAACCATCAGGGAGGGAATCCGACGGTTGAAAGCATAAAAGGCCAATGCCGGCGTTGGGATAAAACCGCAAAAATCCGGTTTGCCCCCCTCGTCCGCGATTGCAGCCATGCAGGCTCGCAGTAAGCGAGGGGTGCTGGATCTCAGGTCTCCGGCTATGGCAACCGGAGTACCGTTTAGAAACTCATTTATGGTACGTAAATATTTTAAATACCCAACCGTATATGCATAACAAACCTCATCGGACAGGGCCGTAATCAGTCCCCTGGCACCACTGGTCCCAAATCCAACCCCCGTATTCTCCATCAACCATGCAAGTGTTACGTTATTATTCGATATCATTCATACCCCTTTAACAGGTTTTTAACCATTGTCAGGCGTTTCCAGCCGGAAAAAATCTCGATGGTTACTTCATCCATCAACTTTCGAATGATATAGACGCCGTAGCCCCCCGCGGCCGCCTCTTCAAAATCAGGCTCCGGTATGTCTTCGAGATTTAACTCGCCGCCCTGATCATCCACGGTGATGACAACCTTCTGCGTATCCCACGAAAATCCGAGGCAGACTTTTACGCCGGCTTGGCAATGCCGGATAGCGTTGGTCAATGCCTCGCTCACCGCAAGCGCAATATTATACCCCAGATGCGGCGGCGGGAAATCCCCCAGTATCTCGCGGATGACCTCATCGGTGAATTGTGCGGCAACGCTCAGGGACTCCAGTTCAGCCGGCAATTCGATAGATCTTGCATTCATGGCGCTATCCTGACGCCATGGCCGCAGCCGCGGTTTCATAAATATCCTGATTATAACGGATTTGGGGGTTAGTTACTTCAACATCACTTTTTCGTACATGGTGATCGCATTATTTATAACCTACTGATATAGTTCATTATTTCTATCTAGACTTTTATGTTGTAATATCATATAGTTAGAGGCTA
>CAIVVZ010000022.1 GCA_903909505.1 uncultured Desulfobacteraceae bacterium
AAGGATTTGAAGCCTTTTTTTTTGCGATTGGCGCCCATAAATCGTTTAAGCTCAACATCCCCGGTGAAACGGATTATCCCCAGGCCATTCAGGCCATTGATCTGTTGCGACGCGTGGCCTTGGGAGACTGGGAGCTTCCGGGTGAGAGAGTCGTGATTATAGGCGGCGGTAATGTGGCCATCGATGCCGCCAGAACCAGCATAAGGCTGGGCTGCAAGGAAGTGATTCTGGCATACCGCAGAGAACGCTCTGAAATGCCCGCCGATGTCGAGGAAGTCGAGCAGGCCGAGGAAGAAGGGGTTCAAATTTCATTTTTGACCATTCCGGTTGCCATAATTGGAACTGGTCTCGGCCAGAATGGCCGGGTGACTGCGCTTCGCTGTGTTCGCGCGGAAATGATCGCACAGGAAGGCGGCAGCCGCAAAGTTCCGGTTCCGATCGAAGGGAGCGAGTATTTGATTGAAACCGACGCAGTAATTTCCGCTATCGGACAACAGGTGGATCAGGACAGCCTGTCATCTATTTCTAGACTCAAATGGACCCGCAGAAATACCCTGTTTGCCAGCACGGTCAATATGAAAACTTCGGTTCCCGGGATCTTTGCAGCCGGAGATGCGGTTTCGGGGCCGGCAACCGTGATTGAAGCCATCGGCGGCGGCAAACGTGCTGCGGATGCCATTGACCGCTATCTGTCGGAGATTCCGCAGCCCAGGACGCCGCCGGTTCCGATTCGAAGGGGCAGAATCGACTGGATAGAAGTACCGGCCAAGGTCAAAATGGAATTGAAGCGACCCGTCATGTCCCTGCTGCCCATCAACCGAAGGCGAAAAACCTTTCAGCAGGTCGAAACCGGTTATCCGGAAAAAAAGGTTCGGCAAGAGGCCGCCCGATGCCTCCGCTGTGATATTTGCACCCGATGCGGACGCTGCGTGGAAATCTGCCGGGATATGATAAAAGTTGAAGCCTTGAAGATGGGTTATCTTGATTTTGATCGCCCCGGTCCAACCGATTTTTCCGTTGCCGAATCGCGATGCGTTTTATGCGGTGCCTGCGCCGCCAACTGCCCCACCGGGGCCATGAGAATGGAAGATTCCAATGGAGAGCGGATACTGTCTTTGTGCGGGACGATTCTGAACCGGCAGAAATTAATCCATTGCCAGAGCTGTGGCGCGGTCATGGGGACTGCCGGTTACCTTGCGTATATTCGGAAAAAACATCAGTCCGTCATACAGGTTGCCGATCCGCGGACGGAGTGTTACACCTGTGCCCGGAAAACGATGGCGGCATACATGGCGTCCCGGCTGCGTCAGTATGATTAATATCGACGTGAGAAATCGGTGATACTCTCCCTTTTCCCCAAAGGGAGTACCACCTGCCTCGTTGTGCCAAGAAATCATGGGGTTTATAAGGGAGGGAATTATGGGGTTTCGTAAAGGGCAAAAAGTTGAAATTTTTAAAAAGTCAACCGATGATGGATGGGAAAGTTTTATGGATGCTTATGTCGGAACCCATGGCATTATTACGGATCCCGATACCGCCATCAATGATTCCGATGCCCTGGTTGAGGTCAGCCTGGTGGGAAAAGGCACATTCCGATTTCCCCAGGACTGTTTGAGGTGTATTGAAGCATAGAAAAGCGTATTAGGTATCTGGAGCCGTTTATCCGCAAGCAATTGACGGCCTTTCAGCCCTAATAGCTCCTGAGCCGCTATGACAGGGCCAGGTTTGAAGTCACCAGTGAAGTTTTCAGAGGCGTAATTAGATTATGCGAAAATTATCCGGCATCATGTTTGACAGACGGGATCACGGTTTGTTGACCATCGTCAATGACGTGTTGAACCGGGATAAACGTCAGGAATATAATAAACGCAAGTTTTACCCCCATTTCCATCCTCATGGCATTAAGAAACTGGCGGAATCCAGGGGGCTGCGCATTGCCTATGCCGTCATCCATCTGCTGGAGTCTCTTGATGCCGGCAAACAGGACGAGCGCCTCGGCGCCCTGCGTGCATTGAGGGACGAGGTGCTCAATGCCTCGGACGGTGCCATGCCAAAAAATACGGCCCGGGCACTGCTACAAATTATGAAAGAACTGGTTCGATCTCAGGGTGACTACAACCGCCAGCTCCATCTGGCTCATGATTTCAGAATTACGGCCACGGGCAAGCCCCGCATCGTGCGAGAGCAGTTGCAGCGCTACCATCTGCTGGAAATGCCCGAAGAATGGAACCAGCTGGCGTTTGACGATCATGTTCACGATGTAAACACCAAGGGCCGAAAATCTGCCACGCACTTGATCATGGATGCCTGGATCAAGGGGATTCGCCGGTTGCGCGTGGTATACTACAATTTCATACAGGCTACATTTGCCGCTGAACTTCTGGAAGCCGCCGAAATCATGGGAATCACGATGCGCATCGGCATCGAATATGCCGCCCGGTTCCGCGGCCGGTATGTGCAATTAATCTGGGTTCCCAGAGGGTTTATCGATACCCAGGCCTTTCTCTGCTTTCTGACGGAAGCGCCGGTCCGCGCGCTGATGGAAGAAGGCCGCCAGATTTCCGAATACCGCCAACAGCAGGTCTTGCAGGTTCTGGATGCCTTCAACAGTCGGCATCTTCCGGTGATCAATGAGACATACGGTATTTTGCTGAAACCCATTGATCCATCCGCTTTTTTGACATTTGTCAAACCCGGCCAGACTTCCTTGCTTCATCTGGCGAAATTCATTCACACTCAGCTCCTTCCGGAGCTGGAGAAAAAAGTTGTCGAACTGCGCTTTCAGTGTGGTTCGGCAAGTCCGAAAGAGCAAATCGTAAACGATACGCGGGTGGAGGAAATGAATGGTTTGGACTTTGAAACCATTCTGGAGCGCTTTCTGAGTCCAGCGCGGAATCCGGATCTTGCCGATCCTCAAGCCGTTCAGGACGGGCCGGATGTTCCTCCCCTGCTCAGGTTGTCTCCCCGCGAACTTCTTCATCGCCTGGTTCAATTACGCACTGCGTATCGCGTCACCCTGAACCTGACCGACCTGCGTCCAGAGGACGTGCTGGAGCTGATCTACGATTGCGATGGTTTGATCACGCGGCTGGAGACGTTCAACCTCAAGGACTACACGGGCGGTAAAACCTCCCTTGTTCCCGAGATCAGCCGTCTGCAGGTTGCGATCAATGAAGGCAATGTGATTACGCTGAAACGCATCATCCTCAACATTATGGATCAGGCAGCGGCATCTTCCTGTCCGGACAAGGCCGACCGCCTGGAGAAACTGGATGCGATCCTGCACGATATCAATACACTGCGTCTGATGTACAAGGGAACGCCCCTGAAATCCCGGATCGGCAGTGATTCGACCGGAATGTCGCCGCGTATGCATGGTATGGGGATGGCGGTCATGGATACCCTGCCCGGCCGAGCAATTCGGGACATTTATCTGCCGGATGCGGATCGTATGATCATTCCATTCCGGATGACCGCTTATCGTCGGGTAACCTATATTCCGCGAAAAGGCGTTTCTCCGCTGCTCAATCGTTTCTTCAGTTGGGCAGGTTCAATTCCGGGCCTTAGCTGGCTGACCCACGAACACCGTAAGGACTGGATAGGACTGGAGCACACCACCCGCATGGAATCCCCGGGCAATATCGTCACGCTGGGCGGAATTCATGAAGATGCCGGAAACGAGCTTTATCTTTGTCCGCCGCAGGTGAAAAAGGAAGCGGTGCGACTGTCCTGGTCATATTTAAACACCCTGGCGAAAATCATCATCAAGATGACGATCGGATTTGTCCCTGCGTTTTTATGCTTTTTCTTGAGCTATGACTGGTGGGTGCTCAAATTCGGCGGTGCATTCATCTGGTTCGGCATTACCGGTGTGCGCAATATTCTTCAGTCCATTCTCGGTGGTGGCGGGCTGCGCAGTTCGCCGCTTTTGGGCTGGAAAGATTACGTCAGCTGGGAGCGGATCGGCGATTCGCTGCTCTATACGGGTTTTTCCGTTCCGCTGCTCGACTGGGTGGTAAAAACTCTGATTCTGGACAAATCCCTGGGAATTACGACCCATACCCACCCTGCGGAACTGTACGCGATCATTGCGGTTTCAAACGGTATTTACCTCTCCTGCCATAACGCATTTCGGGGGTTTCCCAAGACCGTTATCGCCGGTAATTTTTTTCGCAGCATGCTTTCCATTCCCATTGCCATCGTTTTTAATGGCCTTATTGCCGGTCTTCTGTCGGCAGCCGGGATTTCCGGAATTGATGCGGTTCTGCAGAAATGGGCGGCGGTCATCTCCAAGGCAGCCTCGGACTTTGTCGCCGGCGTCATTGAAGGCGGTGCCGACCGTTACCGGAACATCCATCTTCGGATAGGCGATTATCGGGACAAGCTGGCCCGGCTTCTGGAGGCCTATACCAGTCTTGAACTGCTCTTTCCGGACAAAAAAGTCATGGAAACGCTCAGCGCCATGGATAAAAGCCTGTCGGGTGATGCCAAGGACCTGGAGCTGATCATGATCATCCATGCCCTGGATCTGCTTTTTTTCTGGAATTACCAGCCGCGGGGCCGAACGGCCCTGGTCATGCTGGCCAAAACCCTTTCCGATGAGGAGCGCCAGATTCTTTTGGGTTCTTTGCACATCCTTAAAAGGCAGCGCGAAATCAGCATGCTCTTTATCGACGGCATTATCGGCAAAAACTTTTCCGGCGGACTGGCCTTTTATCTGAATGCATCCGGGCAGTATCTGGAAGATGTTCAGAAGATCCTGGGTGATACGGTCAAACAAAAGGCGCTTTCGGGGGGGGAATTGAAATGAACCTTACCGTATCCATCGCCCAGATGTGTGTTGCCGTCTCTCAACCCGAAGAGAATCTTAGGAAAGCCGAGCTCTGGATTGCCGAGGCATCGCGAAGGGGCAGCGATGTCATCTGTTTTCCGGAGATGTGGACCACGGGTTTCAACTGGCTGAACAATGATCGCATGGCCGCTATGCACGATAAAGTCGTTGATCGTGTTGCGAAGATGGCAAAAACTTATGGCATCTGGATCAATGGGTCGATGCCGGCTCTAAACGAGGCGGGAAAAGTTTCCAATACCTCATTTTTATTCAATGCCAGGGGCGATCGGGCAGCGGTCTATCGCAAAACCCATTTGTTCAGCTTGCTTCACGAGGATGCGCACATGGCGCCCGGAGAACATGTGACGGTTGTGGACACTCCATGGGGGCGGGTGGGGCTGGCGATCTGTTATGATATCCGTTTTCCGGAGCTGTTTCGAACCTATGCGCTGAAGGGAGCGGAAATCGTATTTTGTCCCATGGCATTTCCCTATCCGCGTCTGGATCACTGGAAGATTCTGGTACGCGCCCGCGCGATCGAGAACCAGATGTTCATTGCCGGAATCAATCGGGTCGGTACCGAGGACTTCGGGTCCGATGGCGTTGTAACCTATTTTGGCGATTCCGTGATCGTTGATCCCTGGGGCAGGACCGTGGTCGAAGCCGGAGAAACCGATGAAATGCTGCTGACTGCCACTGTCAATATGGATCGGGTCAAAGAGATCCGCGCGAACATGACGGTTCTGAAAGACAGAAGGCCCGATCTCTATGAATTGAGATGACTCATCGGTAAAACATTGCTGCGGATTGCCTGCCGGGATTGAAACCCGACAGGCAATCCGCAGATTCATGATAATAGCGATCCGATGAAGGGTTATGCGATTCCCAGTTTGAACTTCAGGGATTTGAGCGTGTTTTTCATCAGCATGGTGATGGTCATGGGGCCGACGCCGCCCGGGACGGGCGTAATGGAGCCCGCGATTTCCTTGGCTGCGTCAAAATCCACATCGCCTTTGAGGATGGCGATTTTTTTGCCGGTTTTTTCACTGACTTTCTCGCCGACCCGGTTGACGCCCACATCGATCACGCAGGCGCCGGGTTTGATCCATTCGGGTTTGACAAGGCCCGGAACGCCGGCTGCAACGATCAGAATGTCCGCCCGCTTGCAGTGCACGTCCATGTTCTTGGTGCCGGTATGCACGATCGTAACCGTTGAATTGGCGCCGGGGCCTTTTTGAAGCATCATATTGGCAATGGGTTTGCCGACGATGTTGGAACGGCCGACCACCACGACTTCAGCGCCCTTGGTTTCCACGCCGGCGCGGACGATCATCTCCTGGATTCCGGCCGGGGTGCAGGGCGGAAATTTGACTTCTGAGCCGCCGATCATGAGACGTCCCACATTCACCGGATGGAACCCGTCGACATCCTTGTCCGGATCGATGGCGTTCAGCACTTTCTTTTCATTGATGTGCTTGGGAAGCGGCAATTGAACCAGTATCCCGTTGATGGAATCGTCTTTGTTGTATTTGTCAATGAGCGCCAGAAGATCAGCTTCTGAAATATCCACCGGCTGGGAATCCTGAACCTCGTTAAAACCGACCCGGTGCGCGGTTTGAATCTTCAAGGTGACGTAAGACATCGAAGCCGGATTGGCGCCGATCAGGATGGTCACCAGTCCCGGTACCACGCCGTATTTTTCCTTGATTGCCTTGACTTCGGCCGTAATTTCTTCCAGAATTTGCTCGCGGATTTCAGTGCCCAGGATTAACTTTGCTGTCATGTTGGATCTCCTTTTTGGGTAAATGGTGGGTGCTTCCTGTATCTATCTTATCAACCTGATTCTACTCAACCTTGCCAACTTTTTCCGGAAATTAAACCGGATAAGGAACCTGCCGGAGCCCTGTTGTTTCATCCAGACCCAGCATGAGATTCATGTTTTGAACGGCCTGCCCGGCTGCGCCTTTCACCAAATTGTCGATTGCGGAAATCAGGATCAGGCGGTTTCGGGAAGCATCGAGTCTAAATCCGATATCACAAAAATTGGTGCCGCGGACATTGCGGGTGTCCGGCAGCTTAATGTCCGGACACAATCGGACAAAATGGCGTCCGGCATAAAAAGATGCCAGGCAGTTGCGAATGACATCTGGACTGACGGATTTTTCCGGCGTGGTATAAAGGGTGGTCAGCATCCCCCGGCTCAAGGGAACCAGGTGGGGAACAAAGGTGATCGAAACCGGCGTCCGGGCTTCAATGCTCAAAACCTCGTCCATTTCCGGGTTGTGTCGGTGCTGGCCGACTTTATAGGCTTTAAAGGATTCCTGAACTTCACAGTAGTGAGCGGTCAGGGAAAGAGAACGGCCCGCGCCGCTGACGCCGGATTTGGAATCAGCGATAATTGCGTTCGGCGTGATCAGCCCGTTTTTCAATAGTGGGATCAGGGGCATCAGCACGCTGGTGGGATAGCAGCCTGGGTTTCCGATGAGACGGGCCTTTTTGATTCGCTCTCCATAGATCTCGCTCAGGCCGTAAACCGATTCCTCAATGAGATGCGCGGCCTGATGCGGTTGATAATACTGCTCATAAACAGCGACATTTCGAAACCGGAAATCCGCCGAAAGGTCGATCACCCGTTTGCCGTTCTCCAGAAGCGGCGGAATGAAAGACATGGGAAGCTGATGCGGAAGCGCCATGAAAATCATGTCGGTCTGCTCGCAAGCCACATCAAGGGAATAGTCCCGGCATACCAGATCGACAACGCCGGCCATGGACGGATAAACCGCGTCAAATCTCGTGCCCGCATACTGGCGGGAAGTTAACAGCGTTAATTCGACGGCCGGATGACCGGCCAGCAGCCGGACCAGTTCGGCGCCCGCATACCCGGTTGCCCCAACAATACCCACGCGGATCATATTTTTCTCCTTCTGACTTCTTTCTTACAACCTCTATTTGTAGCAAAGACGATCAACTATTTCAAGGAGTATCGGATGGTATTTTCAACTGCCTGCCGCAAGCCGGACAAGTCGTCTCGGATCCCCTTATTCCAGATACAATTCTCCGGTGTCGTCATCATAGGCAAATAGCTCCGCATGACGCCCCCAGCTGATGGCGATGTCGAGCTGATCTTCCGCCCGGTTACCGAAATCAGCCTGAAGTTTGTTCAGAAAATACTCCCAGGCCAGCCGATGGTTATCGTCCCTTCGCAGGGATTCATAAATCCAGGCGATTACCGGCATCCTCAGAACCCGGCCGGCCAGCATTTCCTTTCTGGCAAGAATGCTGGCCTCGGCATAAGTCTGGCCCAGCAAAGCCAGAAGCAAATCCCCTTCCTGAACCGAAAGAAATCCTAGCAGATCCCCTGCTTCGACAATGGGCAATAAATCATCCAGCTCCAGGGAGAGCTCGCCGCCGATCCGGTAGAGATCTGCTCTGCCGTGTTCATCAGAGAGTTTTTCAACGAGGCCCGCCAACTGATTCAACAGCGCGCGGGGAAGTCGCCGGGTTGCGCCCGGCTGACCCGGCGCCGTTCCCAGAGATTCGATTTCCGGACGGGTCTGACCCGCAACTGCGGCATATACGCTATCCACCAGGCGCTGAAACGATACATCCTTTCGGTGCCGCGGGTGGCGAAGTGATACCTGAATCTCGGATACAATCCGGCCCGGATCTTTTCCCATGACCACGATCCGGTCGGCCATCAGAACCGCCTCTTCAATGTTGTGGGTGACCATCAAAATCGCCTGCGTGGGGATGGATTTGTTCAGCCATAGTTCCATCAACTCCCCGCGCAGCGATTCCGCCGACAGGACATCCAATGCTGAAAACGGCTCATCCAGGCACAGCAGTTCCGGTTCAACCGCCAGGGCTCTGGCAAAGCCAACCTTCTGGCGCATTCCGCCGGAAAGCTCCCGGGGATAGGCAGATTCAAATCCGTCCAGGCCGATGGTATCAATCAGTTTCCGAGCCCTGTCCTGTCGGATTGCTGAAGGAACGCCCCGGGCCTTTAGCGCAATTTCAACATTTTCTTCAACCGTCAACCAGGGATAGAGCGCAAATGTCTGAAATACGATGGTTGCATGCGGATTCACGCCTTTCAGTGTCTCGCCCCGATATTCCACGGTTCCGGATGTGGCAGTATTTAAACCGGTAACGATGCGAAGCAGCGTCGATTTGCCACAACCGGATGGTCCCAGAAGCGATACAAATTCACCTACTTTCAGGGTTAGAGACACATCTTTGACTGCCAGGAGCTGTTTGGGATTGCTTCCATAACCTTTGCAGACATGTTCCAGATTCAACAGAGTTTCGGCGGTTTTGATTCCGGTTATTGTTAGCACTCGCTTTTCCTCACTTTCAATCCGTTGTTGAGGTTGAGATTTTTCAACCTTTTCAACAATCCACAACCATTATTCCATGCGATAGCGTTCCTCTGCCAGGCGGTAAAGCCGTTGCCAGAACAGTCGGTTGATCAAGATAACGCTGATGACCAGAATCAGTGTCCCGGCCAGCAGGAGCGCATAATTGCCGGTATCTGTCGCGCGGGCGATCGTTGCCCCGATGCCGGTCGTGGCATAAGTCTCGCCGCCAAATTCAACATACTCCGCGACGATGCTGGCATTCCATGCGCCGCCGCTGGCTGTAATCGATCCGGTGATGATATAAGGGAATATGCCCGGAATAATCAAGGTTCGCCAGCGGTCCAGCACTGACAGGCCCAACAGATCGGTTGTAAATCGAAGGTCCTGTGGAATGGCGGCAGCGCCCGCAATGACATTGAACAGCAGATACCACTGGGTGCCCATCAGCATCAGGGCAATTGCGGCGATATTCAGGCCGCCGTAGACGCGCAGAAGCGCCAGCAGCAACATGGGAAAGAGCGCGGTTGCCGGTATGGCAGCAACCACCTGGACCAGTGGCTGAAGCAGCGAGGCCAGTCGGCGATTGGTGCCGATAACAACCCCGACCGGGATGGTCCACAGCATCGCAATCAGAAGGGAAGCGAAAACGCGGGCAAGTGTGGCCAGCAGTCCAACGCCCAGCTCTATCCAATCATTAAGGGGAATGGTCGCCATCAGGGCAATGGCCATGAAGCCGCCATAAATTAGCGCTATGAGGCCGATGATCGTCAGGGTAAAGCGCCAGGCCGGTTTCTTGCCCGCTGGTGTGTCAGGCGCGATGCGGGAGGCATCTTTCCCTTGAAAGGACTGGTCCATCCACTCATTCAGCAGTTCCATCCGATGCTGGAAAAAGTCCATCAGCCAAGACCGGGAAAGAATATCCAGAAACCAGGACGACGGTTCTTCGTCGCCTTCCACCATTTCAACCTTGAATTTGTCTGCCCAGGCCAGTAGTGGCCGCCAGATAAACTGATCCAGAAGCACGACAACCAGAATCAGAACACCTGTGCCTGTCAGAACAGCCACGAGATTTCCCTGAGCGGCGGCGGTTTTTAAATAAGACCCCAGCCCCGGCAGACGAAAATCGTGGGATCCGACATGAAAAATTTCAGCCGCCATCAAAAAAAACCAGCCGCCGGACCAACTCATCATGCTGTTCCATATCAAACCGATGGCGGCAAAGGGAAGCTCCAATTCTTTGAAACGAAGCCAGGAAGAAAAACGAAAAATGGCGGAAGCTTCCTGCAGTTCGGTGGGAATGGTGGTCATGGACTGGTAAAAGCTGAAGGTGATATTCCAGGCCTGAGAAGTGAATATCAACACAATGGCCGATATCTCCGTGGCAAAATGTTCCGGGAAAATGGCGCTCAGACTGAGCAGTACCACGGGTAAAAACGAGAGAATCGGGACGCTTTGCAAAACGTCCAGAACCGGCATCAGGACTTTTCGGGCAGCAGGGTTTCGTGCGGCCGCGTATCCGTAAAACAGGCTGAAGACAAGCGACAGAAAATAGGCGATTGCCATCCGGCCCACGGAAAGCAGGGCATACCAGGGAAGAGCGCTCGGGGACAGGGAAATCTCAGGTCCCGAAACAACCGAAGGAGCGTCAAAGGCAAGCCGAACGCCGCCATAGAGGATCGCTGCAAGTCCCAGCAGAATTAAGCCATCGCCGATGGTAAAAGCGGGTTTTGGCGGAAAGGCGGGCTTATAATAAAATTGTTTCATGCGTATCGTCTGGCGTACTGGAAGCAATTTCATCGTGCGGGGAAATCTCCCGACAAACCCTGGCGATGACCGTTTTTAAAGGGATGTTCCGCGTTAAAGCAATTTCCTTACAGTCCTCGAATTCCGGCGATTGATGGATGATGTCATCCTGAATCCTTGCTGTCTTGACCCGGACGGTTCCCAAGGAAGTCGATATTTCCCGAATTTCCCTTCTGGCTTTGATCCGGTTTTCAAAACGCCATCGCAGTCCAATGGAAGTGGTTTCTTTTAGGAGAAACCGGGAAAACCGCTGAAGATCATCGGGGTAGCACATCAAGGTTAACAGGACGCCCGGTCGGTTTTTTTTCATCTGGATGGGTTTTAGAAAGATATCCAGGGCTCCCAGGCTTAAGGCTTGTTGCATCACATAATCATATATCTGCGGGTTCATATCATCAATAACGGTTTCCAGAACGGCGACTTGATCCATCTCGCAGTCATTCATATCCGAAGCTGCATCGCCGATGACCACCCGAAGCAGATTGGGGATTTCAGGATTCGCCATGCCGGCGCCGTACCCGGATTTTTTAACCGTTAGCGCTGGCAGGGGACCGAATCCCTTGGCCAGAGTGGTCAGGATGGCGGCTCCGGTCGGGGTCAGTAGCTCTCCTTGGATTTCCGTGGCATAGACGGGAAGCCCTTTGACGAGTTCAAGCGTGGCCGGAGCCGGTACCGGCAAAACGCCATGTGCGCAGGTAACGGTTCCCGAACCCAGATGAAGGGCAGAGCAATAGACGGCGTCAATCCCCAGAAGCGACAGCCCTGACATCGCTCCCACCACATCAATGATGGCATCGACTGCCCCGACTTCATGAAAATGAACTGTTTCAACCGCAGTCCGGTGAACCCTGGCCTCTGCCTTGGCCAGTCGGGTGAATATCGCCATGCATTTTTTCTGGATGTCCCTAGAAAGCTCGCTGGCCTCGATCAGGCTGCGGATATCCTGAAGGCCCCTGTGTGGATGGTGCATATGGGTGTCGATATCGACAACAGCCTGGCAGCCGCCGATACCTCTTTTGACTGCCGGCTTGAAGCTGAGAGCGTAGTGATCCAGATGAAGCTTTGCCAGTTCTCGGTTCAGCAGATCCGGATCGAGGCCGGCATCCACCAGGGCTCCCAGAATCATGTCGCCGCTGGCGCCGGCAAAACAGTCAAAATATGCAATTTTCATGAATGAAGGTCTCGTAAAGAGCGTAAAAAAACAAAATCACTTAGAAAGATTTTCAGCGTGCGAGGCGTACCAGTCCGTCAATATTTCAAGATGGAGTATCGTCAATTCTGGAAGCTTAATCCATAGCATACAACCGAACATCTGTCATTAACCGATTTGATAAAAACCGAACTTACGTCCTCAATGGAGACCATGTGTCATTGCAGGTGGGAGAAATGGGGTTAAGGGATTTGCTGACATCTCTGGCTTGCTCGGTGATATAAAATGCATCGGGGGGGGCTTTCTTATTTTAAACGATACCTCCTGCCAGGGCGCTTTGGTAGATGGCATGGTCCTTGTCGGAAAACAGGACGAAAATGATTTTATGGATATCCGGCCAGACGTCCAGGGCCTTACGGCAGGTATCTATCGCAATCCCACAGGCTTTTTCGATCGGATACCCATAGGCTCCGCAACTGATGGCCGGAAAAGCGATGCTCGAAAGGTGGTATTGCGCCGCCAGCTTCAGGCTGTTTTCATAGCAACGGGAAAGCAGAGCCGCATCCTGAACCGTGCCCGTGTAAACCGGCCCGACCGTGTGAATGACGTATCGTGCCGGCAAATGATATCCACGGGTAATCCTGGCCTCGCCGACCGGGCATCCGCCAATGGATCGGCACTCGGCCAGAAGCTCTTTTCCGGCGGCACGGTGAATGGCGCCGTCAACGCCGCCGCCGCCCAGAAGCGAACTGTTGGCGGCGTTGACAATGGCGTCCACCTCAAGCCGGGTAATATCTCCCTGCCGAACTTCCAGTATGTCCCCTGTCGCTTTGTCGACCGACATTTCAAAAGTCTCCCGTTTTTATACGATTCCGTTTTTCTGAAACGCGGTAATATCGTCTTCAGCATACCCGATTTCCCGCAAAATGGAAACCGTGCTTTCTCCAAAACCGACGGCCGGTGTGCGCACTTTGCCCGGTGTTTGGCTTAGCTTGACGGAAACGCCAAAAACCGGTGTCGTTTTCCCTTCTTTTCCCTCAAGGTCAACAACCATCTCCCTTTCCCGGAACAGGGGGTCTTTCAGCACTTCGTTCAGGTGCTGAACCTTACCCCAGCAGATATCCAGATCCCCGAGGTCGCTGTCCCACTGGCTAAGGGTTTTCCGGCGAAAAACAGCGCGCAGGGTGTCGATGATTTCCATCCGCATGCCATCGTCATACTGCAGGTCGATGTATTCCGGAAATTCCAGATGCTCGCAAAGCTTTTTCCAGAAGCGGTGTTCAACGGCGCCGATGGATAAAAATCGGCCGTCTGCGGTTTCGTAGGTATTGTAACAGGCATACCGGTGAGATAGCACGGCATCCGAGCGCGTGGGGATCTGGCGGGTCAGTTGGTGAAAAAAAAGGGGGATGGAAAGAAACCCCAGCATGCCGTCTGTCATGGAAATATCGATATACTGGCCCTTTCCGGTCTGATTCCTGGCAACGAGAGCCAGAAGAATGCCGATAACCGCGTTCATCCCGCCGCCGGCTATATCCGCGATCTGAACGCCGGGAATGGCGGGAGTAGAATCAGCCTGGCCGATTAAATCGAGGATTCCCGCAGCGCTCAGATAATTGACATCGTGGCCGGCCCGATTCACATAAGGGCCTGTCTGGCCATAGCCGGTTATGGAGCAGTAAATGATGCCCGGATTAACCCTGGAAACCGTCTCATAATCAACACCCAGTCGCTGGACCACACCCGGCCGGAATCCTTCCATCACGACATCCGCGGTTTTCACCAGGCGAAAGAAAATCTCCTTTCCCTCGGGAGTCTTTAAATCCAGGGAAAGGTGCTCCTTGTTCCGGTTTACGGTTGTGATGAAAAAGCCATCCGCGATAAAACGCTTGTCTTCTATGGAAATCACCCGTGCACCATGGTCCGCCAGGATCATCGAACCAAAAGGTCCGGGCAGAAGCCTTGAGAGATCCAGTACGGTGATTCCGGTCAATGCCCCTTTTTCCAGCATAAGTCCTCCGGTCGTTAATTTCCCCTGAAAACAGGGGCTCGTTTTTCCATGAATGCGGTTACCGCTTCGATCAAATCATCGGAAGGAAGGGATGCCGCGTTTTTCTGGGCCACATACCGCAGCCCGGAATACACACCGTGATCCCGGTTGTAAAGCATCACGTCCTTTACGCCCTGAACCGTCAACGGGGCAAGCGCCGCGATTTGCAAGGCCAGCCTGCGGGCCTCATCCATCAGCGCCGAATGGGAATCGCACATCCGGGTAATCAACCCCATTTTCAGGGCTTCTTCTGCGATAAAGTCCCGGCCCGTCAGGGCCAGTTCGCCGAACCAGCCTTGTCCGATAATGCGCGGCAGGCGCTGAAGGGTCCCCAGGTCCGCAATAATGGCAATACGGGTCTCGCGAATGCTGAACAAGGAATCGTTTGAAGCGATGCGGATGTCGCAGGCACTGATCAAGTCGATACCGCCGCCGATGCAATGGCCGTGAATGGCCGCGATGACCGGTTTTCTGCACTTTTCGATGGATGAGATGCTGTCCTGCAGACGACCGATGGTCTGTCTGAGCGCTTCGCGGCCCGCAGCGGAGGTATCGGCCAGCAGTGCCCCGGCTTCCATCAGGTCGAGCCCGGCGGTAAAGCTTTTGCCCTCGGCGCGGATCACCACCACCCGGACTTCCGGATTCTGGTCAAGTTCGCGGCAATGGGCCTGAAGCGCAGAAAAAAAATCCATCCCCATGCTGTTTCGCTTGTTCGGTCGGTTCAGAATCAACCAGGCAATGGGGCCTTCATATTCAACCTTGAATGGATCGGCTGTATCCATAATTAGTCTTCCTTTCAGGAGAGCATTTCACTCATTAAGTCCATGTTCTTTTCCAGCATGGCGCCTTCCATGAGATCGGACATGGCGTTCTTGTAATGATCGAATGCGATGCCGGGGATCAGGTGATTCCGGTGAATACCGGCCAGAACGGCCATGTTCTGCATGCGGGCATCAATAAGGCCGGGTTTCAAAATGCGGATCACCTGAATATTTCTTTTGTTGCAATAGGCAAAAATGGTATCGTTATCCACTTCGGGCGCCTGATTCAGACGAACCGGCAAGGGCTGCCAAACGGCATCGTAATAAATGGCGGTGCCGCCGTCTTTGAGAAAGGCGGTTATTCCCCGGAAGGCCTCGTGCCGCTCCAGTGCCACAACCAGATCGGCTTCGCCCTGCCGGATCAGGGGAGAGTAAACGTTGTTTCCGATGCGGATCTGGGATACCACGATACCGCCGCGCTGCGCAAGGCCGTGCGTATCCACTCCTTTAACCGGAAAACCGGCATGGTCGGCTGCCCGGAGCAATATTTCGCTCAGAAGGCCGATTCCCTGCCCGCCGACGCCTGTCAGATAGATATTGAATGGTTTCACAAAACCTCCTTTAGCTCAAACCTGGTCTGAACACAAAAACAACTATCTTTTTAGATTGTATTTTTCAATCAATTCATTTCTTTCACTATCAGTAAGGGATGTTAGATACGCTTTCCATCCGGGGCACCATCCGGCATGCCATCTCCATACCCGCCCCAAAAACGATTTGGGATTATTGTCGTATTTTGCCCTGAAAGAACAATGCTTGCAGTTGTGATCAGTCATAGGGATTCATCTCCTTTTATCTGCGAACGGATCCTGAGTTTATTGTTTGAGAGTTCTTTTTGTATCGTTCTTTCGCGTTTCATTGGCAATTTCCTTCTGTGTAGAGCCACTCGGGGCTGCCTTTTTCAACCCGGACCATAAATCCGCCATCGGGATGGCCGGCAACGAGCACGCCATAGTCGTTAAGATTCGCATCCAGCGCGCCCTTCTTGGCGGTACGCCAGACTTCGTCAAGGTCCCGTAGTCGGGATGCCGGAAGTCCGTCTAAGCGCTGGCGGGCATCTTTTCCGAGGCGAAGAATATGAACGTGGAGCTGATCCTGGCTGCGCAAACGCGCCGGATTCACCACAAGTGCGATGGCAGCTTCGTCGCTGATCGTCTTTTGTGCGGCAGCCCAGGCAAAACGCCAGATGCCGTCCGGGAGATTGGGGTCTTCGACGCCCGTAACCCGGGTGCGGGGTATGGCAAGCCCATGTACAAACCCTTCGGGGCAGCCGCACATTTTACGGTCACGGATGATTACATAATCTTCACTCTCAGCCCACAATTCTGTCGTATTTTTACATTCTCTGTTGTATGGGCATGTCGCTTCGATCTTTGGCCAGCGACAACGCAGGCAATAATCCGTAATCGTAGAATCCAGGCAAGTTGTAACGATTTCCCAAAGTGCGTTTCTGGGGTCAGCCCCATCTGCCGATGCCCCGATAAAAGTGTTCGCAAAAACCATTGCGCCAAATATCAGGGCTCGAATCGTACTGCGGAAAAAGAAATTCAAGTGAGTTCCTCCCTTACCGGTTTTCCCACTTTGGTTCATTTCAATCTGGTTCCAGCTATCTTTACTGCTGCGGATCTTATTACAGGAAGCGCATAATGGCAAGAAACCGCTTAGACCTTGATCATTTTTTTACAGCGGGACAAGGCGGTGGACCCAATAAACAATGCAGCCAATTTGCAAAAAATGTTTAGGTGTGATGGCTTCGTAAAAAGCCCAATATCTGCGCTATCTCTGCCCCCTTTTTGATTGACATCTTTGAGTTACGAGAGTAAAAGGCAGCCATTCCATGATAGTGTGGATGCTGGTGATTGAAATGAGATTATGATGTATCATAATTTTCATGTTTTTTTTCAACCCTTAAAATGAAAGGCGGTGGTTGTCTCTTTGGACAGTCATAGTTGTACCCAAATACTCTTATTTGCCATCCAGCGGTAAACGGCCCTTCCTTTCAAACGCACGGCTCCCGCTGGGTATACATTAATTATCAGCGGCGAGAATCCTTCCTTGGTTATACGGTGCTCTCCCCATAACTTAAATCGGTCTGTATTTTTTTCGCAATGCGACAGCTTTGCAATATATTTTGAAGCTGTCCCTTTTTGTTTCATGCATTACCTGACCGATGAAAGAGGTGTCCCGTGTTCAGTCTTTCAAAATTCTACTATAAATTTCGCCGGGTATGGAAGGCGATCAAGCTCTTTTTTATCCTTTCCGGCCCCGGTATTGTGGTCATGGTTGCCGACAATGACGCAGGTGGCATCACCACTTACGCTGCAACTGGCGCCAAGTTTGGATACAGTATGATTTGGTTTCTGGTCTTTCTGGTGCCGGTAGCCTACTATGTTCAGGAAATGACCGTCCGGCTGGGCGCCATAACGAAACGGGGGCATGGCGAAGCTATATTTGCGGGTTTTGGGGCCTTCTGGGGCTGGTTTTCACTCCTTGACCTGCTTGTGGTAAACTGGCTGACACTTGTCACCGAATTCATCGGTATGACATCCGCTCTGCGGATATTCGGGATTTCGCCTCTGATAACCGTTATCGGGGTTTGCGCACTGATGGGGATCATGGTGCTCAACGGCAGATACTGGACATGGGAAAAAATCGCCCTTGTTTTCTGTGCCGTGAACCTGATCTACATTCCAGGGGCTTTCATGGTACATCCGTCAGTGCATGACATCATTCATACGGGGTTGATCCCGAACCTGCCGCCCGGAGGCTTCAATAACGAATATTTCTTTTTTTTGATGGCCAATATAGGCACCACTATTGCGCCCTGGATGCTTTTTTTCCAGCAAAGTGCTGTGGTGGACAAAGGCATGAAGGAAAAGGATATTCCCTGGGGCAAGCTGGATACTTTTGTCGGGTCTCTGCTGACTGTAGTTGTTGCCATTTTTATCGTCGTTGTTACGGGTACGATCCTCAAAGGCGTCAATATTGACGATGCTGCCCAGGCCTCCCAGTTGTTGATCAAAACCAACAAATATGCCGGCACCTTCATGGCTATCGGTCTGTTTGACGCCGGCCTGTTGGGCGCTATCTGCATCTCGCTTGCCAGCTCTTGGGCTTTTGGCGAAGTGTTTGGATGGGCTCACTCGCTGAATAATAAAATCCGTGAAGCCCCGTGGTTCTATGCCAATTATTTCCTTTCTCTCTTTACAGCAGGGGCCGTGGTTTTAATTCCCAATGCCCCTCTGGTGCTGATTACTCTTTTTGTACAGGTTATTGCCGTAACGCTGCTGCCCGCAGCTCTGGTCTTTCTGATATTGCTTCTCAACAATAAAAAGACCATGGGTGAGCACACCAACAACCTCTGGCAAAATATCGTTGCCACATTCATTGTGGTGGTGATCGTAATTCTCTCCAGTCTTTATGGAATCAGCACGCTGTTTCCCAGTATGTTCAAATAAGAAGGAGGCGCCATGCTGAAAGGATTTTTATTGAATAATTTTTCCAAGATCCGCGAGATTAACCGTAAATATGCAAAACCCAATGTGGAGATGTCCCGATGGGTCAAGGCGACACTTCTGTTTTTGCGTCTGTATCTGATTTTTCTGGTAGGCCTGCTGCTCTACAAATTTATGACAATGATCTGATGGGAGAATCGCCATGAACAGCATCATTAAAAAAAACTCTGACACGGACTTGGTATTTTTTCTTAGCGATCTCATTGGGAATCCGGTGCGTTTAAATAATAAAAAGATCGGAAAGCTGGACGATCTGATTATCGTTGAAAATGAAAAACTGCCTGAAGTGACCAATATAACCATAAGCCGTCCCTTCGGTCATAAATCCCTTATGATTCCCGTCAACCGGGTATCAAGCTTCGGACGGGATGTCATCGTTGTCGATATTGAATCAATCGAGGGCTATGAAGGAGAGCCGGAAGAAAATCAAGTTCTGTTGAAAGACCATATCCTGGATAAAAAAGTCATTGATCTGGATGACAATGATATCGACATTGTATATGACGTGAAACTGCTGCTGCACGGCCGTCGAATGTACGTCACCGATGTGGATTTCAGCAGATATGGTCTGATCAAACGGATAGGGCTGAGCTATGTTGCCGAATTCATCTATCATCTGGCCGAAGTGTTTAAGAAGGAAACTATCTCCTGGCGCTATGTCCAGCGGCTTCCGGAAAAAATTGGTAGCTTCAAGGGCAACGTAAAGCTGAAGATCCTCAAAGAAACATTGCCGGAAATCCATCCCGTGGATATGGCAGATATTCTGGAAGAGCTTCCGGAAGAACAGCGGATAGCCATCTTCAACGAACTTGAAACCGAGCATGCCTCTGATACTCTGGAAGAAATCGAGCCCCGGGTTCAGCGCGCCATTATTTCATCCCTGACAAAGGAACGTAATGCCGAACTGGTAGGAGACATGACTCCGGCTCAGGCTGCGGATGTTCTGTCAATACTGCCAACGCCCTATGCGGAAGAAATTCTCGATCTCATGAATCCTACAGATGCGGAACAGATCGAGACCATTCTGGAAAAACAGGATCACACCATCAGCGATCTGGTCACCAGCCACTACATTTGCCTGACGCCAGAAATCCCTGCAGCAGTGGTGGTTGCCGATTTTCGCCGTCTGGCAGCGGACGCCCATGTGGTGGACTACCTTTATGTGACAGACCCAGACAACCGGCTGATGGGGGTTGTCAGCCTAGCTGAACTGCTCATGGCTGAACCCAGAACCCCACTTTCCGATATCATGAGTACCCAGGTTATCAGTTTGGATACAGGCGATTCCATCAGTGATGCCGAAGAAAAATTTACCCGCTATTCGTTTTCTGCATTGCCGGTGACCAATACTGACGATATCCTCTATGGCGTGGTGCCATTCCGCGATATCATGAATCTGGAGCACAAATTTGCTTAATTGATCCAGATGCCTAACCACTGGTCATAGCGCCCCGTTTTTGAGATGAAAAAAATATAGATTAAAGTTTTCAAGCAGGTCTTTATCGACCGCTTAATAAGCCCAGTTTTTGATTTCATTGTCTGGATGGTGAGAACCCAATGGTGTACTCGCCGGGCACCACGCCATCATAAGCAAAGGAAATTGTCAGGGCTCCTTCAGGTATAGGTATTGTCCTTTCAAATTCCATGGGAAGCGGAATAGAGCCATCATAATCTCCTGCATGAATAAGGACGTTTTCAATAACAATTCCCTGATTGTCCAGAAATAACAGGTATACTGCAAGGCGATGAACAATGTTTGGTCCTATGGCGAATCCACCAACCAGTTCGTTGGTTCCAGCAATCTTCAAAGTATCCAGCGTCATCTGGTATTGATATTTTATCGCAAGTTCATTGGTTTTCCATACCCCTTGCTGATTCCCATCTTTAAGCTGGACCATGAAATCGTTTTGGGTTACCTTGTATCCTTTATAGGTGAACAGCCTCCCCCCGCAGCTGGCAACGGTGAAGGCTGCGATCATCAAGATAAACGTTGTTTTTACGAATCGGTTATCTTTAAAATGCATCGGATACACCCCCGTAACTAAAAAGTTGATTTGCAACACCACCTACCTTCGGTATTTATCAGTCATACGACGCAAGCGCAACCAGCGCAGTAAACCGAAGCCTACCGCCACAACAACGGTTAGTAACAGTGCCATTTTCTCGTACTGTTTGATGTCCGTAAACAGCCATTGCAGTGGCTGACCACACAAAAAACCAGCTCCGGCGATCAGCATGGCCCATACTGCCGCTCCAAGCAGGTTGAACACCACAAAACGCCATGCTCCCACATCGCTCATGCCAATCGAGATCGGACCAGTTATCCGTAATCCGTACATGAAACGCACACTGACGATCAGGCCGGCGTGGTAGCGTTGTAACAACTGATTGACCGGCTGTGCGCGGTTGGATAGGGACGGGAAGCGTGAAAGCAAGGGAGCACCGTAGTAGCGCCCGAGAAAGAAAAAAATCTGATCTCCCAGCGTGCCGCCACAGAATGCCAACATTACTACCAGTGGGAACGACAAATATCCTTGATGTGCTGCGAAACCAGCCAGGATCAGTACGGTTTCGCCTTCGAGTACACTACCGACGAACACTGCCAGGTAGCCATACTGAGATAACGGTTGGGTCAGTAACATATGCTGTCTTTCTTCGGCGATCGGGATTTCGGTGTTGATAGTCCAGGTAGCCATACCCGGACTGGGTTGATTTTCAGGAAAGTGCCCGGTTCATGGTTTCGTGTTCCATGTATCATTTCCCACTATATCATTGAACAGATTTTTTCAGAATCCATTTATAATGTCCCACTCAATATAGCTAATTCAACTACTTATCATCGAACAGATCCTGAGCTTACTGTTCGAGAGCACAGGTTGTGTTGATTTGGCATTTCTCACCGATTTTTCCACACGGGTGTTTTCTTTTCGATAAACGCCGCAATGCCGTTCTGGGCGTCTTCGGACGTCAGATTCATGACAATGGTATGTTTGGCATAATTCATGGCGGGGTCATCCGGCTGATCAATCTGGGCGTAAAAACCCTGCTTGCCGATGGATAGCACAAAGCGGCTGGCTTCGGTGATCTGAATGGCCAGCTTTTTTGTTTCTCCGGGCAAATCTTCAAGGGGCACGACGCGGTTAATCAGGCCCAGTTCCCTGGCTTCCGATGCCGGAAAAAACCGGCCGGTAAGCAGCATTTCCATGGCAGCCTTGCGTCCGATGGCTCGGGTGATCGCCACCATGGGAGTTGTGCAGAACAGTCCGATCTTGACGCCGGGCGTGGCAAACCTGGCTCCTTCCTCTGCCACAGCCAGGTCACACCAGGCCACCAGCTGACAACCGGCCGCGGTGGCAACCCCCTGAACCTGGGCAATGACCGGCTGGGGGATAGTGTGGATCAGCTGCATCATCTGCGTGCACTGGTCGAAAATAAACTTGTATTCTTTTACGCCCTGTTCCCGCATCTCGGACAGGTCGTGCCCTGCGCAGAAATGTTTCCCAGTCGCCCGGATGACGATGACCTTGATCGATTCATCCACTGACACGGCTGTCAGCAAATAGATCATTTCGCCGATCATTTTTTTAGACAACGCATTAAATTTTGACGGATTGTTCAATGTCAGATAGCCGACAGGCCCTTCCGCGGAAAAAAGTAACTCTTCATAATCCATAGAAAATCCTCCTTGATATTTCCGACATTTCAGTTTTATCAAGCCTCTTGATCCGATTCCAGCAACCTTTTTCAATTCAATTCAATTCATATCTTATTATTACAGGAAGCCTGGAATGGCAATAAGCCACTTAACCCTGTTTGCATTTATATGGGATCGTAGGGCATATCGATTGGTACCGGCGACACCCAAGAGAACTATTTGCGTTTTTTAGAGAAATCATTCATAACCTGTCCATCTGGACGGAACTGTAATCACTCTTAATCCCTATACTTTCAGCAGGGCAAAATCCATGAAGACAATCAGCGAAAAGTGCTCGGGTGTCATTCTTGCCGGCGGCATGAGCACGCGGTTTAACGGCCGAGACAAGGCTATGATTGAGATTAATGGAAAGCGGATTCTGGATCGTATCCATGCGGTGTATTCAGAAATTTTCAGCGAAATCATTCTGGTCACCAATACCCCTCAGGCGTATCTGGACTGGAACATGCTGATGGTAACAGATCTGTTTCCGGTTCGCAGCTCTTTAACCGGAATTCACGCCGGGCTGTTTTACGCCTCCCGGCCCTTTGTCTTTGTTACTGCCTGCGATGCCCCGTTTCTGAAGCCGGAGCTGGTCCATTTACTGATTTCACAGGCCAGGCCCGGAGTGGATGCGGTGATGCCGGAAACCGCCAAAGGTCTCGAACCACTTTGCGCGGTCTATTCCAAATCCTGCCTGAACACCATCGAAGCGCATATCCGGCAGGAAAAACTAAAGATTCAGTGGGTATTTCATAAATCCCGGATCAATAGAATTCCCGAAGCGAGGTTGCGGAAAACAGATCCCGATCTCATCTCGTTCATCAATATCAATACCCCCGAAGACCTGATGCGTGTATCGTCTTTGGAAAAGGAGCCGTTATGAATCTGACCCGGTTGATTGAAAGCATCAAACAGCATCCGGATTATCCCAAGGTCGGGATGATCCTCTGCCATAATGGCGTGGTGCGCGCTACCTCACGGGACGGCCGGCAGGTGTCCGGGCTTCGCATTGTTGTTGACCCGGAAAAACTGCGCCAGGTTGTGGAATCGCACAAAAGCCGCGCCGGCATTGTCGAAATCCTGGTCCATATCAATGGCGACATGGATCTTAAGGTGGGAGAGGATGTGATGTATATTGTGGTGGCAGGGGATATTCGGGAAAATGTCATCTCGACGCTTCAGGATACCCTGAACACCATCAAGTCGACGGTGACGCAGAAGACCCAGTATTTTGTGTAACCCTTGCTGCCGAATATTGACGTGTTTAACCATTATGAAGGAGGGAATCGCATGACACCCGCTTCACAGCAGGCACTGGAAGGTTTAAGGGATTTGACAACCCTGAAATGGTACGTCATTTCCTTGTTGGCCATTGTTTTTTACATCTATACCGCCGAGATGAAAAAGGCCCGTCAGACGGGTAACTGGGACGCTGTTTTTGCCGGCCTGACCATTTTCGGCATGGATTTTATCAACGAAACCTGGAACGGCTGGGTGTTGTACCTGACGGAGCGATCCGCCTGCTGGACCACACCGGGGGAAACAGCCTTGCGGACCCTGGTGGGATGGAATATCGAAATCATGTTCATGTTCGCCATATCCGGTATCATTTTTTACAACACCCTTTCGGAAGATCGCCATGAAACTATCCTCGGTATGCCGAATCAATGGTTTTGGGCCATCGGATACACGGCTTTCTGCGTTTTTGTGGAATGCCTGCTGAACATGGGCGGTCTGCTGGTATGGGAATATCCGTGGTGGAATCTGTCACCGCTGGGTATCTGGCCGATTTTTTTCTTCGGCTATTTTCACTTTTACGTGGCGGTCATTCTGGTCATCAACCTGAAGCAAATCCGCAGCAAGATCATCGCCGTGGCAAGCCTTTACGCGATTGCCATCGTTGCCAATGCGGTCTGCCTGGGATTTCTGGGATGGATTTATTAGATGACGACCGAATTTTCCGATGATCAATTTAACCAGGCCTATCCGGACGGCATAGAGAACCACTGGTGGATTCTGGCGCGAAACAGAATTATAGCAAATATCGTTAAAAAAATCGCCGGCGCCGGTGCCGTCGTACTGGACGTTGGGTGCGGCCGGGGCATTGTCGTCAAATATTTGCGGGACAAAGGGATAGAATGTACCGGCGTCGAACTTGCAAGGGCACATCCCGTGATTTCTGTCCGGAACCATGTCCGCGTGGGAATTGACGCCTGGGATCTCTCTCTGACGGAGAGGGTGCGCTACGACACGATACTGCTGCTCGATGTCATTGAACATATTCCTGATCCCGCCGCTTTTCTGAAGCATCTGTCCGATGGTTTCCCCAATCTGTCGCATTTGATCATTACCGTTCCTGCCCGTCAAGAATTGTGGTCGAATTACGATGAATGCTATGGGCATTGCAGGCGATACAGCCTTGAATCGCTGAAGTGTATTTCCATCGCACTTGGTGTAGACTGCATTTGCGCTGGCTACTTTTTCCATATAGCATATCCCGTCGGATGGGCAGCGGCTCATCTTGCGAAAAAAAGACAGACAAAGCTGCATGCCCCGCATGGAATAGGCAAGTGGCTCCACAAGTTGATTTCCCGTGTAATGATATTTGACTATTACATCCTGCCCGGACGTGTGCCAGGTATGAGCGCTCTGGCATGTTTTTCCCTGACTCCTCGCTGTTTTGAGTTGGTAGTCTGAAGAGAGGAATATCGAAGCACAGGCCATGGGGTTTTCGCAGGTTGCCAGCGGCCCGTTTGTTCGGAGCTCCTATCACGCCAAAGAACTTTCGGCATTACCCCTTAGGCCATAATCAACTTGTTTGCCGGACTGTGATTATGATAAAGAACGCATCAGGAGTCCATCTGATCTATCGCAGAAGGAACGTCTATGAATGTCATCCCAATATCCTTAATAGAAGTGCTTATTGTTGATCCCGATCCCGCATCAACAGCCCAGGGGGTAACCAGATGAATATTTTAATCACCGGCGCCAAAGGACAGCTTGGGACAGAATTGATGCGCCAAGGGCCGGGGAAAGGATTTTCTGCCTTTCCCGTGGATCTGCCGGAGGTGGACATTACCAGCCCCGATCCTGTTCGAGCGGCTATCTGGGATGCCGGCGCATCCCTGGTGATAAACTGTGCGGCTTATACTCAGGTGGACATGGCCGAGTCGCAGGACATGCTGGCTTATAAAGTCAACAGCCTGGGACCTGCCATCCTCGCCCATGTCTGCTCTGAGGCAAAAATACCCCTGATTCACATTTCAACTGACTTTGTGTTTGATGGCGGCAAGCGAACGCCATATCTGGAAACAGACCCGATTTCGCCAATGAGCGTTTATGGCAAAAGCAAGGCAGTGGGAGAAGCTGTGGTGGAAAGAATTCTGAACCGGCACATTATTTTAAGAACGGCCTGGCTATACGCCCTGCAGGGCCAGAATTTTATCCGGACCATCCTGAAGCTGGGAGCCGAAAGGGATGCTGTGCGGGTGGTTTCGGACCAACTGGGCTGCCCGACCTGCGCTGCTGATCTGGCAGAAGCCCTATTGACCCTTTCAGAAGCTATCCGGACCCACGGGGAAATCGCCTGGGGAACCTATCACTACTGCGGAAAAGGGGTGATTTCCTGGCATGAATTTGCTCAGGCGATTCTTGATATCGCCAAAGCGTACATTCCTTTGAAAACCACCCAGGTGTATCCCATCCCGACCGATCAATATCCAACGCCGGCAAGGCGACCTGCCTATTCTGCCCTGGACTGCGAAAAGATTCAGAACCAGTTCGGAATTTATCCCAAACCCTGGCGGGATAGTCTTGAAAAAACGCTTCACCAGATGCTGGCCACTCCTTGAAAAGACATCATAAAATCGAGCTTCTTGCTCCTGCGGGGAGTTTTGAAAAGCTGAAAATCACCATTCATTACGGGGCCGAAGCGGTATATCTTACTGGCAAGGATTTCAGCTTAAGGAATTGTTCCGGCAATTTTGCCCTTCCGGAACTTGACATGGCGATTCGGTTTGTCCATGATTTCTGGGGAAGTTGTTGCAGGCAACATCTTCCCCAGAAATCATGGACTGGATGCCATATCCGGCTAAGGGGCTATCTGGATAGAAAATTTGTATTTTCTCAAACAAAAATATACGGGTTTTGGTATGGGGAGGCAAGACAAGACTCAGGAAACACTAATGGTTTATGTGCTGATGGAAGTGATTGTGGTATAGGTGTTCTTTCGGCTGGAAAACCTCGAAAATGTAATGCTATATATGCGGGTGATGTTTGGGTTTGCCAAGGGAGACTGAATTGTTCAATCCAAATAGTATTTCAACAAAATTACCCACTATAGACAGCGAGAAATCGTTTATGAAAAACACGACTGAGCATCCTCTGCGATGCCAGGCAGTAATTCCGCATGTCATCGTAATTCTATGGCTGATCTACCTTGGTACTATGATATGGCAACATGACGTTCAAAGCGTACAGACTCCTCATCACGATCCTTTGACGTATATGGAAAAAGCCATGAATTTCTGGAAGGCTGTGGATCAAGGAAAACTGTTTAACCCTTTGAATATTGAGCCAACGGCTCGACCCCCTGGAACCATTTTGATGTCTTACCCATTTGGTTTTTTATTCGATTATAAGGGATTCCTCTTTCGATCCGTTTTTCTTCCGATATTGTGCATTGTCATTGCCGTTTATATGGCAGCAGGGATACCTCGGACATCTTCTGAGGGGTGGGGTATGGCGGCAGTAACCATCCTTTTTTCTGCTATTCCGATGTTTTATAATTTTGATTGTAATGAGATTAATCCCGGGTCAACGCACTGGGGTCTGGTTGACAATTTTCAGGCCGGTATCGCCGCACTGGCGGCTGCAGGATTTGTAAAAAGCCTGAAGGCGCGATCGCTGGTCTGGTTGATGTGGGGAGCATTTTGCGGTTCATTTACGCTATTGATCAAACCATCCGGCCTTATGATTATGGCCCTTCTAACTGCAACATGGTTAATTGTCGTTATTGTGGAATGGTTGTGGGCAAGGAAATATCAACAATCCAACTCAGATTTGCATCGTTATGTGGTCATCGGCGGAATCCAGACTTTCCTGATTTTCTCCGTTGTCGTTCTCCTCTGCTTTTTTTCGAATTATTTTTCGATAGAAAACTTCGCATATGCCAAACGCGCAATGAAAGTAATGGGAGATGTGTTGAAAGTTCCACCTCTTCAAATTTTATCTTTGTTGTTTGGCAGTGCCGGGATTGCATTTGTTTTGTGGGTTCTTGGGAAAGTCGTGCTAAGTATCTATTATTGCTTCAGTCGCAATGACAGGTATAACCCTTTATCGGCAAAAAAGGTTGGGTTGCTGTTGAGCACGCCTGTCATCTGGAGCCTGGGCGTCTGGTATTGGCTGGTGGTTCAGACTGGTGGAAATCAGGTTAGATATTTCTATCCATTTTTTCTGATGGGCGCGGTTTGTATGATTCCGATGTCCCTGCATATCTTGCAGTATAGCCATCGTTGGATTCGCCTGGCCGAATTTGTTCTGTGTTTTTTGCCAGCGCTCAATATTGGGGCACTGCTGGCGCTGGAGTCTCCGTCAATTCAATGGCAGTGGCTTACCGGGGTGAGTGTCTCTGTTGGAAAAGATCGGGAAGAAGTGAATCAGGCTTATGCATTTCTGGATGAATTGAGAAGGCGGAATATGAGTGCGAATCTCTATTCGTTTTATTTAGGCGCTCTACCAGATATTTTTGTAACTGTTGGTATATATGAGGGAATGGTAAATCCCGATCTTCCTGTTTTTAAAACGGTTCTATCGGTAGATTGGGTGCGCGGTTTCATTATCAGGACGGATCAGCTTCTGGATGTAGATTTCATTCTTATTAGAAAAGATTTGGATTTGCTATCCGAAAAGCTTTTTGATCGACAAATTGATCCATATTTTTCAGAATGTATCGTTTTTCAGGCATGGCTTTGCGGATTGAACGAGAGCGCTGGTGTAAAGACTGTATCAGATGGAAGGGTGTTGCAATTGCTGGAAATTATTGATAGAAAAATGTTTGCATATGCCGTCGAATCTTTTGTGGCAGCGCACTCTTGGCGTCCTGAGTTTATAGCGGCAAATTCACAGCGGCAATGGTCGAACGAGGCGGAAGTATCCGGCTATGCTGGGGATACTGCTGCGAAAGAACTCGATTTCGAGGGGATATATAGATTACATGTGCTGTCGCTTCGCCGTACAGACACAGGCCTGAAAGTGGAATTATGGTGGGAAGAATTGCGTCATGAAGATGCGAACAGACAGCGGATTGTGTTTTTTCATCTTGTCGATCAGTCCGGTAAAATTCTCCACAATCTATCCTTGCCCTTGGATAAGTATGATCCACCATTCGACAACCGAAGATGGCGTTATGGATCCGTAACTTTTGATCAACCCCTACCTAACGAAGCGACTTCGCTGGCTTTTGGGATATTCCGTCCAATAAACGGCAATGAGTTTTTGAAGCCCGACAAAGGGGTGCGTGACTGGGGAGGAATAAGGGTTCTTGTCCCAATACCTGCCGGTGGTTCCTGATGCGTATCGGGCAACATGAAAGAAGTCCTGTTTTATTAATTTTTACTGATCGGGAAATACCAAATGGCTTTACTTGAAAATGAACATGAAATGTATTGCAAGCGCCGCGCCGATCACTGGAACGCGCTGGTCAATCGTCAGTCAGGCTTGTTTTCTTTACATTATCACAGGCGGTTGATAGAAATCTATCGTCATGTGATTGGCGAGTGTGACAGCATTCTCGAACTGGGGTGCGGCCAGGGGAAACTTCTCGATGCGCTCAACCCGAAACGGGGTGTTGGGGTGGATATCTCAAAGCAGATGATCGATGAGGCGCGGATTCGTTATTCGAAATTTCATTTTATTTGTGCTGATTCTCAGACATGCGATCTGGGCGATTCGACGTTTGATGTCGTCATCATTTCTGATTTGTTGAATGATCTGTGGGATGTACAGGCAACCCTGGCACATATCAGACGGTACTGCAATGAACACACCCGTGTCATCTTCAATGTTCAAAGTCATCTGTGGGAATATCCACGTAGATTGGCCGAATATTATCGAATTGTTACATCAAATATGCCTCAGAACTGGCTTACGCCGGTCGATGTCGATAACTTGGCCAGGCTTGCCGGATTCGATCTGATTCGACATTGGGAAGAGATTTTATGTCCGGCACCTATTCCATTTGTGGCAGCCCTGTGCAATCGTGTTCTGGTGAAGATGCCTATTTTTAGAGTCGCAGCTCTAACCAATTTCTACATTATGCGGGCGATCGATTTTACGCAGAAATTGACAGAACCCTCTGTTTCGGTTGTGATTGCAGCCAGGAATGAAGCGGGGCACATAATCGAGCTCTTGAATAGAATTCCTAAAATGGGATCCAGGACTGAAATAATTTTTGTCGAGGGAAATTCATCGGATGACACCTTCAATACGATCAAAAATGCAATTTCTCATTTGTCCCCCGCCGATTATCGGTTAATCAGGCAGCCAGGAAAAGGGAAGGGGGATGCGGTACGTGCGGGATTCGAAATCGCAACAGGTGATATGCTTATGATTCTGGATGCTGACATGACTGTACCTCCGGAAGATCTGCCCCGATTTTATGCTGTACTGGCAAGCGGTCTGGGTGAATTTGCCAATGGCGTTCGCCTGGTTTACCCAATGCAGGGTGGATCGATGCGGTTTTTTAATTTGCTGGGAAATAAATTTTTCAGTTGGGTATTCAGTTGGTTGTTGGGGCAGCCGATTCGAGATACCCTTTGCGGAACCAAAGTTTTATGGGCTGGTGATTATCGCAGAATTGCGGCGGGTCGAAACTATTTTGGAGATTTTGATCCGTTTGGAGATTTTGATTTGTTATTTGGAGCCTCCCGACAGAATCTTAAAATCATTGAGGTGCCTATCCGGTATCAGACCAGGCGATATGGAGAAACGAATATCCATCGCTGGAGTCATGGATGGCTACTTCTCAGGATGGTTGTATTTGCAGCACGGCGACTAAAATTCAAGTGAGGCGTCTTGTGTTTAATCGACTGAAAGCAGCTTTGGCCCATCCTCTGACCAGAGATCTATCCATAGACGATCCTGAAACCACTGATTTGCGGGCTGAAATTATTCGTGAAAAGGCTTTTTTAAGACGTATTTATCAGACTTGGTATCGTTTGTTGATTGAGAATATCCCTGCAGGAGAGGGTCAGGTTGCAGAAATTGGGTCTGGCGCGGGATTTTTGAAAGAATTATATTCGACGGCAATCACATCTGAGGTTTTTTATTCGGTTAACATTGATATCGTCTATAATGCCATATCGATGCCATTTAAAGCGGAATCATTACGAGCTCTTTTACTTGTTGATGTGTTACATCATATTCCTGATCCGGGCGCATTTTTCTCTGAAGCCATGCGTTGTGTCAAAAGTGGGGGACGATGCCTTATGGTGGAGCCGTGGAATACTGGCTGGAGTCGATTGATTTACAACCATTTGCATCATGAATCTTTTGATGTGAATGGAGAATGGATAATCCCCATCACAGGACCACTTTCTGGAGCCAATGGGGCCTTGCCATGGATATTATTTGAACGTGACCAGAAAATCTTTTCCAGGCGATTCCCAGAGTGGAGAATTTCAGGCATTACTCCCATGATGCCTCTGGTATATCTATTATCAGGAGGTGTCTCCCTTCGCTCTATTTTCCCAGACTGGACATATCCTTTATTTCGTAGAGGAGAAACATCATTTGGTTTTGAAAAAAAAGCAGCAATGTTTGCGCTAATCATTCTTGATCGCATTTAAGTTTGATGGACACTAAGGTGATAAGAGGGGATCGAAGAATGTTATATTCAAATGCCGGTTATAATTGTCGCGAAAATCGGTGTTCAAGTAATCCAGTATGTGCAATGTCTAATAACGAGTTGTTTTAATGAAATATCCTGTTAAGGTTGCAGAATTTTGGGGTGGAAAAACAAAAAAATAAGCCAGATGCGGTCGAGTGCCATTGGACCGACTCCGAACTGATCATGAAGTATTATATTCATCCGGCAAAGAATGCTCTTCTGGACTCTGGGATACTTATTTCTCAGGCAATGGAACTTGTTGTTAAAGACCAGCTATAAAGGAGTTGTAGATGAATTTAGAATACATAGATATGAGCACTGAAAAAGAGAAATTAATGTTGGAGTATCCGCAGGAATCGTTAGAGTTCAATTTGCTTAAGAAGGTTGAAAGCACAATATCTCATAAAGATGATATGTACGCAGGAAATGTCGCACATTATTTTAAGGTCGGTTTGTCTGCAATTCAGTGTATCGACAGTTCCATCAGCAACATTGAAAACCCCAAGATTAATAATATACTTGATATGCCTTGTGGTTATGGGAGAGTGCTGAGGTTCTTATGCCGACGATTTCCAAATGCAAATCTCACAGGAATGGATATAGATGAAAACGGAATCGATTTCTGTACGCATACTTTTGGGGTTAAGGTAATCCATTCTAAAAAGAAACTAGACTTATTGACTTTAGGGAGTAAGTTCGACCTAATCTGGTGCGGCTCATTATTAACACATATAGAGACGATATTTGCAGTTGATCTGCTTCATTTTTTCGATCGGCACCTTTCTGTTGGTGGGCTTCTCATTTTCTCTTCGCACGGTAACTCTGTTTGTGAAGATATTAAAGATGGCAAAAAAACTTATGGGCTGGATGAAGGGGGAGTCTCGCAATTAATCCGTTCTTATGCAGAATCAGGATATGGCTACGCCAATTATCCAGGGCAAGCGGACTATGGTATTTCCGTTACCTCAGCAGAATGGTTGCGAGGTCAATTCAATAAAATTCAAGGTTGGAAAGAGGTCTATTGTAAAGAGAGAGGATGGGATAACCATCAAGATATTTTCTGTATTCTGAAAAACTTTTAAGTGTTTCTCATTTTCTAAATTGATCCGGTCTACTCGACAAATCCATGAATGTTTTTCATCGGCTGCCAGATGCTGGGGTATATCATCAGTGTTTCTGATGGTTGTCCCAACAATACTGTTTCGGCCAAGTGATTGTTCGATTCTATACCAATACGAGGGATCTCTACCAAATGCATAGCTCAAGGCCCAAAATGGAACATTAAACTTCCGAAGGAAAAGCACCTTTTCGACTTCATCTGTCATTCCAGTCATACATGGCAATAAAATGAGGGACGGATGGTATATGCAATGCCTGCGATTTCTATTCTACGAATCGGGACAGACTGCTTTTTGGGGTGATAGATATCCTTCATTTGATATCCTGTAGAGATTTCAGGTGGAAATAGTTCCGGAAATAGCGCAATCTTTTCATCGATACATTTTCGGAAATCAATCGGGTCAGTGATATTTGCGTGATAAATTTCTTGAGAAAACGGCAAACATGTGGTTCTATTTTCTCAGGTAGCGGATTCTGTTTCTGCATTTCCCATATAGTTAGAGGCCTCCTTGGCGGGTATAGTCTCTAACCATATAAAATTATTTATAAAAAGTATAGTGAAATATTTACAATAATATCAATATGATGTGTTTTGGCCTATTGCCGTCCAGAATAAATTATGTGCAAAAAAATCAGCCTCCCCAAAATCCGATATATTCAGAAAAGATTAGAGCTGATGCCTGAGAGGCTGCAATCATTAACCGGATGGCCTTGGATATTAGGATCATCTTGATCGCAATATGGAATAAATGGGAATGCACCCAGTGTCGCTTTTTGGATTGATCCATCTGAAGACAGGCCTTGTTGTGTTATCGAAATAAATCTACACGAAAATCGGTGTTAATAAGACAATTATGAAAACAGAAGACGAGTTTATACCATTTCATGCTTCAGATTTAACCGGAAGGCGCGTGCTTGTGTTGGCGCCTCATCCGGATGACGAAACGCTAGGTTGCGGAGGTACTATCGCGACTCATGCTGCTGCAGGTGATCCCGTTAAGGTCGTTTTTTTAACAAATGGCAGTCAGGGCGATATCAAATCTCAATTTGATTGCTCGGTTTATGTTCAAATGCGAAATCAGGAAGCAACTGCCGCCTGTGTTTTGTTGGGTATTTCAGATACTGAGTTTTGGAATTATGAAGATCGGAGTTTATCCGGAGCACAAGGGATACTGGTTCAACTATTAGACCTTCTTAATACATATAAACCCGATATGGTTTATGTGCCGTCACCTTTGGAATTTCATCCGGATCATCGCGCAGCATGTTTTCTTGTTTATAGTGCTGTGCAGTCAGGGTGCCATGAATTTGATATCGCTTTTTATGAAATCAATCAACCTCTCTTTGTCACTGCATTGGTGGATATCAGCAGTGTGGTGGACAAGAAAAAAAATGCCATTCTTGCTTATCAAAGTCAATTGTCACAAAGACCCTATGATAAATTCATTCTTGGCCTTAATCGTTTTCGATGTCTGACACTCCCGAAGTGTGTAACCCATGCCGAAGGTTTTTCCATCTGGTCTTCAACCATCATCCTGCGCATGGGCATATACGGGTTGCCACTGATAAATCCTCAGCGATTATCCCCTGATGCGCACGAATCAGGCCCACTTGTTTCCATAATTGTTCGCACGCAGGACAGACCCCATCTTCTCATTAATGCATTGCGTTCGATAGTGCAGCAAACCTATTCGAATATTGAAATTATTGTTGTTAATGACGGTGGAATGAGTGTCAGGGATATTGTTGAATTTACGGCAGGAAGCATACCCTTTATCTACATAAACCATGAAACCGTTCAAGGTCGATCTGCTGCAGCAAACAGTGGGATAAAGGCGGCGCGAGGGGGCTTTTTAAACTTTCTTGATGACGATGATGTTTTTTATCCGTATCATGTAGAAACTTTGGTATCTTATATACTAAAAAATAATACTCAGATTGTATATTCAGGCGTATTAAATGTATATTATGACAGTAACTCGTCAGATCCGGATCATCGGGTAAAAGAGGAAGTCGTCTTTAATAAGGAGTATAGTCCGGAGCTTCTCCTTTTTGAAAATTATATCCCCTTGATGAGTGTATTGTTTTCAAAAGGGATTCTCTCTAAGGTTGATGGATTTTCTGAGGAGCTGACGCTGTTTGAAGATTGGGATTTCTGGATTCGCGTATCAAGGCGTTATACGTTTTGCCATGTTGATAAGGTAACGGCTGAATACCGGATATATGGATCAACAGATTTCGAGGCGTCTCATCGAAAAAGATACCATTACGATGAGTCCAGAGCAAAGTTGTTTGATCGGAATCATTCGTTTATTACAGGAAGAGCATGGGTGATCTATCTGAATGAAGGACCGGTTGAGCAATTGAAGGATAGCTTGAAAGATTGCCGCCAACACATAGCGAATGTTGAGGATATGTTAAAGGATCGTCAGCAGCACATAGCGACGATTGATGAAATGCTGGAGGATAGGCAACAGCATATCGTGAATATCGAAAAAAGGTTAAAGGATAGCCAGCAGCACATAGCGAATGTTGAGGATATGTTAAAGGATCGTCAGCAGCACATAGCGACGATTGATGAAATGCTGGAGGATAGGCAACAGCATATCGTGAATGTCGAAAAAAGGTTAAAGGATAGCCAGCAACACATAGCGAATATGGAAGATGAGTTAAGGGATCGTCAGCAGCACATAGCGAATGTGGAGGATGAGTTAAGGGATCGTCAGCAGCACATAGCGAATGTGGAAGATGAGTTAAGGGATCGTCAGCAGCACATAGCGAATATCGAAGGAAGGTTAAAGGATAGCCAGCAGCACATAGCGAATGTGGAAGATGAGTTAAAGGATAGTATGCAACATATTGTTAATGTTGAACATATATTAATAGATCGCCAGCAGCATATAGCGAATTTAGAGGAGTTGTTGAGGGATCGCCAGCAGCACATAGCGAATCTTGAGGCGTTATTGAAGGATTACCAATGATGGGTGCCTTTTTCTCAGATTGTCGCTGATTTATTAACATTGTCCATAAAACTGCAGATGTATGCAGTTGAATATGAAAGCTTGGATATGATTTTAAGACATGATGATAGCCCTTTGAAAATTTGTATTGTTTCCCGAGAATATCCCCCGGAAACGCTATGGGGGGGGATTGGAACATTTACATATAATCTGGCACACGGGTTGAAGAATATAGGTCATGAAGTGGATGTCGTTGCATTTTCACCGTATCAGAATTCTCTTTCCGAAGATAATGGTATCCGAATCCATCGAATTGTGTCTCCTGAAATGCCGTTTCTGAAAAAAACGCTATGGGAATATGCAACCGTAGCGCTTTCACCGTTTGCATATTGGTACAGCAAGAAAATATCCGCTAAAATTGAAGAACTGTCTAAAGAAAAAAAATTCGATATTATAGATTTCCCCGAGCATATTGGAGAAGGATTCTGTACGATTCGAAAAAATCTTTACCCGACTGCCGTCAGGCTATTTACTCCGCTTTCACTGATCGGTAGACTTGGCATGAACAAGGTAAGCAATAGCATGGACTATTATTTTATTGGTCTTTTGGAAAAATCTTCAATTCGAAGAGCAACAGCTGTTAACTCTCCTAGCGATAACCTTGCTGGAATGGTTAAACAAAATTTCAAAATAAACCGAAAAATTGAAATTATTTATAATCCCATTGATACAGAGAAATTTTCACCAATGGGTGATATGCATTTATCGCAGGCAAAACACCTTCGAGTCGTTTTTGCAGGTCGGCTCGAAGATCGAAAAGGGGCGCATATCCTTGCTCAGGCGATACCAAAAGTCCTTCGAGCTGTCCGTAACACTCAATTTGACATTCTGGGGAGTGATTGTGCAGGGGTTTTTGGATATCCATCCATGAAAGCGTATATGATAGATGTGTTGAGAGATCACGGAGCGGTGGACAATGTCAACTTTATTGATCCAATATCTTATGAAGCATTGCCGGGTTATTATGGGAAAGGGGATGTCTCAGTTGTTCCATCATTGTATGATAATTCTCCTTATACCTGCCTTGAAGCTATGTCCTGTGGCTTGCCCGTAATTGGGACATCTGCTGGGGGAATGCCTGAATACATAGACAATGGCATAAATGGCATTGTCATTCCTCCAAACGATTCCGATGCTCTGGCCGGTGCACTGATCGATCTGCTGAGTCATCATGAAAAAAGACAGGATTTTGCAAAAAAAGCGCGGAAAAAATCTCTAAATATATTTAAAAAAGAAATTGTTTCAGAAAAAATGGTTACATTTTATCGCAAAACAATATTACATCATAAACGTAGAACTCAGCCCCAATATTTTGGTGATATCGCAAAGTAACCAATAATGTTCCATGAATATTCCGGGATATGGATTAATGGCAATATTTTTCAGATCAATTCTTAATCGCTTTAAACCAATTCGGTTTTTCAGGTCGCCAACGCCAAGTGTTTTGCCAAATATTTTGCATATCACGCATTCCTGGGGAGGGGGGATAGAAAGATATCTGTCGGACCTGAAAGAAGTTCTTGAAGACCACTACAATTTCTTTTTATTGAGATCTAATGGTCGAGATATGATATTGGAATATACTAAGCAGGGGAAACAGCAAAAAGTTGTTTTCAAATTAGCCTTTCCTGTTACGATTTTGGATTTTTATAATTTGGACTATCAACGGATAATAAGCAACATTCTCTTGGAATATAACATTCGGATTGTTCACATTGAAAGTATGGTAGGACATACTTTTGATGTGTTTCGGAATTCCAGGGAAAAGAGTATACCCGTTATTCTTACTGTTCATGATTTTTATTATATTTGTCCAACATTCCATCTGGTAGATAAAATGGGTGTTTTTTGTAATGGGTGCAAACTTGGAGATGAAAGGGAAGGTTGCCTGTTGGATCACCCCTATGTAAGTTGCCCTGATTTTGATGATGACATGCTTTTCAACTGGAGAAATACTTTTCTGAAAGAAATCTCCTGTGTTGATTTATTTATTTTCCCTTCTGTATCCGCTAAAAATATTTTTTCAACTTATTATTTGATAAACGATGCTAAAATTCGGATTATTTCACATGGGTCCAATGCGTGCAATGAAACGTTACCCCCGTTAAGTAAGGCTCATGAATCGTTGCGGGTGGGTATATTGGGTTCAATATACATGCACAAAGGAGAAGCTCTGCTTGGAAAACTTCTCGATAACATGTTGAAAGACGACATACATTTTTATTCATTTGGTCATTCTAATTTGAAATCCAGGAACCTGACCCATTTTGGATCTTATACCCAGGAGGAATTGCCCGGATTGTTAAGGGATCATCCAGTAGATGTCATGTTGTTGCTTTCAACGTGGCCGGAGACATTTAGTTATACGCTGAGTGAGTCCATTGCTGCAGGAGTTCCACCAATCGTTACCAACCTGGGTGCTCAGAAAGAACGCATTGAGGACAGCCAGATCGGTTGGATTGTTGACTATAAGAGTCCTGAAAAAATCGTTGCATTATTAAGATTTCTTCGACAGCATAAAGAGGAGATTGATCATCGTCGTCGTCGGATAAAAGAATATCATCTAAAATCAATGGAAGAGATGAAAGAAGATTATGAGAAAGTATATTGTTCTTTTATATGATTGATTGGCTAAATTTTTAAGTAATGTTGTGAAAAGTTCTCTATACAATTTTTCGAAAATCTGTGGTCCGTAAAAAATGTCCTAATGGATATTGGGAATGATTGAATTATCTCAGGAATTCAATCATTCGAGTGGTCATTGGATTTTTATCATCTGGAAAATATTCATCCAATAACAGAAGTGTGACGATCGTTTCCATGTTGACATAATGATTTTTCCTGAGAAAATATATAAGATCAATCAAATTTTCTGTTGGCTGCAGATATTTGAGATGATGGGCGATCAGCCAGTTCACCTCAAGGCGCACTTTTGCCTCACTACCTGTTTCAAGAACTGTATTGGATTCGTGAATTCGGTAGCGGAGAAGGCATTTTTTTAATAATCCAACTTTGAATTGCCTTGAGATACGCAGGAGCATGTCCCAGTCATGGGCATATCTCAGTTTTTTAAATTGCCCAATGACATCAAAGGTGGTTTTTTTTATAAAAAAATTGGAGGTGGTGATAGCAATGTTTTGGGCAAAAGCGCATTTCAGAAAGTCGTTGTTTTCATAAAGTTTCAATGCATCCGTGTACCAGTCCTGCCAGGCAATCGTGTGGGGTGTAGACATATCTGAGACTGACTTGCCATCGCGGTTTATTCCTTCAACCAAAGTTAGAACGGCTGTTACATCCGGATATTGTTTTATGAAATCAAAGCATTGAATCAGACGGTCTGGAGAATATTCGTCATCGGAATTCAGGATGCTGATGTATTCCCCTTTTGCTATCGCAATTCCCTTATTAATTGTATAATGAGCTCCTTGGTTTTCCTGGGTGATGTAACGAATTCTGGGGTCTTTAAAATGTAATATTTCTTTTTCCGTGCGATCTGTAGAGCCGTCGTTAATGATGATAAGTTCAAAATTTCCATAAGATTGTTTCAGGACACTTTCTATTGAAAGGGCGATATATTTTTCGTGGTTGAATGCGGGTATAATTACGCTGATATCCATAATGATTATCTCCATAAAGAAATGTTATCGGATGCATGTCAGGCTCTGAATTCTTCCAGTTGATTTATATTTATCATATTTCATCTTTTTATTTCAAGACAATGCAAACTTGTTTGGATTGATTACAATGAACATACTCGTTTTGGGTGGAGATGGTTTTATAGGTTCACATGTGGTGGATCAACTGGTATCAATGGGTCATGAGATTACAGTGTTTGACCGTTTTCCCTACCGGACATCCAGAAATCTTGAACATCATCGGGGCGGCATTCGTTTTATTTCAGGAGAATTTCAAAATCGGAATGACCTTGTTAAGGCATTGAGCGAAAAAGACATTGTATATCATTTTGTGAGCGCAACCAGTCCAGCGGAAAGCTGGAATGATCCGCTGATAGAAGTTGAAGAGAGCATCAGGTCATCAATTATGTTCTTCGAGCTGGCAGTTCGCCAGGGAGTTAAAAAAATCGTTTTTCCTTCTTCGGGCGGTACAGTATATGGGCCCCAGAATCTGCCGGTTGATGAAAATACACTTCCCCGGCCATTATCGCCTTATGGTATTGCCAAGCTGACAACAGAGCATTTTCTCAATTATTTCCGGGTGCATTATGGAATAGCCTCCGATATTTATCGTATTGGCAATCCTTATGGTTCTCGGCAACCGGTGATGCGCCCTCAGGGCGTAATCGCTGTATGGATGCATGAAATATTAAATGGATCGGAAATTCAGATATATGGAGATAACACAACGCTTAGAGACTATATATATATTAAAGATGTGGCGTATTTGATGTCCCATTCACTGATAAACCTTATGTCTTCGGACGTCTATAACCTGGGATCTGGCGTTGGAACATCCATTATGCAGTTATTGAATATTTTTCAGCAGGTTGTTGATATTCCGTTTCAGTACCGTATTCATGAAAAAAGACCTTCGGACAATTCATCAATCGTTCTTGACAGTTTAAAGCTCATGAAGCTATTCCCCGGTTTCCGCTGTCAGAAACTAGAAGAAAGAATTGAAGAAACCTGGACCTATTTCAAAACGACTTTTCATAAAACCTGATATTTCTTAAAAGGGGTAGTCGGTTAGCTCCTCCCAAAATGCGTCAACAACTTGCAATCAAAAGGTTTTTTGTGGATGCTGGCTGGTTATGCTGTTAATGTTCAGTTTTTCGTGTGATTTCGGCTTATTTACTAAGATCCGGTGGAGCTAACCGACTACCCCATTTTCTTAATAGGGTGCTGATTAATGTGGCATTTTTTGGACTTTCGAAAAATAGGGGAAAACCCTATATGCCACACCAAAAAGCTGTTGATCTTGGCAGGCTATTTGCTGAGACCTGGCCTGTCATCCAGATGATCAATCACAATTGGTGGGTGGCTTAAACTGAAGTAAACCTTGCTTGAACTTCACCAACTCCAGGAGCTGTATACAGGACTTCAATGACCATGATAACTGCTCAGCATGGCGTATGATATGCAATAAATAGGATGTCTTCGCAGAAAGATTGTAACGTATTGGGAGGCGAGATAAAGGCCCTGCAACATTCCATGTCCTGGCGGATCACCGCGCCTTTTCGGTGGACAAAAAAAATTGCCATTTCAGGGGTTTTTCTCTTAAAACAGTCTTGTTTAGGGGGGGGGCGATGGCTTTTTAAGCGAATTCCTTTGACGGAAGCTGCCAGCTACGGAATGAAATCTTTTTTTTACCAGCGGTTTGGGTTGTTGTTTCAAAAAACCATTTCATATCAAGTGTGGCAGAATGCCAGAGCTGGTGTGCATCAACCATCGTCGTTCATGAGCCTGTCCGTCGATATCCTATCGCTTGATCCGGATGAGGTCATATATTTTCCTCAATACCAGCATCCAGATATTTCAGTTGTCGTTCCATTATTCCATCGGGCGAACATTCTGCTCCAATGCCTTAAGTCTTTGTGCCATACTTGTACGGGCTATACTTATGAAGTCCTTCTTGTGGATTCTCTGCCGGAGTTGGAAAGTCGGATGCTCCTGGCCAGGATCAAGGGGGTCAGGGTGGTCCCTGCAGGTCAGGGAAAGTCCATGGCTGAGATGTGGACTTTCGGGGCAGACATGGCTATTGGTAAGTATATAGTATTTTTGGCTGGGGGTCTTTTGCCTTTGCCCGGCTGGCTGGACGAGATGGGTCGTACCTTCAGAGACCAGTCTGAAGTCGGCTTGGTTGGATCTCAGGTCATTCTGCCTGAGGGGATTATCTGGGAAGGGGGCGGGATGATAGGTGGAGCGGGAGCCCCCTGTCGCCTGGGATGTGGAGCGAATTCTTTTCAACCCGAGTTCAGCTATCTGCGGGAGGTGGGTTTTTGTTCGGCAATATCTTTTATGGTCCCAAGAGAACTTTTTATGCAGGTTGGCAGGATTGCGGAGGGCGTTTGTGATGATTTGGTTCAGGTTGGGGCGCGTTTGTCTGTCGCTCTCCGATTGACAGGACGAAAGGTGTTTAATAACCCTTTGTCGAAAGCAGTTATTCTTTCTAGACCTGAAGAGAATGCTTGGATGTATTTAAAAGGGGAAGGAGCCGTCCTTGAGAACTTTGATCGAAAGAACATCCGGTCAGGTGGTTCGGGCGACAAAATTTTCGATACAGCCGGTAAAATCTTGGTTATTGATTTCAGAACGCCCACTCCAGATCAGGATTCCGGATCACAGGACATCATATCCTATTTCAATATCTTCCGTTCCCTTGGTTTTGAGATCACTTTTATTCCTGCGGCTGATCTCCAGTTCGTGGAAAAATATACACCTGATTTGCAGCGGATGGGGGTGCGATGCCTTTATTCCCCGTTTGTTCGAGGGGTAAACGGATATCTCAAGTCCCATGGTCAGGAGTATGATTTGGTGGTGCTCTACAAAGTGCATTGTGCTGCCTACCGTATCGACACGGTTAGGCGATACTGTCCCAAGGCTAAGATCATTTTTGTTACAGTGGATCTTCATTTTGTCCGGGAGCAAAGGCAGGCTGTGATAGAGATGTCTCATGAGCTTCTGAAAAATGCGAATAAAACAAAAAATCAGGAGCTTTCGGTAATCCGAAAGGCCGATTGCACCATCGTTTTAAGCAGCGAGGAGCGAGAGCTTCTTCTTAAGGAGCCCAATGTTAGCGATGGAAAAATTGCTGTAATACCTCTGATCCGAGAGATTCCAGGACGAGGAAATTCTTTTTCTGCCAGAAAGGATATATTATTCGTGGGGGGATTCGAACATCGTCCCAATGTGGATGCCATGCTTTCCTTTGTCTGTGACATCTGGCCACTGGTCAAAAAATACCTGCCGGAACTTGTTTTCTATATCGTTGGAAGTAAGCCCCCAAAGGAAATATTGAGTCTGGCCGGAGATGACGTGATAGTTACGGGATATGTCTCTGATATATCGCCATATTTACATGGCTGTCGGCTTTCTGTCGCGCCTCTCCGTTATGGGGCCGGTCTCAAAGGCAAGGTGGCTACAAGCTTAAGTTACGGCTTGCCTTGTGTGGCTTCTTTCGTAGCTGTTGAAGGTTCAGGCCTCGAACCGGGAGAGGATATTCTGGTGGCAGACAAACCAGAGGCATTTGCCATAGCTGTGGAACGTCTCTACCGGAACGAAGTTCTGTGGAACACGTTGTCCGATAGGGGGCTTGACTTCATGAAACAACATTTTTCTTTTGATGCAGGCCGACAGAAGCTGGAGAGTCTGCTGCGGAATCTTGGCGTACTGAAGGGATGATATCTTCCACGCTCAGCCTGAAGAGATATATTCGGTACTGGAAGCATTTTGCGTTTCATCGCCTATGTAAAGGTAAGAACGGAATATCGGGACCGTTTGCTCCATTTGAAACCACCAGGATTGAATCCTTTAACGAATATGGCAATTATGTCCGATCCATGGCTGGCGAGTACGAAAGCCGGAATCTGACAGAGCAGGCGCTACTGGTCGAAAAGGAGCATTTTGTTGTACCGGGTTATTGCTTTGTGTGCAGCCAACCGGTTTCCTTTCTGGCGGATTACGCCTATGGGTTCAAGAATGAGGATGGCCGCCGCATTCCCAACTGGCGGGAATGCCTGATTTGTCCAGGGTGTCGTTTAAACAACCGGATGCGAGCGGCCATTCATCTGTTCCAAGAACTGTGTCGTCCTCGGTCCGACTGCTCTCTTTACATAACGGAGCAAACAACTCCAATGTTCAAGTGGCTCAATGGGGCTTTTGTAAATGTTGACGGCAGCGAATTTTTGGGATTAGACTGTTTTCCCGGATCAAAAAACACAAGGGGAATCCGACACGAAGATTTAAATAAACTGTCTTTTGCCGACGAACAATTTGATTTTGTCCTTTCCTTTGATGTTTTCGAACATATTCCAAGCTACAGGAAAGCTTTCAGTGAGTGCCGGAGGGTGCTCAAAAAGGGCGGAGCCTTATTTTTCACCATTCCTTTTGATCTGCATTCCGCTCGAAACATCATCCGGGCTAAAATACTGCCGGACGGAACCACGAAGCATCTCATGCCGCCGGAATACCATGGAGATCCTCTGCGGGAAAGCGGATGTCTGTGCTTTCGTCATTTTGGATGGGAATGCCTGGAGGAATTGAGAAGTGAAGGATTTTCTGAGGTTGCCTGCTATCTTTACTGGTCCCGGGAATACGGATATCTGGGCGGAGAACAGCTTCTCTTTCTATCAAGGGCTTGAGGAGGAAAATTGACTGTCAATATGCCGACGATTTCAGTTGTCATTCCCCTTTACAATCATGAGAAATATATCCATGCTGCCGTGGACAGCGCTCTGGGACAGGAGTTGAAACCCAGTGAGATCATCATAGTTAACGACGGCTCCAGTGATGGTTCAGAGCGAATCATGGCCGATATCCTTCATCATCACCCTGACATCATCTTCTGGTCCCAACCCAATCAAGGTGCTTCTCAGGCCATCAATGCTGGGATTCATCGGGCTACCGGGGATCTGGTGGCCATCCTGAATTCTGACGATTGTTATCACCCTCAGCGCCTGAAGCGGTGCGCACAGGTGTTGGCCGCCTCAACAAATATCATAGCGGTGACCACAGCCATCGATTTCATGAATGCCGGTGGTGCCAAAGTTAAAAACCGTTGGTACGAACGAAGCAGATCTTTTTATGATAAAGAGGGGGATCTGTCACTGGCGCTAATAAACGGAAACTTTTTTATGACCACATCCAATATCGTTGTTCGGCGTAGCGTATTTCAGGATATCGGGTATTTTGCGCCATTGCGTTATATCCATGATCTGGATTTTTTCCTGAGACTTCTGGTTCATGGCAAACACATCCATATGATTGACGACCCGCTGTTATCCTATCGGATACATGCCAAGAACACGATTCGGGAAGAACATGCCAACGTTCGTGCGGAATGGGCATTTGCATGCGCACGGTTTATTGTGACCGCCAGGGGCCTCCCTGAATGGCGGGAAAAGGGATGGGACTATGTGGACAGATTCAACCGAATTATGGAACGACATTCCTTGAGCCGCCTACTGAATATTTTCTTTATCTTTTTTGCGAGCCAGTCCACAATGGGCATTGATATAAACCGCTTTGATGAGGATGCTCAATTCTTAAAGCTCCTCCGTCATGTGGCTCAGTGAATGTTCTGTTTATAAGTAATCTCTATCCTCCCAACGTGGTGGGGGGATATGAGAGGCTGTGTTTCGATATGGCGTCAGCCTTTGCTGAGAGAAACCATAGGGTCTCTGTCCTTACGAGCAACTATGGCGGACGAGTGGAAGATTATTCCGGTCAGGACGTCGAACGCTCATTGCGTCTTCTGGCTGACGAAAGAGATATCTACAGATCCTTTGCAGCCTCTGGTATTGAAAAGAAGAGGATTAACGCCCACAATACGACAGTTCTTGAGTGCAAGCTGGCAGAGGTCAGGCCGGATGTCCTCTTTGTCTGGAATCTGTTTTTTTTCGATCGGTCTTTGCTTCAAGCAATACAGACTGCGGGTTGCCGTACCGTCTTTCTCCTGACTGACAACTGGTTTATCTTATTGTTAAAGCCTGAATTTTGGTATCGGTATATTACTAAGGAAGTTCTTTCTTCACATTCTCGCACAACCGCAATCCGAGCTGTTTTTGCAAAGCTGCGTTCCAGAATACATCCAAGGAATTTGTCTATCAATTGTCAGGCTATCTTCCCTAGCCGATTTATGCATGAGCTTTATGTTCAGGCAGGATTCAGATTCCAGGGGGCTTTGGTAATTCCCCATGGAGTTAGACTCGCCCAGCATCAGGACGGAGAGTATCGGGACCGGATGTTCCCTGTGGAGAAAGGCCGGCTGCGTCTTCTTTTCGCCGGCAGGGTGGTTGAGATGAAGGGGGGGCACACGATTCTGGAAGCCCTTCCGGCGATCATCCGGGGACTGCCGAAGACCGAGGTCCGAGTGACGGTATTAGGGGATAGTCGGGACAGGCAGTATATAGAAAAGTTAGAGGGGATGATCCAGCGGCTGGATCTGGGGGGGAAAGTTGAATTTTTACCGCCGATTCCGGAATCCGACTTGTTTTGTCTTTTTCAGAACAATGATATCTTCCTTTTTCCTTCCCTATACGAGCCATTTTCACTGACCCTGATTCATGCCATGGCGTCTGGAATCCCTACTGTGGCCTCAGATGTGGGTGGCAACAAGGAGATCGTATTTCCCGGTCGAACCGGGCTGTTATTTCCCAAGGGGGACCCCCGAGGCCTTGCCCGGGCAGTATTAAATCTGGCAGGCGATCCAAATCTTAGCCGTACTGTGTCAGCGGGAGCCAGGAAGGTGGCTCAGGAATTTACTTTTCAGACCATGGCCCAAAAAATCGAAGCATATCTGAGTGCAATGTGACAAACAATAACCGAAGAGAGATCCGGCTGATAATTTTTATATTTCAATCTGGAGCTTGTGAAGATATTTATTCGTAGCGGAATTGAACTTGATATTTTCAGATAATTATTGGAAAAGAGAATCGCTCACGGGTTTATCCTTTTTGTGTAGGTATTTTTGGCGAAGCAACTCTATAAAGGTGTCTCCGCAAAAATCAATGATTATGATAGAGTGTTCCATCCCAATAGGAAGCTGCGATAGTGTATTGAATACGTTGTCATTCCAAGGTGTTTCGAAATAGCATGAGTTTTGATATGCGCATAAAACGGTAAGGACTTTTTTATTTTGTTGGTACCTGAAGCAACAATCGTCATACCCAGTTTTAACGGATTGCACCTGTTGAAAACATGTCTACAATCGATTGATAATCAGAGCGTTCGCACCTTTGAAGTTGTCCTGGTGGAGAATGGGTCTGGAGATGGGACTGCTGACTGGGTAAAACGCAATTATCCGAAAATTGAGATTATACGATTCATCGTCAACAAAGGATTCAGCGCGGCAGTGAATGAAGGTATCCGACGATCCAAAAGTCGCTATATTTTTTTATTGAATAATGATACGGAGCTTGATCCTGCCTGTCTGGAAATCCTGATTCAAACCGCAGATGCAAATAGTGCATACGCCAGTTTTGCTCCAAAAATGATTCAGTATCACAACCGAAAGATGCTGGATGGCGCAGGAGACGGGGTCTTCAGGGGCGGCGGCGGATACCGGCTTGGCACTCAGGAACCGGATAGCGCGTTGTGGGATCATCCCGTACGCGTTTTTGGCGCTTGTGCCGGCGCAGCCCTGTATCGCAGGGCTTTTTTTGAAGAAGCGGGTCTGTTTGATGAGGATTTTTTTGCGTATCTTGAAGATGTGGATATCAATTTTAGGGCTGCGCGCTTGGGCCTCCGGTGTCTGTATGTGCCTGGGGCAAGGGTGTATCACATGGGGAGCCAGACTTCAGGAAGCAGGTTGAATACTTTTACAGTGCGCTGGACCACCCAGAATATGATTCGGGTGCTGGTTCACAATTATCCTTCATCTATATTGTTACGTCAGTGGCCGGTCATCATGCTGCATCATTTGGGATGGCTGTTTCTGATGATTTTGAGACGACAGTTCCCATCCTATCTTAAAGGCGTCCGATCCGCATTTCGCGGTCTTCCGGCGATGTTTAAGAAACGGAATCAGTGGAGCACCCGAAAAACCATTCCTGACAGCCTATTCTGGGGTATGGTTGTGCAATCTGAAAAGGATATATTGGCTTCCACCCTGAGGCGAAGGAGATTTAGGGGCCAATATGCCAGTCTGATTCGGCTTTACATGAAAATCTTCAATGAGAGGAATTCGGGTAAAACCATGGTGCGGGCTGAATGAAAGAGCAGGTTACCGTTGTTGTGGTGAACTGGAACGGCAAGGCATGTCTTATCCAGTGCCTGGATGCGCTACGGGAACAGTCTGTTCAGGGTATGGCCGTGATTGTTGTGGACAATGGCTCTGTTGACGGATCGGTTGAGGCGGTCAAAAATCAATTTCCTGAAGTTGCCCTCATTGCATTGACGGAAAATCTCGGATTCTCGGCAGCCAATAACATTGCGATTCGAAACGTTCAGACAGACTATGTTGCATTGCTGAATAACGATGCCATTGCTCACCCCCTGTGGCTGGAAAACCTGATTGACGCCATGTGCAGATATCCGGAGGCGGGATTTGCGGCGTCTAAAATGCTTTATCAGCAGAGGCCCCAAGTCATAGATCGGGCTGGAGACGGCTATACAACCGCCGGTGCCGGCAGTTTGCGTGGACGCGGCCAGTCCGCAAATTCGTTCTGCCGGACAGAATGGATTTTTGGCGCCTGCGCAGGGGCAGCCTTGTATCGAATGACCATGCTTGACGATATCGGACTGTTTGATGAGGATTTTTTTTTGCTTTATGAAGATGTGGATTTGAGCTTCAGGGCGCAGCTCAAAGGTTATAAATGCTGTTATGTTCCGGATGCTGTTGTTTATCATCAGGCAAGCCGGACGATTGGACATGATTCTCCGACATCCGTATATTATGGACATCGAAATCTGGAGTGGGTTTATTTTCAGAATATGCCCGCCTCACTATTAACCCGAACTGCGATGCGTCATCTGGTGTACACGATTGCGGCATTTGGTTTTTTTGCCGCAAAAGGTCTTTTAGCAGCATTTATCCGGGCGAAACGGGACAGTTTTAAAGCATGGAGAACTGTTTTGGATAAACGCAAAAAAAATCAGGCCCAGCGCAGGGTTAAAGATGATTATATTTGGAGTTTGCTTGAGGCGGAACGGAGTTTTTCCCGTTTATCCCATCGGTTGAAGAAGCAAAGCTTGAAAAAAGGCAACCTGTGATTGATATTGTTATCGTAAATTACAATAGTACGGATTATCTTCTGAAATGTTTGCAATCCATTTATGCGGATCTGGAAGGATTCCCTGCAACGGTCTGGATCGAAGATAATGGCTCAGCCGATGGGATCCATCGAATCACCGATCAGTTTCCGGATGTGATTCTTTCCCGCAATGAAAGGAATCTGGGATTTGCCACTGCGGTGAATCATGCGCTGAAAAAGGGCGTAGCCCCTTACGTGGTTTTGTTAAATCCGGATTCCTTGATACTGAAAGGTTTTTTCCGGGAAGCCCTTTCTTTTATGGAACTGAATCCTCAGATTGCTATAGCAGGCCCCAGAATACTGGACGAGGATGGTTCACTTCAAGGATCAGCAAGGGCTTTTCCAACGCCGATGACAGCATTATTTGGTCGTTCATCGCTGTTTACCCGAATTTTCCCCAATAATCCGATAACCAGCGCCAACGTATTAACAAGTCGTTCCGACGGCATCCATCCGATGGAAGTGGACTGGGTGTCGGGCGCCTGTATGGTGATTCGGCGAAAAGCCATAGATGCGGTCGGTTGTTTTGATGAACGTTTTTTTATGTATTGGGAAGATGCGGATTGGTGTAAAAGAATGTGGAACGGCGGCTGGAAAGTGGTCTATTTCCCGGTTGTCAGCATTGTGCATCATGTTGGCGTCAGCAGCAGCCAACTCCTTTTAAGATCCAGATTTGAATTTCATAAAAGCGTTTATCTTTTGTTTGAAAAATACAGTCCGACAATTCCCTGGTTGATTAAAATCATGGTGATGGCCAGCCTGTTTGTGCGCTTTGGTCTGCTTCTGGCCCTTAATGGAATTACTCTTTATGTCGGGGCTCCGGGTGCCTGCCGTTGTATTACTCCACAAGCGAAGTCCGTGCCGCAAAAAATTAAAGTATTGCGATTGATCGCCAGGCTCAATGTCGGCGGGCCGTCCATTCATGTCCACTTGCTGACAACAGGGCTTGATTCAAAGCGTTTTGAAACGCTCTTGGTTACCGGTATGATTTCCGACAAGGAAGGGGATATGGCGTATCTGTTTCAGGACAGCAGCCATAAGCCCTATCAGCTTTCCGAGATGCAGCGGGACATTCGCATCCCCATGGATATTCGAGTGATACGTCGGGTTTATCAACTCATCCGCAAGTTTCAACCGAATATCGTCCATACACACACTGCAAAGGCTGGATTCACGGCGCGTATCACGGTGCTTCTTTACAATCTGATTTTCAGAAAAAAGGTCAAAATTGTCCACACCTTTCATGGTCATGTCTTTGACGGATATTTCAGTACGATAAAATCCTGGTTGTTTATTCAAATTGAAAGGTTTCTGGCAAGGATGACCGATGTGATTGTTGCCATCAGTGAAACCCAGAGAAACGATCTGGCCATAAAATACCACATTGCGCCATTGCAAAAGATCCGGATTATCGAGCTGGGATTTGATCTTAACCCCTTTCTTTCCAGCGCTGTTTTAAAGGGACGTTTCCGAAAAAGGCTGGGAGTAGGGGATAAAACGATTATTGTCGGAATCATTGGACGGCTCGTTCCCATAAAAAATCATGAAATGTTTTTTGAGGCAGCGCGGCTCTTTCTGGAGGCAAACCCGGCAATAGATGTAAAATTTGTTATCGTTGGCGATGGGGAATGCCGTGATCATCTTGAAGCGTATTGCAGAAATTTGAACCTGACCCGCCATGTGCTTTTCTTGGGATGGGTTCGGAACGTATCTCTGGCATATGCCGATCTGGATATCTTGGCGTTGACCTCTCTGAACGAAGGAACGCCGGTCTCCATCATCGAAGCCATGGCATCCTCTGTTCCGGTGATTGCAACCCATGTCGGGGGGATTCAGGACCTGCTGGGCAGGCCGAATGATCCCCCATCTGATTGTGGGAGGTTCGCCGTATGCGAGCGGGGTATTCTTTGCCGGAATAATGATGCTATCGCTTTTTTCAAGGGGTTAAGTTATCTTGTGGGAGAAGATTTACCAGCCAAGCAAGCCCGCATTAAACGCGCCCGGACTTATGTGGTAAATCGGTTTGCAAAAGAGCGGTTGTTGAAGGATGTCGAATTGCTATACAGCCAGTTAATGGACAAGGAGATGAAATAGAAATCGTTATCCCCAAAACCCGTTTTACCCGGAACACCCTGCTGAATCTTTCCGGTCAGATCTTTCTCTGGACAGTATGGATTATGCTGTGGATGATTGGGTTGACAAAAAAATGAAAATCCTCTGTGCTTTGGGAAAATATCAATACGGCGATCCTGCACGGGGACTTTCCACCGAATATGCCGCATTCATGCCGGCATTAAAAAATATAGGTCATGATGTGGTGCATTTTGAGCTTTGGGATAGAAGGCTCTATTCGAATTATACTGAATTAAATCAATTAATTCTAAAGGCTGTGGATCGTGAATGCCCGGAAGTGCTTTTGACTGTCCAACTTGAGTATGAAATATTTATCGAAACTCTGGAAGCCATCAGGAAGCGTGGAGATGTGGCAACGATCTGCTGGACTACTGACGATTCATGGAAATACCGGGAGGTTTCCCGTTTTATCGGCAAATATTATCATGCCATGACCACCACCTATCCTGAGGTGGTTTCCAAATATCACCGGGATGGAATTTCTCATATCCTCTCGACCCAGTGGGCGGCCAGATCGGATCAACTGTTCCCGCCGTTACTGTCCCATCAATGTCGCTATCCGGTATCGTTTATAGGTGAGGCTCATGGTAACAGGAAACAGCGGATTCAATGGCTGCAGAAGCAGGGGATTCCAGTTTCATGTTTTGGATTCGGATGGCCTCATGGACCGGTTTCAGCCGATGATGTTCCAAAGATTATGAGAAACTCCGCCATCAGCTTGAATTTTGCCAATTCCAGAGGAAGACAGAATCAAATAAAGGCCAGAACTTTTGAAGTTCCTGGTGCTGGTGGCTTTCTTCTGACCGAATTGGCACCGCATTTGGAAAATTGGTATGTCCCAGATCAGGAACTCGCTGTTTTCCTGAGTGATCAGGATCTGGTTCAAAAAATTAAGTTTTATCTTTCTCATCCTGAGATTCGAGATCGGATTGCAGCAGCAGGATTTGACAGGACCCGCAATAATCATACTTATGAGAAACGACTTCAGTTGGTTCTAAGTTATGCTTTGCATGCAAAGGCTGATATGCAGAATCTGGGCAATCAACCTGCCAGGCCAGAGGGGAGAAGGGGGACACTTTTTAATACAAGCAAGTCAGTCCTTTCAAAAGCGGAACGATTGAGCCGTTTGGTACGATGGGCTCTGGTTTGGGGGTGCAATCGGATTTGGGGACAGAGCCGTGGTTTGAGGGCTGCTCGCAGAATCGTATTTGAGCTGAGCTGGCGTTTGGCCAAAGAAAAAACATTTTCGCAGTCCGGATGGCCCGCTCGCATGTTTCCGGAACTCTAATTCATGAAAACGGTTCCTGTCAGTGTGATTATCCCCTGCTACAATTGCTGCGATACCATTGAACGGGCAGTCCTTTCGGTGGTGAATCAAACAGTCTGTCCTGCCGAGGTGTTTTTCATAAACGATGCCAGCACGGACAACACCTTGCGTCGGCTTTTTGAACTGCAGAAAAAATATGGCAAAACCTGGATCAAGGTGATTTCATTGCCTCAAAACCAGGGACCTGGAGCGGCTCGCAATGCCGGTTGGAATCAATCCAGCGAGCCTTATCTGGCTTTTCTGGACGCAGATGATGCGTGGCATCCTGAAAAAATCAATTTTCAGTATGATTGGATGAAAAAGAGTCCAGATGTTGCCGTTACTTCACACCGATGCGTTCAGCTTGCCCCCTATTATTCTGTATGGGATTTACCCCAAAACCATATCGCCTATTCTCTGAAAGCTTTTAGATTATTGATCTGGAATCAAATGTTGACGCGATCGGTCATGCTGCATCGAATGCTGTCATTTCGCTTTCCGGAAGATAAGCGTTATTCGGAGGATTATTGTCTGTGGTTGGAAATGTTACTAAATGGAATCAATGCGTGGCACCTGGATATTCCTTTGGCGGTTTCATTTAAATCTTCCTATGGCGAAGGGGGCTTAAGCCGTGATCTGGTCGCTATGGAGAAAGGGGAGTTGGATACTTATAAGCGGCTTTGGCGAAAAAACCTGTTGCCGACCAGTTTAACGATTGGATTGTTTGGATTTTCCCTTATCAAACACTTGAGGCGTATGATAATTCATTGGGCCACTAAGGGAAAGCATGAATTATAAACTCATTGTTGAGTATTATCAGTCAAAAAAAGAGCATATCATCAACTTCAGCTCCTTCTTTGCCAATAGACTTATATCATTGGGTTTGTTTGCATTTACAACCTCGATTTTCATCAACAGGGCAGGCAGTAAAGAATTTGGTATTCTTACAATGCTGCTTCTGATCTATAGCTACATATCTGTCGCGGATTTGGGAATGGGGTATGCTGTCGGTTATCGTTTAACAAGGGCTGTTTCACGCGGAAATTTCGGATATGCATCTAAGATATTGCAACATGCATTGCCTTTTTACATTATCGTGGGTGGATGTGCAAGTATCCTTATTTTTGCATTTTCATCTGATATTTCAATTATGTTTACTAAAACAGTGGAATATTCGTTTATTTACAAAGTGATATCTTTAGGCATCTTCCCACTGGTAATTGATACGGTTGTGTTGATGGTCATGCAGTCTTACAATAAGGTATATCTGATAAATTTATCCAGACTCATATATGACATATTCAGAGCGACTCCCTTGTTGCTCGTAGTGGTATACAAAAACGACTTGCTGGAAAAAATAATGATCATAGTTGTTGCCGGTTGTTATATAAAGCTGATGACAGACATATACCTGTGTTATAAACTCATCGGTAACCTGACTTGGCTAAAGCCAGTGCTGGTCTTTAAAGAATTACGTTTCAATATAAAGTACGGTATTCCAATGCTGCTGACGTTAATAATTGGAATGATAATTACAAGCATCGACAAATTTTACATAACCAATCTCCTGTCGATGGAACAGTTGGCGTATTATTCAGTGGCGCTTGAGGTCAATGTCAAAGCCTGGTTTCTGATCTGGGCTGTTACCGGCAGCCTCACCACCGTTTTGATACGTCGAAACGTTTTAAAAATAAGCACACATGACATAGAAAAATTTTCCATGGTGTCGGTAGTTGTAATATTCGTTTTGTATTACCTGCCGTTGATCGTTTTCGCTAAAGAAATACTTGCATTGTGGATCAATAGAGATTTTGCCGAAAAAAGCTTCCGGATTACTCGGATACTCTCTGTTGCCTCGCTCTTCTATATGCTGTACGCGGTAAAGCATAATATCCTGCAGGCCGAGGGGAGATTTATAACGATAACAGGCATATATGGTGTTGGACTGGTCCTGCTGCTGATTTCGCTGTTGGTGCTGCCGAAGTACTTTGGCGCTGAAGGTGTTGCCTGTTCTTATGTACTCACCTATGCCGCTTTCGTTGGCTCATCCATCATAATTATGAAAAAGACCAAACAAACATATGGTTAAACATAATATCTCAAATTCAGGCGGAAAAAGTTGTTTTATAGATTCTGGCGAAAGCGAACACAATATGAATCGATCTCTGATAATAATCTATAATTTGCTATTGATGTTCGGAATTAACCCTCTAAAATCAATTTGTTTCATGAAGGGGTTGCCATACTATCTTCGCGATCTCTCGACACTAAAAAGCCAGAAGGCTTCCGCTGTAAGAGACTTTCCATTTGGCAAACCCTACCCATGCCTCGAAGATCGATTCGGAGAAAGTGGTCCTGCTAACGGACACTATTTTCACCAGGATTTGCTGGTGGCCAGAAGAATCCATTTGAATAATCCGGTTACTCATGTTGATGTTGGCTCAAGTCTAGAAGGGTTTGTCGCTCACGTAGCTTCATTTCGTCCAATTGAAGTGTTTGATATACGCCCGCTATCTGTCTCCATACCAAATATTAGGTTCATACAAGCAGATCTGATGACTCCCGTATGTGACAATCTACTCGATTACTGTGATTCGTTGTCATGCCTGCATGCATTGGAACACTTTGGCTTGGGAAGATATGGTGACCCTGTAAATTATGATGGGTACGTTCTTGGGTTGATCAACTTTCACCGTATCTTGAAGAAAGGCGGAAAGATTTACATTTCTGTTCCTATTGGCCCGCAAAGAATTGAGTTCAACGCTCATAGAGTTTTCTCGGTTGGTTATCTGCTGGAATGTTTTGAAGGTAAATATCATATAGATCATTTCTCGTTTGTTGATGACCAATGGGAATTACACGAAAATACGCCAATCACGCACAGCGACGTAAAGCATGACTACGGCTGCGTATATGGATGCGGCATTTTCGAAATGACAAAGTTGTGATGAACGTGTCTGATTTCCATATCACTCGCAAAAACAGATGATTTACAGAAACAAGAGAATCTCTTATCAGGGTTCAGAAGCGATGCTCCAGTCAGACATTAAAAAATACGCCTTTATCGATGCACTTCGAGGCATGGCAATCCTCGGAGTAATTCTTGTTCATTCGTCTCAGTTGGTTGCACCAACCAACGCAACGCTTTTGTGGGTTATGCGTGAAGGCGCACGAGGCGTTCAGCTTTTCTTTGTAGCCAGCGCACTGACACTTTGCATGTCTTGGCTGACTAGAAGCTCTTATGAAAATTTTCCAATTCGGAATTTTTATATCAGGCGATTCTTTCGAATTGCCCCGATGTTTTATATTGCTATATTGATTTACATCTCCATGAAAGGGGTCTCTTCTTCATACTGGTCATCCAATGGTATCGAGTGGTGGTTTGTTCCGGTTACTGCGGCATTCCTTCACGGATTCCACCCGGAAACCATCATATCCGTTGTTCCAGGTGGTTGGTCGATCGCTGTAGAAATGAGTTTTTACTTTATCCTGCCATTTTTGCTTCCGCATATTAAATCCATTAAATCTTGTTCCTTCTTTCTCATTATCAGCATCGTATTGTCCGGCCTCAATATGCTTTTAGTACCACGTATTTTCTCTTACCCTGAAAGCCAGCAGTACCTACTTAAAAATTTCTACTATCTCAACTTTCTTGGCCAACTACCGGTATTCATCATCGGTATTTTTTGTTATTTAATACTTCGCGAAAAATATCCTCTCAAGCAAATCGCCATTGTTGGCGGATCATTTTTTGCCATTCTTCTTCTGGCATTTTTATACCCAGTCTTCAAACTGCCAGGTCATTTTATTACAGATAAGCTATTTAAACTACCACACCATTTTATTGCTGGAGGGCTGTTTTCTGTCTTTGCCCTTCTATTGGCAAACTGGCCGATACGACTTTCAGTAAACAGAATTACCACTACCCTTGGAAAATTGAGTTTCAGCATGTATTTAACGCATTTTGCAATATTGACATACTTTTCTATGCTTGGATTTAGCGACATTTTTCCAAAATCGAATATAGCAAGCCTTCTACACTTTCTGTGCGTTGTTCTTGTGACCGCCGTTGTGTCATCCTTTTTCTACAAGTACATTGAGAAGCCCGGCATTGCACTGGGTAAGCGTGTAATCGAAAAACTCGAACAAGAAGCTGCACGAAACCATATCGCGGGAAACCAGTTATCAACTTGAATCCAGAACTTCGGGTACTCAAACGGGCATTTTAGAGCAGTTGCTTTTACGACATGACAGCCATCGCCAAAGCATCGAAAATTTTTAAAACCGTCAGCCGGGATAGCAACTGAAAAACGCTATCCTATTTTGGGGCATTCTGTAAAATGTACAACAGCAAATTATAGGAATATCTTCATCATGAAATATTCGCGAATAATAAAAAATGTCATAAGAATGAAGAGATTACAGCCTTTCTGGGAGTTCATGCTCGATGTGACCCTATACGGTATGAACATCGGGCCAGCATCGCTTCCGCGTTATAGCGGCGAAACTTATTTATTGAAAAATCTGAGCAGGATACTTCAAAAGAAGGAAAATTCCGTAATCACCGTGTTTGATGTGGGAGCAAACATCGGTGATTATGCGCTGGAAACTTATTTAATTTTAGAAACGGCAGTCAGGATATTTTGCTTTGAGCCATCGAAAGCAACCTGTGAAATGCTAAGAGAGAACACTCGAAGCATCGGTCCTATCGTAGTGTATCCTCACGGGTTCAGCGATAAAGAGGAAGAGATAGAACTCTTTTCGGACAAGCAGGGATCGGGTCTGGCGTCTCTCTATGACCGTCGGCTGGATCATCTGGGTACCCATCTTCTAAACAGGGAAATGGTCAGATTGTCGACGATAGATCGGTTTTGTCGTGAGAATAACATTATGTCGATAAATCTGTTGAAAGTGGATGTGGAGGGGCATGAATATAAGGTTTTTGCAGGGGCGGCAGAGATGCTCGAGGTAAATGCCATCGACATGATACAGTTCGAATTCGGGGGTTGCAATATTGATTCCCGAACTTATTTCCGGGATTTTTATTATCTCCTGAATCCGAAATACAGATTGTACAGGCTGGCTGTGGATGGAATCGTGCCTATCGATATTTACAACGAGAAATACGAACAATTCAGAACCACCAATTTCATTGCCATTCACAGGAATATCTAAGGGAGTTGGATTGTTTAAATGTGTGGTATAACAGGGTTTATCACCAATAACCAGTTTGAATCCTTCAGCCGGTCGCTGCCGTCGGCAACGGCATCCCTGGCGCATCGGGGGCCGGATGATTCCGGCATTTATGTGGACTCATCCGCCGGCGTGGGGCTGGGCCATTGCAGGCTGTCCATTTTGGACTTATCCCTTTTGGGCCATCAGCCCATGGCAAGCGATGATGCCAGGGTGAGAATCGTCTACAATGGCGAGGTGTATAATTTCAAGGTACTTCGAAAAGAGCTTGAAAAAGCCGGACATCAATTCAGGAGCGATTCGGACACCGAAGTGATTCTGAAGGCTTACCTGGAATGGGGAACAGAATGCTTGGGGCGTTTTACCGGCATGTTTGCGCTTGCCATATGGGATGGCCGCTGTCGGCGGCTGTTTCTGGCCAGGGATCAACTGGGGATAAAGCCCCTTTATTATTACCATCATCACGGAAACCTGATTTTTGCATCCGAACTGAAAGGGATTCTGGCATTCGATGGAATTTCCAAAACCCTGGATACAGGGGCTGTTCCGCTTTTTTTGCATTATCAATATATTCCCGCTCCTCGAACCATTTATCAGCACATTTTTAAGCTGCTTCCGGGGCATTTTCTGATCTGCGATTCCGAAACCTTCCGCACCTGCTCCTGGGCCATGACGCCTAATGCGTCAAGCAGGCGGTCATCTCTATCGGGGATACCTGGCAGCGAATCGGCGTGTCTGGATCAGCTTCACGAAATTCTGACCCAGTCGGTTTCGGATCAGATGGTCAGCGACGTTCCGCTTGGGGCACTCTTAAGCGGTGGCATCGATTCTTCGCTGGTTGCCGCCATCATGCAGCAGGTCAGTTCCCGCCCTGTCAGAACCTTCAGCATCGGATTCAGGGAATCCAAATTCAATGAGGCGCCATGGGCTGCCAAAGTGGCGGCCTGCTTGGGGACTTGCCACACCGAACTCTATGTGACTTCGAAGGATGCCCTTTCGGCGATTCCCCGGCTCCCGGAGATTTATGATGAGCCTTTTGCCGATGCTTCGGCAATACCATCCTTTCTGGTCAGCCAGCTGACCCGTTCCCATGTAACCGTGGCCCTTTCCGGGGATGGCGGGGATGAACAGTTCTGCGGATATACCCGGTATTGGGCGACTCGGGCCATGGCCACCGGTTTTCAGAGATTGCCGGGACCCTTAAGAACCTGGCTTTACAGGTCCCTTTTGCTGGTGCCAACCCCTTTTGTCGAGAATCTTTACACCGGGCTTCTGCCCGTTCTGCCCTCGGCGTTCAGGTCGGCCAATTTTCCGGATAAATGGCAAAAGTTGATTGCCCAGATGGGCCATGCGGATCTTCAGTCCCTTTACCGGGCTTCGGTGTGTCTCTGGGACAGGGATGAGGTCGGACGTTTAACCGGCCGGTTTCCGGAACCGTCCCGGTTTGAGCAGGCCTTTGATCGGACAATGGACTGGCCGGTCTTGTCAAGGCTCATGCGGGTGGATCAGCAGACCTATCTTGCCGATGCCATGCTGGTCAAAGTGGATCGGGCCAGCATGGCGGTTGCCCTTGAAATCCGCGTGCCGCTTCTGGATCAACGGGTAGTTGAATACGCATCGCGAATCCCTGAAGAGTTTCTTTTTCAAAAGGGCCAGGGCAAGCATATTCTTCGCAGGCTGCTGTCGCGCTTCATTCCCGCAGCTCTCTTTGAAAGGCCAAAAATGGGATTTGCGATTCCCGTTTCCCAGTGGCTTCGAGGTGAATTGAAGCCCATGCTTCTGGATTATCTTGCTGAAGGGCGACTGAAAGGGGAAGGCCTTTTCAATCCATCTTTGATTGCTGCAACGGTTTCAGATCATCTATCGGGCCGAGCGAATCATCCGCATCGGCTCTGGGCCTTGTTGATGTGGGAGATGTGGCGGGAAAAATGGCTATGAACAAGAATTCGAAATCCGTCTGGGGATGGGCCATGTATGACTGGGCCAATTCGGCGTTTGCCACCACCGTGATGGCCGGCTTTTTCCCGCTGTTTTTCAAACAATACTGGAGCATCGGTACGGATGTCAACACCAGCACCGCGCTTCTGGGTTTTGGAAATTCCGCTGCCAGCCTGCTGGTGGCGCTCTGTGCTCCGGTTCTGGGTGTTCTGGCAGACAGGTGTGCGGCCAGAAAGACATTGCTGATCTGCATGGCTTATCCGGGAGCGTTGGCCACTGCCCTGTTGTGGGCGGTTCCAAAGGGAGAATGGGGTTGGGCCATTATCTGTTACGGTGTGGGCATGATCTGTTTTGCAGGCGCCAATATTTTTTACGATGCGCTGCTGGTTGTCGTTGCTCCGGTACCGGATCGGGATCGGGTATCCAGCCTGGGTTATGCGATGGGATATCTGGGTGGCGGCCTGCTTTTTGTGCTCAACGTCCTCATGGTCCAGCGGCCCCAGTGGTTTGGCCTGATGAATTCGGGGCAGGCGGTTCGGTATGCATTTCTTTCGGTTGCGCTGTGGTGGGCGGGTTTTACAATATTCCTGATGGTGTGGGTTCATGAGGAAAAATATGTGTTACCACCCGTCAGTGCCCTTGTTTTCCTGAAGCAAGGCTGTCTACAATTGAAAAATACAGTCAGGCGGATCTTCAGGCTGAAGTCGGCCGGGCTGTTTCTTTTATCTTTCTGGTGCTATATGGATGGCGTAGATACCATCATCCGCATGGCCGTTGATTATGGGCTATCCATCGGGTTTACCGGAAAAGATTTGATGCTCGCCCTTCTGGTGGTTCAGTTCGTCGGGTTTCCTTCGGCCCTGGTATTTGGACAGCTCAGCCGCAGATGGGGGACTCGTAACTGTATTTTTATAGCCATTGCCGGATATGCGGCAGCCACCCTCTTGGGAGCATTTATGAAGCAGCGGATGGATTTTTATATCCTGGCGGTTGTTATCGGACTGTTTCAGGGTGGGATTCAGGCACTTAGCCGATCATATTATACGCGTTTCATTCCGGAAGGTCAGTCTGCCGAATATTTTGGATTGTTCAACATGATGGGTAAATTTTCAGCGGTCATCGGTCCGGCTTTTGTTGGGGTAGTCGGTTTGATATCGCGGAAAATCCTGATGCCGGCCACCCCAACATCCGAACAACTACGGCATGTTGGCCAACTGGCCTCTCGCTGGGGAATCGGTTCGATTCTGGTTTTTTTTGTTGCAGGCGCGCTGCTTTTGTTTGTTTCAATAAAATATGATGGCAAAGTAAAAAGTTGAAGATCAACGCAGATATGGAGTTTTTACGAAGCCATCAAAGGACGCGTCGTCTGCTCAATAGTGACCTGACTCAGGAGAAATTCATAAATGGATACACCAGATTCAGCTATAAGTCGTCTCTATCAACTGGCCAATTGGTTGGCCTTGATCACCATTTATTATAACCTGCTTGAAGGGGCGGTTTCGGTATTTTTCGGGTTTCAGGATGAAACTCTTTCGCTGTTTGGATTCGGCCTGGATTCGTTTGTCGAGGTGATCTCGGGAATTGGCGTCTGGCACATGATTCGCCGGCTCCGGCAATCAACGGATGGAAATCCGGACCGTTTCGAGCAGCGGGCATTGAAAATAACGGGAACGGCGTTTTACCTGCTGACAGCGGGACTGACGCTGACGGCGCTTTACAATATCTATTCAGGTCATCATCCGGAGAGCACATTCTGGGGGGTCGTCATTTCCCTGATTTCCATTGGGTCCATGTGGGCACTAGTTCATTTCAAGGTCAAAGTGGGAACCGCCTTGAATTCCCAGGCCGTTCTGGCAGATGCGGGATGTACCCGGACCTGCTTGATCCTTTCCGGGGTTTTGCTGGCAGCCAGCCTTATTTATGAGCTGACCGGGTTTGGGGGGGTGGATTCCCTATGCTCCATTTTCATTGCCTGGCTGTCTTTTCGGGAGGGCCGGGAGGCCTTTGAAAAGGCCAGCGGTATAGGCGGGTGTGGCTGTTGCGGCATCAGACCCTGAAAGTGACAGAATGCACTTTTCGGGTGTCATTTTCAATGATTTGAAGCCGAAGGCTCGAGGCAGAGGCAGCCTCCCCCGGGAAGAACAGGAATCCATGAGCAAGGGTTCCTGGCTCGATAAGGATTGGTGGCCAATGACTTCAAGTTCATGGGGCCCCTGGTTGTCGAAAATGACCTGAACCGGCAACATGCCGGCTCCCAGAACATCAAAACCAAACATCTGTGTGGCTTCATCGGGATTGGCGAATGCCTTGGCGGCAATCAGCTTTGTTGTGCCGGAAAATTCTCAAATCCGGTCAAAGTGAGAAAACTGCATGGTAAAGGTTCCCCGGCCCTGAGTGGCAGACCGTATCGCGGTTGAATAACCGAACATTCGCGCCAGGGGAACAATGGCCCGAATGGCCTGAAATCCGATTTTGGGTTCAATGGCTTCGATCTTTCCCCCCCGGCTGTTCAAGTCGCCAATCACATCGCCCGTGAATGTTTCCGGAACAAAGATCTCCACATCCATGATCGGATCCAGCAAGAAAGGCCCCCCCCTGGACAGTGCATCCTTGCAGGCCATGGATGCGCTGACCTTGTACGCCAGATCGGTCCCCTGAGACTCACGGTAAGAACCGCCAGACAGGCAGGCCTCGATATCCACCGCCGGATATCCCATGAGGGTTCCGCTTTCCAGCGATTCCATAACGCCTTTTTCAATCGCTTTCATGAACTGGGGTGGAATGGCGCTGTCGGGAAGATCCAGAATGAACCGGTTGCCGGACCCCCTGGACAGGGGTTTGAGGTTCACGCGGACCTCGGCATAATGACGCTGACCGGCCACTTCCTTATCGAAAACAGCGGTTGCGGCTGCTTCTTTCTCAATGGTTTCCCGGTATACCACCTGGGGTTTTCCCACGTTGACGCTGGTATTGAACTCTCTGGTCATTCGGCTGATGATGACTTCAAGATGCAGCTCTCCCATGCCGGAAAGAATTTTCTGTCCTGTGTCCGGATCTTCCTTGACCCGTAAGGTAGGGTCTTCTGCCAGAAATTTTTCCAGCACCTGATCCAGTTTTTCCTGATCCGATCGGGTTTTGGGTTCAATCGCCAGTGAAATGACCGGCTCATAAAACTCCATCTTTTCCAGAAGAATGGGGTGATCCGGCTGACAAAGCGTTTCTCCGGTTGAGGAATCCTTCAGACCGATAACCCCGACAATGCTTCCCGCCCCGGCTTCATCAATCCGCTCCCGCTTGTTGGCATGCATCTGCAGGATCCGGGATAGTTTTTCCTTTTTATTCCGGAAAGGGTTGAACACATCATCGCCAGCTTTGATCTTTCCGCTGTAAATCCGGACAAAGGATAGCTTTCGGCCTTCTGCCATGGAAACCTTGAAGATCAGGGCCGCCAGCGGTGCCTTGTCTGTTGCCGGGCATTCGATAGGGTCTCCGCTCTGGGGATGAACTCCCTTGATCGGCGGAACATCGGCAGGGCTGGGCAGGAACTGAGCGATGGCGTCCAGAAGCGGTTGAATCCCCTTGTTTTTCAGCGCGGAACCGCATAAAACCGGTACCGCTTTCAGTGCGATGGTGGCGTTTCGAATGGCTTCCAGCAGCATGTCGGGTTCTATCGGGATTTCTGCAAGATAGGCCTCCATGACCTGGTCATCCACTTCGGCAAGCGCTTCGATCAGTTTATCCCGGTAATTTCGAGCAGATTCCAGGCGGTCCGCGGCAATGTCCTCAAGGTTGAATGTGGCTCCCAGAGAGTCGTCATCCCATACGATCTGTTTCAGATGGACGAGATCGATCACACCGGTAAAAGATTCTTCTTCTCCGACAGGCAGCTGCAGAATCAAGGGGTTGGCGTGAAGTCTGGTGCGCATCATGTCAATGGTTCTGAAAAAATCAGCTCCGATGCGATCCAGTTTATTCACGAAAGCGATTTTCGGAACGTGGTATTTGTCTGCTTGGCGCCACACGGTTTCGGACTGAGGCTCTACGCCGCCGACCGCGCAAAAAACCCCGATTGCTCCGTCCAGAACTCGCAGGGACCGCTCGACCTCTATGGTGAAATCCACATGGCCCGGCGTATCAATCAGCTGAATATCGATGTCTTTCCAGTGACAGGTGGTTACCGCCGATGTGATGGTAATGCCCCGTTCCTGCTCATCCGGCATCCAGTCCATGATGGCTTCGCCATCATGGACCTCGCCGATTTTATGGGATTTGCCGGTATAATACAGAATCCGTTCGGTAACGGTCGTCTTTCCGGCGTCGATATGGGCAATGATGCCGATATTACGGATGGAATTGATTTTTTGTTTTTTCATCGTTTTCAACCTGTTGTCATTTTTAAAAACTGAATTTTATGGCAACAATCAAGCGATGTCAAGGAAAGAGAACCGAACTGTTTACTGAAAGGGCAAGAAAGCGAAGCGGTTGAAGGCAAAAGAGGGGGCTATGAAATTCCAAAAAAAGATTTGATTTTTTGAATGAACCCTCCGGATGTGGCAGCAGACAGGGCGCTGCTATCCCCTTCCTGTCTGGCCAGTTGCTGCTGGCGTTCAGCCAGCACCTGACCCAGGTATTCGGATATCCCTGAATTGGCTGTAAGAATCTCTGAAAAAATATCCTTTTGAATCTTGATCACTTCGGTGTCTTCAATTGCGCGAACGGTTGCGCTCCGTGGCTCACCGGTTAACAAGCTCATTTCGCCAAAAAAATCCCCTTTTTTAAGAACGGCAACTTGCTTGAATTGTCGGGAATCGCTTTCCAGAAGCACTTCGCACGTTCCTTTGACGATGATGTAGAGGGAGTCGCCGGCCTCCTGCTGCCGGACAACGATTTCACCTTCACCGAACGGTTCGATTTTAACCTGATGGGCCAGTTGAGCGCGTTCTTCCGGAGAAAGGGGCGAGAGCACGGGTACTTTCTCAAACATCCGGACCATGTCATTACAGCGATGTTCACGCATTGCCGCCTGGTGGGCGCGCTCCTCGTGGGCGTGGTGGATGTTGCGAATCGGAAACGGAATAGCGATGTTGTGCCTTCTGAGAGCATACCAGATGAGGATGTTGATTTCAGATTTGATCTTGGGTTCGTTTGAGAAATTTTCGTGCCAGAAACGAATTTCATAAAGAATGGCCGAGTCACCAAAAGTGATCAGCAGGACATCGGGGGCAGGATGCTTTAGCACCTTCTGATGCTGGTATAACATGTCCAGAATCACTTTTTTCACCCGATCCGGCGGCGCGTCATACTCCAGGCCAATCGTTATTTTGGAACGCACCTTTCGGTCCGGTTTGGAATAGTTCAAAAAGATACGGGAAGTGATTTCCGAATTGGGAATATAGATGAGCACCTGATCCCGTGTGAGAAGTTTGGTTGATTTCCAGTTGATGCTGGTAACCATACCGATATTATCACCCACCTGAATCCAGTCTCCGATGTCGAATGGTCGTTCAAGCTGAAGGACAAGGCCAAAGAAAAAATTGCTGAGCATCGACTGGGCGGCAAATCCCAGAACAACGGTGAGCGCGGCGGACGTGGTGATCAGGCTGACCAGATTGATATTGCTCTGTAGGCGAAGGACAATAAAAACCAGAATCACATAACACAGAAAAAGAATAAAATCCCGTGTGATTCTGGGAATGGGTTTTTTCCCGCGGACTTTTAGCGGAATTTCCAAAGCGCCGGCAAAAACCAGTCGTGCAACCGCCCAGGACAGCACAATGGATTCGATGACGGTGAGCCAGATGCTCCAATCGGTGGATGACACAAGGGATTGGGTCAGGCGGGAAAAAAATAGGATGCAAAAATAAATGATTAAGAGCGTTAGGGGGAGTTCGGGGAGTTTGGAATACTGTTTCGACGCCAGGCAATACAGACTGAGCAGGACAATAGACAGCAGCGACATCCATGAAATCGAATCAATAAAAGCTGACACGCTTTGCCATCCTACTTCCTTTCATCGATTGGTTTCGAAACGTCATGGTAGGCTCTGTTATGGGTACGAATGGATGATGGGCTGCAATGACATCAAAAAAGGGGCAACCGAAAATCTCAGGCTACCCCTCAGGACTGGCTTACTTTATTCGTCATCGGTAAAAATAAGCGGTATGCTAAGTCAGGAACGATTTTTAGTGTCTTGCGTAAGAAATTCCCCACCATTTTTCCTGAGCCGATTTTTCAGCGGCTTTATCCGTCACATTATTAAATCCCCACCAACTGAATCCCAGATGGCTCCAGGTTTTGTAATGGGAGTCGTGCCCCATGTATTCGGATTGTTTGATTCCCGCGCATCCTGTCAGAAGCATTCCCAATGCAATGATTAAAACCAATTTTTTCATGAGTTTTCCTCCTTTTATTGAATCATTAACAAAATAAATTACACTTCTCCATATTCTCCGTAGAATTTCATATAACAAAATCATAAAGAGTGCAATCAAAATTCTGAAAAAAATCCGTAACGGAGATTATCCCCACTGAAACTCAAAAAGTGCGATTAAGTCAACAAGTACCACAACCGACATTTTCTGCAAAGGAATATTTTTGTTGGAAGGGGATCAAAATAAGATCTTGAAAAACCGATCATGTTCGAATATGAATTAAAAGATCTGATTTGACGCCTTATGGGCTTAATCCGGTTGAGGAGGTAGAAATGGGACAGAAGATTCTGGTTGCCCTTGATGATTCCATGAATGCGATGCGGACAATTGCATTTATTACCAAAACTTTTTCTCCATCTGAAAACGACATTACCCTTTTCAGCGTTCTCCCCGATACCGCGGCGCTTTGCGACATGAACAGCCCTGAACTGACTCCATATTTTCTTTCTCAGCATAGCAATTTCTGTCAGCTTGAAGAGCGAAAGAAACAGCTGGTCAATGAAGCCCTGAAACAGGCAAAGGACGTTCTGGTAAGCGCCGGTTTCGACAAAGATCGTGTTCGCCTGAAAGTTCAGGTAAAGAAGAGAGGAATTGCCAGAGACATCATTGAAGAAGCCCATTTCGGGTATTCCATTATCGTTATGGGAAGAAGAGGCCTTTCCGGAGTCAAGGAGTTTATACTTGGAAGCGTTTCTCAAAAAGTCATTCATAGTGTGAAAGACATCTCGGTGCTTATTGTGAACTGATCTTTAGTGCACTTCCATTTTCCTTTTTTCTGGATTTATATAGACGATGAATTCTCCCCGAACGGTTGCTTTTTCAAAAAATGCGACCAATGTTTTTTTTCATATTCTGACAGCATGCAACCTGCGATGCCGTCACTGCTATATCAATCCTTCCCAGCATGGTGCTGAATCTCTGGATATCGATACGATCATTGCCTGGTTGAACGAATTTACCGGAAAAGAAAACCTGCCGAATGTAATTTTTCTGGGTGGAGAGCCCACCTTACATCCGGAACTTCCCCTTGCCGTAAAACATGCCAGACGACTGGGGTATCAATCGATTACCATCGATACGAATGGATACCTGTTTCATGATATTCTCAATTGCCTGAATCCCGATGATGTGGATTTTTTTAGTTTCAGCCTGGATGGTGCCACGCCTTCGGTCAACGATAGCCTTCGGGGAGACGGCTCCTACCATATCTGTCTGAAGGGGATACGGCAGGCGGTTTCCAGAGGGTTTAACACCAGCCTGATTTATACGGTTAGCAGCGCCAATCTCCATGAACTTGAAAAAATGCCCGAGCTTCTGGCGAATATGGGAATCCGCCGGTTTTTTATTCAGGTTGTCGGCATTCGGGGGAAATCTGCTCAGGCTGTAGCATTCGAACCGGACAGAATAAATCAGGTTTCTCCGGACCAGTGGTTGCGCGAGGTTCCGGCGGTAGCCCAAAAAGCAGCGATGATGGGCATTTCCGTTACCTATCCCAGGGTTTTTCTGAAGCCGGGCGAGCCTTTCGAGTGCGCCGGCAGGGTGGCGGACAATTATTTTATTTTTCCAAATGGCAGGGTTTACCAATGTCCGCTCTGTGAAGATTATCCCCTTCACAGCAAAATTTTTGTGAATAATCGTCTGATTTCAACACCGGGAATCAATGAAACGGATCTCTTTAAGCTTGATATTCCCGAAGGCTGTGTCATGAACCGGATCATCCAGCCGGGCAATATCCGTTACTTACCGGATGGATCGCCGGAGTATCGCATTGCCTGTTGTCTATTGAAGGAAGAGATTTGTGGAGGATAAGATTTTGAATTCAAATCTGATTTGGTCGGAAATTGATTTAAATGCCATTTCTCATAATGTGCGGGAGCTTTGCCGTATCACCAGCCCCGGTTCCCGGTTGATGGCCGTGGTCAAGGCCAATGGCTACGGACACGGAGCCCTTGAGGTCGCGCTGGTGGCTCTGAAAAATGGGGCGGACTGTCTGGGGGTGGCCCGAATGGATGAAGGGGTTCATCTGCGAAAGGCCGGGATTACCGTTCCCATACTGATTCTGGGGTATACTCCGCCGGAACACAGCGAGACGCTTGTTGCTCATCGTCTGATCCAGACCGTTTATACGTTCGAAGCTGCGGAAGCCTTGTCCGAAGCAGCCGCAGGGCTTCAGGAAAGGGCAAAGGTCCATATTAAAGTGGATACCGGCATGGGCCGGCTGGGTCTTCTTCCGGACAGCCCCCGCATTTCTCTGCTGGGAAAACACCTGCCTGGAAACGCACAGCGGGTGATTGAGTCCATATTCAGGCTCCCCCATATTGAGATTGAAGGGATTTTTACCCATTTTGCGACGGCGGACAGCCAGGATAAGACCCACACCCTCCAGCAGTTGGAACGGTTCCTGGAATTTCTGGACAAGCTGAAAGCTCATGGTCTGGAATTCCCCCTGCGGCATGCCGCCAACAGCGCCGCACTCATCGATCTGCCCGAAACCCATCTGGACATGGTCAGGCCAGGCATTTCTATCTATGGGTTTTATCCGTCCGACGAGGTCAGCAAGGAGCGCGTTTCCCTGGCACCGGCCATGATGCTCAAAACCCGGGTCATTCACGTTAAAATGGTTCCTGCCGGATTTCACGTCAGTTACGGGTTGACATACCAAACCGAAAATCCAACGGTCATTGCCACGGTTTCAGCCGGATATGCAGATGGGTTGAACCGCCTGCTGTCATCGCGGGGACAGATGCTGGTTCGGGGAAGCCGGGCCAAAATTGTCGGACGGATCTGCATGGATCTGACCCTGCTGGATGTGGGGCATATTCCGGATGTTCGTATCGGGGATGAAGTGGTGATCTTTGGCAGTCAGGGGCAGGAATTCATTCCGGTTGAGGAAATGGCGGAAGCCCTGAACACCATCCATTATGAAATCGTTACATCTGTGGCATCCCGGGTAGAGCGGGTTTTTTTATAAAAGCACGGATTTGAGAGGTCGATGTGGTTGCTGCTGGCAATTGGATGATTTCGTTCCTATCAAAATGCTTTACAAAGAACAGGCCATGAACTATAAAAAACAGCAGGATTAAGCATCCATCCGTTTTAATCCCTGCCTTAACCTTTATGAGGAGGATGCCGTGACAGATGCGGTTACCCTGGTGATTGCCACGAAAAATAGCGGCAAGCTTATCGAAATTGCTGCGTTGTTAAAAAACTATCCGGTGCGTCTGAAAAGTCTTTCAGAATTCGGGCCTATTCCGCCTGTCGAGGAGGACGGCGCCTCCTTTGATGACAATGCCTATAAAAAAGCTGCTTTTACTTCAAGGGTACTGGGCCTGTCCGCCTTGGCCGACGATTCAGGGCTCGTTGTTCCGGCTCTGGGGGGCGGACCCGGAATCCATTCGGCCCGGTATGGCGGTGACAGCCTGACAGATGCCCATCGCTGCGATTTGCTGCTTCAGAACCTGAAGGGGAAGACTGACCGCCAGGCATCCTTTTCCTGCGTCATATCCATTGCCACACCCACGGGCGCCGCTCTGACATACGAAGGCCGATGTGAAGGGCTGATTGCCGAATCTGCTTCCGGCACAAACGGGTTTGGCTATGATCCGATTTTTTATTATCCTCCCTTGAACAAAACCTTTGCAGAAATGACTCCTCGGGAAAAGAGCCAGATCAGCCATCGCGGCAAGGCTCTGAAACAACTTCAGGACGAATTTGATAAGGTGCTGCTCTGGCTTCAGCAGCAGATGCCAATTCTGGAAAAATTTCCCTGTCATGGAGGCATCGCATGTTAGAGGATCTAATTCGAAAAAACCGGTCCTGTCGAAGATTCATTCAAAGCCGCCCATTGGATATGAATACGCTGAATGAGCTTGTGAATCTGGCCCGGTTGTCGGCATCCGGAGCCAATTTACAGCCGTTAAAATACGTTCTTTGCTGCAATCCGGAGAAGAATGCCGAGATCTTCCCCTGTCTGGCATGGGCTGCCTATCTAAAGGACTGGCCGGGCCCCCTGGAAGGGGAGCGCCCATCCGGATATATTGTTGTCCTTGGGGATACGGCCATTGCTCAGGATTTTGGATGCGATCACGGTATTGCCAGCCAGAGTATTCTGCTGGGCGCCAGAGAAAAAGGGCTGGCCGGGTGCATGCTGGGGGCCGTGAACCGGGAAAAACTTCGAGGTGTTCTGAACCTTTCCGCAGATCTTAAGATCCTTCTGGTTCTGGCTCTGGGGGTGCCGCGAGAAGAAATTGTTGTCGAGCCTCTCGGAGCTGACGGCGGTATCCGATACTGGCGGGACAGCCGGGGGGTTCATCATGTTCCCAAGCGAAGCCTTCAGGACATCGTCGTTGAAGCCTATGTTTGATTTTCTTTCATATTAACAGCAAGGAGTTATATATCATGGTCGTTAAAAACCAGGGAGTCGATATTGCCTTGGAGATTGGCGGAATATCAACCTTGGAGATGGCGCGGTCTATTTTCGAAAAAAAGATGGATGCCGCCAACCTCTCAAAAATTCTGAAGATTCAAAATGCGGCTGTCCTGTTGAAAATAGCCAATGCCATTTCAATGTGCGAACCGGATGCGGTCTTCGTCAATACGGGTTCCGAACCGGACAGGCAGTTTGTCCGGAACCTGGCTCTTCAAAAAGGTGAAGAAACCCCGCTGGCCATGGAAAACCATACCCTGCATTTTGATCTGAAGGAAGAGCAGGGAAGGATTCTGGACCGGACATTTTATATCGCCAACGAAGGCGATCTGGTCAGCTCGCTGGCCAATAAAATGCTCCGCCAGGATGCGCTTTGCGACATCCGGGAAAAAATGGCCGGCATCATGCGCGGTAAGGTCATGATGGTGGGGTTTTACATCCGCGGACCCGCCGGATCGCCCGTATCCAATCCAGCGATGGAAATCACCAGCTCCGCCTATGTCACCCACAGCGCAGAGCTCCTCTATCGGAATGTATATGCCCGTTTTGACGAAGAAGTCGAACGTCTGAAACATTTTTATACGAATATTCACAGCGAAGGCCGGAACCGCTCCGAAGATCTGCCCAATGCACGGGTATTCATGGATCGCAGTCATCAGACAACCTACAGCTTCAACTGTACATATGCGGGAAACACGTTGCTGATGAAAAAGGGAAATCACCGGTTCTCGGTCGATAAGGCGGTTTATGAAAACAGGGGAAACGAGCTCTCCGAACACATGTTTATCACCGGAATTGAAGGCCCCCGCGGCCGCATTACCTGGTGTGCGGGGGCGGCTCCCAGCGGGTGCGGGAAAACCACAACGGCCATGGCCGGCACCTATTTTGTCGGGGATGACCTGGCCCAGATGTGGATTGATGATCATGGCACGATCCGCTCCGTCAACCCGGAATGCGGTATCTTCGGAATTCTCGAGGATGTGAACCATGAAGGGGATCCCAAGCTTGTGCGCCTGCTTCGAAAACCCGGAACCGAGGTCATCTGGTCGAATGTTCTGGTGGATGAAGCCGGTGTCCCCCACTGGGCCGGAAATGGTGAAGCGCATCCGCCGAAAGGGATCAATTTCCAGGGGCCATGGGAGCCGGGGAAGGTGGATGAAAAAGGAAAACCGGTTCCGATTTCCCACTCCAATTCGCGATGTACGCTTTCTTCAAAAGCCCTGGAAAATTACTCGGAACAGGCCGAGAATCCAGAAGGCGTCGAAACCCGCGTCATTACTTACAGCGGCAGGGACAGCAACACCATGCCGCCGGTCTGGGCAGCCAGGTCTTCCGATGAGGGGGTGGTCATCGGCGCCTGCATTGTATCGGCGGCGACGGCAACCGAGGTTGGTGCAACCGGCGTCAAACGTGCGCCCTGGGCCAATGCACCATTTATTCCCGGCGTGCTTGGTGATTACATGGATGCGCAGTTCAAGTTTTTCGGAAATCCTAAAATCGCAGCAAACAAAAAACCGGTGATGGCAGGGCTGAATTATTTTCTGACCCATGAAGCCAGGGGCGGGGACGGGAAAAAACTCCTGGGTGAAAAGCGGGATGTCAAGGTCTGGCTGGCTTGGCTGGAACGCAGAGCGAGCCAGGAAGTGGGCGCCATTGAAACACCGATCGGATTCATTCCCCGGTATGGCGATCTGAAGGACTTGTTTAAGTCGATCATCGATAAGGACTATCCCGAAGATCTTTATCTCAAGCAGTTCTCCTTATATGTGGATAACATTGTTTTCAGGATTGATCTTCAGCTCAGCGCCTATGCAAAGGGAACGAATATTCCTCTGAAACTCTTTGATATCTTGAATCGCCAGCGAAATGCATTGCTGGCTCTAAAGGATATTTTTGGGCCGGTGGTTTTACCGGCGCAACTGGATAACACCCCTGCGCGATAAGCTCTCTTCCTTTCAACCGATGGCCCTGGTAAAGGTTATTTTCAGCAGCCGCATGGCGGTGACCTTTCTGATGGGGTTTTCATGCGGACTTCCCCTTCTTTTGACCATATCCGTGCTTCAAGCCTGGATGAAGGAAGAAGGGGTCGACCTGTCCGTTATCGGCCTGATGTCTCTGGTGGGAATTCCCTATACGGTCAAGTTCCTGTGGGCGCCGCTTCTGGACCGCATGACGCTTCCCTTTCTAGGCAGACGGCGCGGATGGCTTTTTCTTGCCCAGTTGAGTCTGATGGCTGCCATAGCCGGACTGGGCCTGTCCAACCCAAAGTCGCATCCATTGCTGCTGGCCGGGGCCGCATTCCTGGTGACGTTTTTCAGCGCCAGCCAGGATATCGTTGTCGATGCTTACCGCAGGGAAACCCTGAGCGATGCCGAGCTGGGCCTGGGCTCATCCCTGTATGTGAATGGTTACCGGGTGGGAATGCTGCTGGCATCTGGCGGCGGACTGATTCTGGCGGATCACTTGCCGTTTTCCACGGTTTATCTTATCATGGCGGCCTGCATGATTCCGGGCATGGTAACCACATTTTTATCAAAGGAGCCTGACCAGCCCTTCGGTGTGCCCGGAACCCTGGGTGAAGCGGTGTTTGCTCCGCTCAGGGAATATTTCACCCGTAATGGCGCCTGGTGGATTCTGGCCTTTATCCTCTGCTACAAGATCGGAGACAGCATGGCCAGCGCCATGGCCACGCCGTTTTATCTGGATATCGGGTTTTCCAAGACCGAAATCGGCGCCGTGGTTAAACTCTTCGGTTTTTGGGCAACGATTGCCGGCAGCCTGGTTGGCGGCATCTGGATGATCCGTATCGGTATCGGCAGCAGCCTGTGGATATTCGGAGTCCTTCAGGCGGTTTCCACTGCCGGCTTCATTGTGCTGACGTATACCGGACCCAGCGTTGCAGCCCTGTCCGCGGTCATCGCCTTTGAAAATTTTACGAGCGGCATGGGAACTTCGGCTTTTACCGCGTTTATGGCCAGTATGACCCATAAGCGGTTTACCGCCACCCAGTACGCCCTGCTCTCCAGCCTGATGGGCGTTCCCCGGGTTCTGGCGTCCGCGCCCACCGGTTTTCTGGCAAAGACCATGGGTTGGAACTGGTTTTTTACCGCCTGTGTGCTGGCAGCCATTCCCGGACTGCTGATCCTGCTTCGATTTTCCGGCTGGAGCGCTGCCGGTGTTCAGGACGAGGGCCATTGATCAAATGTCCATGAACCCTTCATCATCAACAGAATGCAGGCGCTGCGGGATCTGCTGTGAAAAAGGCGGGCCGGCCTTTCATGTCGAAGACCGGATGTTGATTGATTCCGGTCTCATTCCGGCCAAACACCTGTATACCCTTCGAAAAGGGGAGTTGGTAAATGATTCCATAAGGGGCTGTTTGCTTCCCCTGGAATCTGAAATGATCAAAATAAAGGGGCGGAACCGGGCATGGACCTGCGTCTTTTTTGATAAATCGGGACCTGCCTGTCGCATTTATGAACACCGTCCCCTGGAATGCCGAATCCTCAAATGCTGGGATACGCGGGATATCGAGGCCTTGTACTCGCAGAATCGGCTGATGCGAGAGGATCTTCTGTCCGGCATTCCGGCGCTGTGGAGCCTGATTGAGGATCACGACCTGCGCTGCAGTCATGTGACGGTGCGGAATCTTCTTGATTCGAAATCCGGCGGCGCAGATGCAAAAAAAACCATTCAGGAGATACTTGAATACGACCGGTCGATTCGCATTCTTGTGGTTGAAAAGGCGGGAGTCGAATCGAATTTGCTCGATTTTATCTTTGGAAGACCGCTGTCGGAAGCTATCCATGGGCGATACTAAGATTGTAACCCATGAATCATGCTGAGTAATAACAGAAACGCCAAATCCGAAAGAGCCATATATGAAACAAGAGCTGATCCATATCCTTTGTAAAAAATCATTCCAGTTCAGCGAAGAGCCGATTTTTAAGCTGGTTTCCGGCCAGATGAGCCAATTTTATGTCAACTGCAAACCCACGACCCTCAGCCCCAGAGGCATGTTTTTAACCGGCCATCTTGTATATGAGGCTATCCGGAATGCTCAGGTTACCGGTATCGGCGGGCTCACTTTCGGTGCTGATCCCATCGCGGTTGCAGCGGCATTCGTATCGGAACTTCAGGGAAATCCGATTCAGGCCTTTTCCATTCGTAAAACCCGCAAGGATCATGGCATGATCCGGTGGATCGAGGGGGATATTCAGCCAGGAGACCGGGTGGCCATCATTGATGATGTGGCGACTACCGGCGGCTCCACCATCAAGGCCATTGAACGGGCACAGTCAGAAGGAATGAACGTTGTTAAAGTCGTCATTCTCGTGGACCGGCAGGAAGGGGGAGTGGAGAATATACGAAAACATGTTCCGGATATCTCGGTCATTATTACCCGCGATGACTTGATGAGGGTGATCCGCGGGAACTGATGTTTCAGCCCCTGAACCTGGGTCGTTACCCGTGATGAACAATAAACAAAAACGACTGAATTCCAGAGGGATTGCCCTTCTGGTAACGGTGGCCATTCTCAGTGTGGTGGTGGCTGTCTCGCTCGAGATGAATCGCAGGGGCCGATCCACGGCGACCCGGGCGGTAATTGAGCAACACCGGACGACGCTGTCCGCGATGGCGTCGTCCGGTGTCCAGGCGGCGATGGCTCTTCTGATCCGGGACAAGGTCGATAGTGAAATTGACTCCATTCAGGAGGCATGGGCGAATCCCGACATCGTTCAGGCCGTGGTAACGGAACTGGCATTTGAAATCGGCGAGCTTACCGTTGCCATTCAGGATGAGCAGGCAAAAATTCAGGTCAATACCCTGGTCCAGGGATCGGGCGGCAGGCAGTATAATGAAGGACAGCGCCTGCTGTGGGATCGGTTTTTGAGGGTCGTGCACTCCCGGCTTTCGCCGGATGAACCCTTTGAACCGGATGACATTATCTGTGCGCTGAAAGACTGGATGGATTCTGAAGATGATGATGCCCTTTCCTGCCTGAATGGCGCGGAATCCGATTATTACCAGGGGTTGACCCCGCCATATCCCTGCCGCAACGGGCCCATCCCCCATATCGGCGAGTTGATGCGGATAAGGGGGATTACGGCGAATCTGTTTTACGGCTCACCGAATGAAAGGGGTATTTCGGACTATATCACGGCGTACCGCGGGGAAGATACGCAGCCGTTGCCCATGGGATCTGCCGGCAAGATTAATATCAATACGGCGGAGCAGCCGGTTCTTGCAGCGATTCTGCCTTCCGGAAAAGAAGAACTGGCCCAGGCCCTTGTGGATTATCGCGTTGAGATGTCCGACTCGAAATATATTCATGATCTTTCTTCTCCTTCGTGGTATAAACAGGTTGCAGGTCTTCAGGGGGTGGTCATTGATCCGCGGCTGATCACCCTATCCAGCGATCTGTTTCGGATTCGCGCATCCGCTCGAATGGATCATCTTTCTGTAACAGCAACGGCCCTGGTTCACAGGGAAAATGATCCGGTCACCGGCAAGTATACCTGCAAGATTCTAACTTGGCTTGTAGAATGAAAAGTGCTCCCTTACTTGAGTTCTAACGTCTCTGTTTTGTGAATGTTTATGACCATAAGAATACTGGGTGTGGATTTTCGGAAAGACTCGGTCTCCGCGGTTCTGATACGGGGCAGTTACAAGGGGGTGTGGATGGATGCCCATGCCCATGTTTTTCTTGAACGGCCGGAAGATCTGGAAAAAGGGCTGGCTTTCTGCCTTGAATCCGTTTCCGGGCAGGCGAATCTCCCTGCGGTCTGTGTTGTGGCGCTGCCGTCCGACCAGTTCTTTTACCGCAATATCGCATTGCCGTTTACGGATTCGCGGAAAATTGATCAGATGCTGCCCTATGAACTTGAGCAGAGTCTGCCGGTCCCCGCCGATGATCTGATCATTGATTTCATTCCGGTCAGCTGCGCAATGCCGAAAAATAAGTTCATCTCCAGGCTTGCGCAACTGCTTCGCTTCGCATCCCGGGCAGCGTCCACCCGGATTCTGGCGGCTGCAATCGAAAAATCGCGTCTGGCCGCATACCTGTCTATCCTGAAACAATCCGGTCTTGAACCGGAACGCTTTGTGCCAGGAGGCTATGCCCTTTCCCTTTGCCTGATGCATGCGACAAACAGCCCTTCGAACTGGCTTCTGGTGGATGCCGATAAAACCCATACCGCCCTGTTTCTGGTCCTTTCCCGGACCTTGACGGTCATTCGCGCATTTCCCGGTTCAAACTTACCTCCTTCGGCGGATTTTCTTTTTCCCCTGATACAGCAGACCCTTCTGAGTTCCTGCAAGGAGATCCGGATTGACCGGATATTTCTTGCCGGCGGCCTTTCGGATGCTTCGGCAAATGCTTCGACGGTTGCTTCCGCACTTTCCGAAAAATGTGGTCTTCCGGTTCACCCGGTGAATCTTGTTGCCGATGCCGGCATCCGGCTGAAATCCGACCTTCCCTCAAGCTGGAGCCCGGAGATTGGTGATTCCGCCCTGGGAGCGGCCTTTGCGAGAATAAACGGTTTTCCCGGCCTGAACCTGCGAAAGGGGGTTTTTGGCCTGAGAACTTCCTGGGTGGCGTGCCGATCAGGCCTTCTGAGGACCGGTGTTATGGCAGGGCTTGCGGTTCTGGCGGCTTTCGCGTATGTTCGAATCGATATGCAGATTCTGGAAAAACGACTGGACTTTCTGAACCGACGGATTGGTCAGGTGCTCACGGACACTTTCCCGGAGATTACCACCATTGTTGAGCCGCTGCATCAGATGCGGACTCATGTTCAGGATGCGCAACGTCAGATTCCGGGGTCGGATATAAAGGGACAGGAGACGCGGCTTGTTGACCTTCTCGGCAGAATCAGCAGCCGCATTCCGGAGGATGTTCCGGTTGAGCTGACTCGGCTCGCCTTTGAAGACGGCATCCTTCAGCTCACCGGCCATACCGATTCCTTTAATTCCGTGGAAGAAATCAAACGCCGGCTGGAAGGCTCAAACGGCGGGTTTTCACTTGTCACGATCGTTGCCGCTAATTTGAACAACACGGGAAACCGCATTCAGTTTCATCTGAATATCACGATATGAGACTGCCAGTTCAATTAAATACCCGTGAAAGGATTGCTGTCTGTTCAGCGCTGCTGGTGGTCGGCGTTCTGATTGTTGGGGAGTGGGGCGTTTTTCCGATCATCCGGTACAGGAAAACGCTGGATCAGGCCATACTCACTAAGGCGCTTGAGCTCGAAGAGATGCAGGGGCTCCAGAAAACCCATGCGTTGCTGAAGCAAAATGCGGAAGGAATCCGAAGTCGCCTATCCCTCAGAGAAAAAGGCTTTACGCTGTTTTCATATCTGGATCAAACGGCGGGAAGCGCAGGGGTCAAGGATCACATTGCCTACATGAAACCTTCCGGGAGCGATCTTCAGAGCAGTGCTTTCAAGATTTTTCAGGTGGAGATGAAACTTCAGTCCATTTCCCTGCATCAGCTCTCCTCCTTTCTCTATGGGGTTGAAACATCCGACAGTCTGGTAAGGGTTAAAAAGGCTTCGATTGCAAAGACCGCTCAGTCTGCTGAAGGGATCGATGTGATCCTCTGGGTGGAAACAATTGCGCCTTAGTATTCGAAAAATTTCAGCTTATGCCGGCTGCTTTCTGGTGCTGACCGGGATGTGGGGAGTTTTTCTCTTTCCATCCGACGAACTCATAAGGTATGCTCAATGCGGTCTCAGCCAAATGGCGCCCGATGCCACGTTGTCGATTGGCCGGTTGGGGTTGTCCCTGTCGCCGGGGCTGGTAATGGAGAACTTTGCCGTGTCGTTGCAGAACAAGTCTGAGATTCAGGCGGATCAAATCCGCGTTCTGCCAAAGCTTGTTCCCCTGTTTCAGGACAGAAAAAAACATCCCCTGTCTGCGCGCCTGGTGCTTGCGGAGCTCCGCTTGGAGCTCCCGCTTCCGGTGATCAGCAGCTTTCAATTCAAGCAGATTCAGGCCGATATCGGCTGGCAGGGTGAAAAGCTCGATATCACCTCCTTTACAGCAGAGGGCATACAGATGGACGGAAGCCTGAGCGGGGAGATTCAGATGAAAACGCCATTTGAAAAGAGCCGACTCCAGATTGCCGGCGTTGTTCATCTGAAACCGGAGGTTCTGGCCCGCTTGAAAGCCAGTTTTCCGGGGGCAGGTATCTCCAATCAGAAAACAGATGGCAGCGGCCAAAATATCTTCTGGCCGTTTCAGATCACCGGAACACTTGAAGCCCCGCTGTTTTCTTTAAAATAGGCGATCCGGCAAGTGAACGCCTCCGGGGAATAATGCCGGATATCGTGTTTTGATGGTCATGATGATCATATTGACTTCTAACTTGTGGCTTTTTTCTTAAATTGATGAACACTACCGTCTGGATCAACCGAGTTCTTGCGCTGCTGCAGGCCATGCTGATGGCGGGAGCGGTTTTTTTTGGGGTTAAAACCGGATACCGGCTTCTCCTTGGGGAACTTGCTCCCTGCGGCATTTCCCGCGCACCTGAAAGCGCGTCCCGGAAAAACGCGGCAGCCGCCTTTTCTCCTTTTTCAGGGTATGCGGTCATTTCCCGGCGAAATCTATTCGGCACCCAGGAACCCTCGGATCGGCAGCGCATTTCATCCGACATTGAAAAACTGCGTCAAACCCGGCTGAAACTAAAGCTTCGGGGTACCATTTCCGGACCCGAAGACACGGCCTGCGCGGTCATTGAGGATGCTTCCGGGAAAGGCCAGTTTCTGGTTAGAGTCGGCGATGCGATTCAGGATGCAGTTGTGGTCATGATCCTGAAAGGAAAGATCGTGCTTCAGGTCAGCGGCAGGGAAGAACTCCTGGAGATGGACCAGTGGACCAGCGGGCTGTCTCCTTCACCCCCTTCGAGTTCCCTGCCCGCCCAGGTTGATGACCGGCAGCAGGTGATCAGCATCAAACGGTCTCAGGTTGATGAGGCCATCAAGGACATTAACCAACTGATGAAACAAGTGCGGATCATTCCGAATTTCAACCAGGGGAAGCCCGATGGCTTGATGATCAGCGGTATTCCTCAGGATTCGTTTTTCAGCCAGATCGGACTGAGAAGCGGGGACATCCTCTCCGGTGTGGATGGAAAAGCCATTGAATCCGTGGATGATGCCCTGAAGCTTTATACCGGCATGAAATCCGCATCCCGCCTCAAGCTGCAGCTGAAGCGAGGTGGCAGGGAGGAAGTCATTGACTATGCCATTGAATGATGGGTCGCACGTTCCACGATCCCTAAGAGGTTAAGAATCAAAGCCGGAAAGCTGAAATCCCCTGTCGGCGGTACGCTGACCTGCTGGCCTCTGAGCACTTTTTAATAACGGGAAATTGATCAGGTGATAAAATTTTGGCGTTTATGTATTCCGACCGGTATTTACTGGGTAGTGACCTTTTTGATGGTGTTGCTGTTATCTGGAATGCCGGTTGCCGCAAAGGAAAAAGGCGTTTCACAGCCCCGGAAACCATCTGAAAGTGCCGTGGTTTCGAATGGGCTGATATCCATTGATTTCAACAACGTGGATATTGCCGTCCTGATCAAGTTCATCAGCGATCTGACCGGAAAAAATATGGTGGTGGATCAGCGTGTCACGGGCAAGGTCACGATTATCTCCCCGGATAAAATCACCGTGGCCGAAGCCTATAAGGTATTTGAATCGGTTCTGGAAGTCTATGGGTATACGGCCATCGAATCCGGTGGCCTGGTTAAAATCGTGCCCCTTTCCGAAGCCCGGACCCGAAGCATCGAAACCCTGATTCGGGAGTCATCCGGGTCTTCGGACGATCGGGTTGTCACCCAGGTGATTCCCCTGAAATATGCCAGTGCCGTGTTGATTTCCCGTCTCTTTGTCCCGCTCATTTCCAAGAGCAGTGTTCTGATGGCCTATCCGCCCACAAACACGCTGATTGTCACGGATATGCATTCCAATATTCAGCGGCTGCTACGCATGATCAAGGCCATTGACGTGTCCAGTTCCGGGCAGGAAATCTCGGTATTTGTGCTGCGTTATGCCGTCGCATCCCAGGTGGTCAGGCTCCTGGATTCCATTTTTCAGACCGCTGCCAGGGCCGGAAAAGAGGATTCCGATGCCGGGATCCGGGTATTTGCCGATGACAGAACCAATGCTCTGGTGGTCATGGCAGGCGATGAGCATACCCAGAAAATCAGGAACCTGATTCAGGAACTGGATAAGGAAACACCCAAGGGAAACGAAAAAATGCGGGTCTATTATCTGGAGAATGCCAAGGCCGAGGACCTGGTCAAGGTGCTTCAGGACATGCCCAGAAAATCCGACGGCGCGCCTGAAAAAGACAAGGCGGTTGCACCGTCCATCCTGTCCGAAAAAGTTAAGATTAACGCTGACAAGGCAACCAACAGTCTGGTCATCATGGCTGAAAA